>NZ_LIQX01000504.1 GCF_001418475.1 Streptomyces ossamyceticus | reverse complement strand
GGGCGAGGGTCAGGCGGTACGCCGTCCGCGGGCCGGGGTCGTCCGGCTCGGCGGAGGGGCGGTGGAGGCGCGCACGATCAGGTCGATCGGCGGGTCGCTCGACGGCAGATGATCCGCGTCGGGGTTCTCGATGGCGTGGACGAGCCGTTTCAGCCCCTCCTGCGCCACCGCGTCGAAGGGTTGGCGCACGGTGGTCAGCGGCGGGTNNGATGTCGTCGAACCCGACGACACTGACGTCCTCCGGGACGCGCCGCCCGGCCTCCGTCAGCGCCCGGATCAGACCGATGGCCATGTCGTCGTTGGCGGCGAACACCGCGGTGACGTCTGCGTCCTCGGCCAGTCGCCGTCCGGCCGCGTAACCGGAGGGGGCGGACCAGTCGCCGCGGACGACCGCCGGCACGTCCCTGCCGTGGTCGTCCAGCGCCGCCCGCCACCCCCGCAGCCGGTCCCGCGCCGCGTACCACCGCTGGGGTCCGGCCAGATGGTGGACCGTCCGGTGACCGAGGGCCAGCAGATGCTCGGTCGCCGTACGGGCCATCACATCGGCGCAGTTGCCCGCCGTCAGCACCGCGGGCGCGGTGACCGGCGACGGCGCGCCGATGACGAGCACCGGCACGTCCACCCGCGGCGAGGCGTCCGGCTCCGTGCGCTCCTCGTCGATCTCGTCGATCGGCTCGGAGATCACGATGCCGTCCACTCCCTGGTCGAGGAGCGAGCCGACGGCACCGGCGACGCCCGCGGGGTCGCCCTCCACCGTGTTGACCACGCGGAGCGCGTACCCGGTGTCCCGGACGACCCGCTCGACACCCATGAGCAGCGAGGCGGGCCCGTACAGGGCCGTCCCCAGCGTCACCACGCCGATCGAACGGGTGCGCCCCGAGGCCAGTGCGCGGGCGGCGTTGTTGCGCCGGTAGCCGAGCTGCTCGGCGGCGTCGAGGACGCGCCGGCGGACCTCGGTGGAGACGTACGGCTCGTCGTTGAAGACCCGTGACACCGTCTTCTGCGAGACCCCGGCCACCCGGGCGACGTCCACACTGCGCGGCGCGGCGGAACTCCCGCCCCGCCCTGCCCCTCGCGTCATGGTGCCTCCCGGTGACCGCACGACCGAACGCCATCATGTCAGACGCGGTGTGTCTGACTGCGTAGTCATGTCTGCGCTGTCATGTCTACGCAGTCAGACGGCGGCCGTCAAGAGTTCGGAACACATGCGTCACACACCGGGGCATCCGTACGGACGCCGGTCCGGCATGGGGAGGCGTGCTGGACCGGCGGCCGGAAGGCCCCTCACCAGGCTCATCTTCTCCGGCGAGGTCAGCCGCGCGACCTCGGTGCCGAGCCAGGGCGTGCCGTCATACGGGTTGTCGCTCCTCGCCAGGCGTTCACCGGCCAAGGCGGCGCAGCGTCGACGCCGCGAGGGGGCCGATCTGCTGCGGCGCGCTCTCGTGGATCACCCCGGCGGCTTGCGCCTGCGTGATGCTGCCCGTCGCATGGTGGGCGACCAAGCCGTGCAGCTCCCGCGCGAGTTGCAGCGGCTCGGCGAGCCCTGTGGCGACGATCGTCCGCTGCCGCCTGACGTCCTGCGGGCGCAGACGGCAGCCCGCTCCGATGGCCCCGCCGACGGCGAACGTCGGCAGGAAGGGGTACCTCAGGGTGCCCCCGGTGCGCAGAGGTTCGTCGATGACACCGGCGCCCACCGCGGCCGCCGGCCCGAGCAGGAGCGTACCGAGCGCGTTCCGCGCCTGAAGCGCTGGTTGGCGCCGGCGCCGCGGGTCCACTGGGCCAGTGACGCCGTTGGCGGTGCGTCACACACGTTCCGCAGCGCGCCCCAGATGCCGCTGATGCTGGACGCGGTGGCGTAAGGGTGTATGGGCGGGTGAACGCAGAGGCTTCGCGGACGGTGTGCGGAAGTGTTGGTGAATCGTCCCGGTATGTTCCCGTACGGCCGTCATCGAGTCGGCGTACGCCCTCCAGGGGGACCCCATGGAAGCTCTGTTCAACCTCGTACCCATCCTCCTGATCGTCTTCGCGGTGGGCGCGGCCGTCGCTCTGGTCCGCCGCTCCCGTCGCGTCAACGACGCCTGGACCAGAGGAATCACCGCCCAGGCGCGCTGCGTCAGGACCTACACGACGACGAGCGGCGGCGGGAACAACCAGGTGCACACGACGCTGCACCACGTCTACGAGTTCACGACCCGCGACGGGCGCCTCATCCGCTTCGACGAGGAGGACGGTCCCTCGACCACCGTCGAGGGGGACATCGTCACCGTGCACTATCTGCCGGAGCGGCCGGAGTACGCCACCGCGAAGCCTCCGGCCCGGGCGAAGCTCGCCGCGACCACCTGCGGCGCGGTGCTCTTCCTCGCCGTGTTCGCCGCCTTCGCCGTCTTCCTCATGATCGCCTGGAACTCCGACGGTTCGATGCCCTGACCCTCGCGACGGCTGACGGCTGACGGCTGACCTCAGGGTCAGGCGTCGGGTGCCGCGTGGACCCGGCGGCCGTCCACGAACGTCTCCAGGACCCGGGTGGCCGCGATCTCCTCCGGCGGTCCGGCGAACGGGTCCCGGTCGAGGACGACCAGGTCGGCCGCCTTGCCGACGGTGATGCTGCCGGTGAGGGCGTCCAGATGGTTCACATGGGCGCTGCCCGCCGTGTAGGCGGCGAGGGCGGTGCCCAGGTCGAGACGCTGCCCGGGCAGGAACTCGGGGGTGCCGTCCGGCGCGTCGGGGGAGACGCGGTTGACGGCGACATGGATGGCCTGCAACGGGTCGGGGCTGCTGACAGGCCAGTCGCTGCCCGCGGCGAGGGTCGCCCCCGCCCGCAGCAGATCCCCGAACGGGTACTGACGGGCGCCGCGTTCGGGCCCCAGGAACGGCAGCGTGAGTTCGTCCATCTGCGGTTCGTGGGCGGCCCACAGCATCTGTAGGTTCGCGGCCGCGCCCAGCCCCCGCAAACGCCGGACGTCGTCGGGGTGCACGACCTGGAGGTGCGCCAGGTGATGGCGGGTGTCCCGGTTGCCATTGGCGGCACGGGCGGCCTCCACCGCGTCGAGCGCCTCACGCACCGCGCGGTCGCCGAGCGCGTGGAAGTGGACCTGGAAGTCGAGCGCGTCGAGTTCCGTGACGTACTTCTTCAGCTCGCCGGGTTCGACGAAGCTGATGCCGCTGGTGCCCGAGGCGCAGCCGCAGCCGGTGAGGTACGGGTCGAGCATGGCCGCCGTGTGGTTCTCGGCGATGCCGTCCTGCATGATCTTCACCGTTCCGGCGCGGAACCGGTCTCCGCTCAACTCCTCCCGCCGTGCGACGAGTTCGGGTATCTGCTCGGCACCCCGCTCCCGGTCCCACCACAGCGCGCCGACCACCCGGGCGGTGAGGAGCCCTCGGTCCAGGGCCGCCCGGTACGAGGGCGCCGGGTCCGCCATGTTGGCGTACGCGCCGACGATCGCGTCCTGCCAGGCGGTCACACCGTGGGAGTGCAGCACGCTCTGGGCGCGCAGCAGCGCGGCCAGTTGCTCCTGGGCGGTGGGGGCGGGCACCAGTCGGCCCACGAGATGGACGGCACCCTCCTGGAGCATGCCGGTCGGGTTGCCGTCGCCGTCGCGTTCGATCCGGCCGTCGACGGGGTCCGGGGTCCGGGCGTCGATGCCGGCCCGCTCCAGCGCCACGCTGTTCACCCAGGCGCCGTGGTGGTCCCGGTTGGGCAGGAACACCGGCCGGTCCGGGACGATCGCGTCGAGGGCCGCCGCCGTCGGGGCGCCGCCGGGGAACGCCTCCAACGACCAGCCCCCGCCGGTGATCCACTCGGCGTCCGGGTGCCGGTCGGCGTACTCCGCGATCCTGCGCAGATACGCGGCGGGGTCGACGGTGTCGCCGAGATGGCACAGGCCGAGTTCCAGGCCCGCGCCCTGCGGGTGCACATGGGCGTCCTGGAAGCCGGGCAGCAGCAGCTTCCCGGCGAGGTCGACGACCTCGGTTCGCGGCCCGATCAGGGCGTGCACCTCGTCGTGGCCGACGGCGATGATCCTCCCGTCGTGCACGGCCACCGCGGTGGCGCGGCTGCGGGCGGGGTCGACGGTGTGGACGGGACCGCCGGTGAGGACCAGATCGGCGGCGCTCGGGACACGGGACTGCGGCAAGGCGGGAGCTCCAGGAGAGACGGCGGTGTGAGGGGAGGCGCGGGAGGAGGAGAACGTTTGGGGG
>NZ_LIQX01000503.1 GCF_001418475.1 Streptomyces ossamyceticus | reverse complement strand
CACGGCGGCCGCCGTGCTCGCCGGGCTCAGCCTGCCCAAGGTCGAACTGCCGTCCTGGCGCAGCCACGCCCTGGCCGGGCTGCCCGAGGGCCCCGTGCTCGGCCTGGTCGCCGCCGTCCTCACCACGACCCTGGTGTGCAGCGTGCAGTCGCTGCTCGGTGCCGTCGCCATGGACAAGCTGGCGGCGGGCCGGACCGACGTACGGCGCTCGGACCTCGACCGCGAGCTGCGCGGCCAGGGCGCGGCCAACGTCGTCTCCGGAGCCCTCGGGGGCCTGCCCATCGCGGGCGTCGCCGTCCGCAGCACGGCCAACGTCCGCGCCGGCGCCGTCAGCCGGAACTCCACGATGCTGCACGGCGTCTGGGTGGTGGCGGCCGCGCTGTTCCTGGTCCCCGCCCTGGAGTTGATCCCCCTCGCGTCGCTCGCCGCGCTGGTGATGGCCGTCGGGCTCCAGATGGTGTCCCTGCACCACATCCGCACGGTCACCCGCCACCGAGAGGTGCTCGTCTACGCGGTCACGACCCTCGGGGTCGTCCTCCTCGGGGTACTGGAAGGCGTCGCGCTCGGCATCGCCGTGGCCGTCGGCGTCGCCCTGCACCGCCTCACCCGCACCCGTATCACCCACGAGCAGAAGGACGGGGTCCATCACGTCCATGTCCGGGGTCAGTTGACGTTCCTCGCCGTGCCCCGCCTCAGCCGTGCCCTGCACCAGGTACCGCAGGGTGCCGAGACGGTGGTGGAGCTGGACGGGTCGTTCATGGACCACGCGGCGTACGAGTCCCTCCAGGACTGGCAGCACGCCCACCTCGCGCGCGGTGGTTCCGTGGAGATCACCGGACGCGCCGGGACCCGTATCGCCGAACCCGCGGGCACCTCCGCGGCCGACTGCCGCTGCCGGCCCTGGACGGCATGGCGCAACCACCAGTGCGCGGCCCCGGCACCCACCCCCGCCGGCAGCCCTGCCGAGGAGCCGGCAGAAGGGCCGAGCAGCCATCAACTGGCCCGCGGCATCAGCGCGTTCCAGACCAACACCGCTCCCCTGGTACGCCGTGAGCTGGCGCGGCTCGCGCGGGAGGGCCAACAGCCCTCGCAGCTCTTCCTCACCTGCGCCGACTCCCGGCTCGTCACCTCGATGATCACGTCCAGCGGGCCCGGCGACCTCTTCGTCGTACGCAATGTCGGCAATCTGGTGCCCATGCAGGGCGAGGAGAGCGCCGACGACTCGGTGGCGGCGGCCATCGAGTACGCGGTGGAGGTGCTGAAGGTGCGGTCCATCACCGTCTGCGGGCACTCCGGCTGCGGTGCGATGCAGGCCCTGCTCACCACCGACGCCCGTGGCTCCCGGACCCCGCTCGGGCGATGGCTGCGGCACGGCCTGCCCAGCCTGGAACGCGCCACCGACAAGAACCGGCCCTGGGCGCGTATCGCCGGACGGGAGCCTGCCGACGCGGTCGAGCAACTGTGCCTGACCAACGTCATCCAGCAGTTGACCCATCTGCGGGCGCACGAGTGCGTCGAGCGCGCCCTGCGCGAAGGCACCCTCGAACTGCACGGGATGTACTTCCACGTGGGCGAGGCCCAGGCCTACCTGCTCACGGAGGACGCCCCGGACAGCGGCGTCTTCGACCGAGTGGCCGGAACGACGGGAGAGGCCGGGCCGAAGGGGACGGCTCTGCACGACACGCGCGTCTGAACCGTTTCTCCCGCCGGTCCGTGACAACGGGTGGCCCCATGTGCGTGGGGCCACCCGCCCACAGGTCTAAACCAATCCTGGGAAGGCCCTTGTCATGGGGGGTTCGGGTCTGATGAGCTGTGGCCTGGGACACAACGGTCGCCCCGGCAAAGCACCGCAAGGGAGATGTCGTGAGCAACGAAAGCCTGGCCAACCTCTTGAAGGAGGAGCGACGCTTCGCGCCGCCCGGTGACCTGGCGGCGAACGCCAACGTCACGGCAGAGGCGTACGAACAGGCCAAGGCTGACAGGCTCGGTTTCTGGGCGGCTCAGGCCCGGCGGCTGACCTGGGCCAAGGAGCCGACCGAGACCCTGGACTGGTCGAACCCGCCGTTCGCCAAGTGGTTCAAGGACGGCGAGCTCAACGTCGCGTACAACTGCGTCGACCGCCATGTCGAGGCCGGCCACGGCGACCGGGTCGCCATCCACTTCGAGGGCGAGCCCGGGGACAGCCGGGCCATCACCTACGCCGAGCTCAAGGACGAGGTGAGCAAGGCGGCGAACGCCCTGCTGGAGCTGGGCGTCCAGGCCGGCGACCGGGTCGCCGTCTACATGCCGATGATCCCGGAGACCGCCGTGGCGATGCTCGCGTGCGCCCGCATCGGTGCCGCGCACTCCGTCGTCTTCGGCGGCTTCTCCGCGGACGCGCTCGCGACCCGCATCCAGGACGCCGACGCCAAGGTCGTCATCACCTCCGACGGCGGCTACCGGCGCGGCAAGCCCTCCGCGCTCAAGCCGGCCGTGGACGACGCGGTCGCCAAGGCGGGCACCATCGAGCACGTCCTCGTCGTCCGCCGCACCGGCCAGGACGTCGCCTGGACCGACGGCCGCGACGTGTGGTGGCACGACATCGTCGACCGGCAGTCCGCCGAGCACACCCCGCAGGCGTTCGGGGCCGAGCACCCGCTGTTCATCCTGTACACCTCGGGCACCACCGGTAAGCCGAAGGGCATCCTGCACACCTCGGGTGGCTACCTCACCCAGACGGCGTACACGCATCACGCCGTCTTCGACCTCAAGCCCGAGACGGACGTGTACTGGTGCACGGCCGACGTCGGCTGGGTCACCGGCCACTCGTACATCGTCTACGGACCGCTGGCCAACGGCGCGAGCCAGGTCATGTACGAGGGCACGCCCGACACCCCGCACCAGGGCCGCTTCTGGGAGATCGTGCAGAAGTACGGCGTGACCATCCTGTACACGGCGCCCACGGCCATCCGTACGTTCATGAAGTGGGGCGACGACATCCCCGCCAAGTTCGACCTCGGCAGCCTGCGTGTGCTGGGTTCGGTGGGCGAGCCGATCAACCCCGAGGCGTGGATCTGGTACCGCAAGCACATCGGTGCGGACCGGACGCCCATCGTGGACACCTGGTGGCAGACCGAGACCGGCGCGATGATGATCTCCCCGCTGCCGGGCGTCACCGAGACCAAGCCGGGCTCCGCGCAGCGGCCGCTGCCGGGCATCGCCGCGACCGTCGTCGACGACGAGGCGAACGAGGTGCCCAACGGCGGTGGCGGCTATCTGGTGCTCACCGAGCCGTGGCCGTCGATGCTGCGCACCATCTGGGGCGACGACCAGCGATTCCTCGACACGTACTGGTCGCGGTTCGAGGGCAAGTACTTCGCCGGGGACGGGGCGAAGAAGGACGACGACGGGGACATCTGGCTCCTCGGCCGCGTCGACGACGTCATGCTGGTCTCCGGCCACAACATCTCCACCACCGAGGTGGAGTCCGCGCTCGTCTCCCACCCGTCCGTCGCGGAGGCGGCCGTGGTCGGCGCCGCCGACGAGACCACCGGGCAGGCCATCGTCGCCTTCGTCATCCTGCGTGGCACGGCGGCCGAGACCGAGACCCTCGTCGGCGAACTGCGCGACCACGTCGGCGCGACCCTCGGCCCGATCGCCAAGCCCAAGCGGATCCTGCCGGTGGCGGAGCTGCCGAAGACCCGCTCCGGCAAGATCATGCGGCGCCTGCTGCGCGACGTGGCGGAGAACCGTCAGCTCGGTGACGTCACCACGCTCACGGACTCCACGGTCATGGACCTCATCCAGACCAAGCTGCCGGCGGCGCCCAGCGAGGACTGAGATCGCGTTCTCAGGGCTGAACCCGCCCGGGGCGGTGGCCGGGTGGCCGCCGCCCCGTCGAGGGCCGACGATGAGACACGTCCCGAGGGGCACCCGGTGATCCACCCACCAGGTGCCCCCAGCCGTGCCCTTAGGTAGACTAAACAATCAGGTGTGCCGGGAAGTCTGGTCGGCGAGCGTTTTGTCCTGCCCTCGACCGGAGGTCCCCGCCGTGGCCGCATCCCGCCCCACCCCCGCCCGGAAGGTCCTCGACCGGCTCTCCCTGCCCGAGCGGACCTTCGTGGCGGACGCGCTGCGCACGGAGACCGTCGGCGGTGTGCTGCTGCTCCTCGCCGCCGTCACCGCGCTGATCTGGGCGAACGTCCCCGCCCTGCACAGCAGTTACGAGAGCGTCAGCGACTTCCACTTCGGGCCCGAGGCCCTCGGCCTGAACCTCTCCGTCGCCCACTGGGCCGCCGACGGACTCCTCGCGATCTTCTTCTTCGTCGCCGGCATCGAACTCAAGCGCGAGCTCGTCGCGGGTGACCTCCGGGACCCCAAGGCGGCCGTACTGCCCGTGGTCGCCGCCCTGTGCGGCATGGCCGTACCGGCGCTCGTCTACACCCTCACCAACGTCGGCGGCGGCGGATCGCTCGCCGGCTGGGCCGTGCCCACGGCCACCGACATCGCGTTCGCGCTCGCCGTGCTGGCCGTCATCGGGACCTCGCTGCCGTCCGCGCTGCGCGCGTTCCTGCTCACGCTCGCCGTCGTCGACGACCTCTTCGCGATCCTGATCATCGCGATCTTCTTCACCGACGGCCTCGACTTCGCCGCGCTCGGCGGCGCCTTCGCGGGCCTCGCCCTCTTCTGGCTGCTGCTCAGGAAGGGGGTGCGCGGGTGGTACGTGTACGTTCCGCTCGCCGTCGTCGTCTGGGGGCTGATGTACAACAGCGGCGTCCACGCCACCATCGCCGGTGTCGCGATGGGCCTGATGCTGCGCTGCACCCGGAACGAGGGGGAGGAGCACTCCCCCGGCGAGCGCGTCGAGCACCTCGTGCGCCCCCTCTCGGCGGGGCTGGCCGTGCCACTGTTCGCCCTGTTCAGTGCGGGTGTCACCGTGTCGGGTGGGGCGCTGGGGAAGGTGTTCACCCAGCCGGAGACGCTCGGTGTGATGCTCGGGCTGGTCGTCGGCAAGGCGGTCGGGATCTTCGGCGGGACCTGGCTGACCGCCCGCTTCACCCGTGCCTCCCTCTCCGAGAACCTGGTCTGGCCGGATGTCCTGGCCGTCTCCGCCCTCGCCGGGATCGGCTTCACCGTGTCGCTGCTCATCGGTGAACTCGCCTTCGAGGGCGACCCGGCGCTCACCGACGGCGTCAAGGCTGCCGTGCTCACGGGGTCGCTCATCGCGGCGCTCCTGGCGACCGTCCTGTTGAAGCTGCGCAACGCGAAGTACCAGGCGCTGTGGGCGGAGGAGCACCGCGACGAGGACCTCGACGGCATCCCCGACATCTATGAACAGGACGACCCGGCGTACCACCTGCGCATGGCCGAGATCTACGAGCGCAAGGCCGCCGAGCACCGCAGGCTTGCCGAAGTGGCGGGCGGGGCAAGCGACGGGGACGACGGTCCGGCATGATCTGACAGGACCGTACAAAACGCAGGGCGCCCCCGGCACCGTACGACGCGGCCTTTCAGTCGAGGCCCGTACGGGGCGGGGGCGCTTCCGGACGCAGATGAGGGAGACCCCGATGAGCGCACCCGACGGCAGCCCGGTCGGTGCCGAACGCAGTGTCGGCCAGCTGTTCGCCTCGGCGACGGCCGAGATGTCCGCACTGGTGCACGACGAGATCGCGCTGGCGAAGGCCCAGCTCAGGCAGGACGTCAAGCGCGGTCTGGTCGGCGGTGGGGCGTTCACGGCAGCCGGCGCGGTGCTGATCTTCTCCCTGCCGATGCTCAGCTTCGCACTGGCGTACGGCATCCGCACCTGGAGCGACTGGAACCTGGCGATCTGCTTCCTGCTGTCGTTCGCGGCGAACGTGGTGGTCGCCGTCGTCCTGGCGCTCATCGGTGTCGCCTTCTCGAAGAAGGCCAAGAAGGGGCAGGGCCCGCAGAAGGTCGCCGCGTCCATGAAGCAGACCGCCGGAGTGCTCCAGAACGCCAAACCGCACCCCCGCCGGCCCGCCCGGACCGACGGCGGTGTCGAGGCTGTGGCACGCTCGACCTCATGACGGACCCCGCCACCTCAGCCGCCTCCGGCCTGCCCGCCTCGGTCGTACGACTCGACGTGCCCGGCGCGAAAGAGGTGATCCACCGGGACGTCGCCGCCAACGGCGCCCGCTTCCACATCGCCGAAGTCGGCGACGGACCGCTGGTGATGCTGCTGCACGGCTTCCCCCAGTTCTGGTGGACCTGGCGGCACCAGCTGGTCGCGCTCGCCGACGCCGGGTTCCGCGCTGTCGCCATGGACCTGCGCGGCGTCGGCGGCAGCGACCGAACGCCCCGCGGCTACGACCCGGCCAACCTCGCCCTGGACATCACGGGCGTCATCCGGTCACTCGGTGAGCCCGACGCCGCGCTGGTCGGGCACGACCTCGGCGGTTATCTGGCGTGGACGGCCGCCGTGATGCGTCCCAAGCTCGTGCGGCGGCTCGCGGTCTCCTCGATGCCGCACCCGAGACGCTGGCGCTCGGCGATGCTGTCGGACGTCAAGCAGACCGCCGCCGGGTCCTACATCTGGGGCTTCCAGCGGCCCTGGATCCCCGAGCGGCAGCTGACCGCGGACGACGGCGCCCTGGTGGGCCGGCTGATCCGGGAGTGGTCGGGGCCGCGGCTGCCCGACGACGAGGCCGTGGAGGCGTACCGGCGGGCGATCTGCATCCCGTCGACGGCACACTGCTCGATCGAGCCGTACCGGTGGATGGTGCGCTCCCTCGCCCGCCCCGACGGCATCCAGTTCAACCGGCGCATGAAGCGGCCGGTGCGCGTGCCGACGCTCCATCTGCACGGGTCACTCGACCCGGTGATGCGCACGCGCAGCGCGGCGGGCTCCGGCGAGTACGTCGAAGCCCCCTACCGCTGGCGGCTGTTCGACGGGCTCGGGCACTTCCCGCACGAGGAGGACCCGGTGGCGTTCTCGTCGGAACTCATCAACTGGCTGAAGGACCCCGAACCCGACCGCTGACGGGGTCCCGGCCGACCGCTGACGGGGTCCCGGC
>NZ_LIQX01000502.1 GCF_001418475.1 Streptomyces ossamyceticus | reverse complement strand
TCTACGGCCGTCCTCCGCGAGGACCTCGCGGGCGAGGCCGTAGAACTCCTGCGAGTACAGCTTCGCGCTGTCCGTGATGCCGGGGTCGGGGAGGTCGGCGATCACGACGTCGTACGGGGCGGCCGGTCGGGTGTGCCGGAGCCAGGTGAAGGAGTCGGCCGTGACGGCGTGGACGCGGGCGTCGTCGTAGGCGTGGCCGTTGAGGGCGGAGAGCGCCGGGTCGGTGCGGGCGAGGCGCAGCACACCCGGGTCGAGTTCGACGACGTCCACCCGCCGTACGCCGTCGTGGCGCAGGACCTCGCGGGCGGCGAGGCCGTCGCCGCCGCCCAGGACGAGGACGCGGGCGTGCGGGCCGGCGTCGATCGCGGGGTGGACGAGGGCCCGGTGGTAGCGGTGCTCGTCGCGGCCGCTGATCCGCAGACGGCCGTCGAGGTAGAGGGAGAGGGGCCGGCCGTGGCGGCCGCCGGTGAGGACGATCTCCTGGACGTCCGTCTGCACGGCGACGCGGACGTCGTTGCCGTACACCGCGCGCCGGGCGGCCCGTTCGAAGTCGTCGACGTGTACGGCGGCCGAGGCGAGCAGGGCGAGGACGGCGGCGTTGGCGCCGACCAGCAGCCAGCGGGCGCGGCGGCTCAGGTCGTGGCGGAACAGACCGAGGACGAGGGTGCCGCCGACCACGGCGTTGACCGTGCCGGTGAGCAGGGCGCCGGTCAGCTGGCCGAGCCAGGGCAGCAGGAGGAAGGGGAAGGCGAGGCCCCCGACCAGCGCGCCGACGTAGTCCGCGGCGAACAGGTCGGCGACCGCGCCGCCCGCGTCCTGGCGGCGGATGCGCTGGATCAGCTCCATCAGGAGGGGGACCTCGGCGCCGATGAGCAGACCGATGGCCAGGGAGAAGGCGACGAGGAGATAGCGGGAGCCGGAGGCCCACACGCCGCCCCAGCCGCCGGTCCACGCGAACGCGGCGTACAGCGCGAGGGCACTGGAGCCGCCGACGAGGGCGAGTGCGGCCTCGATGGCGCCGAATCCGAAGGCCGCGCGGGGGCGGAGGCGTTTGGCGGCGAGGGAGCCGATGCCCATGGCGAAGACCATGACGGAGAGGACGACGGAGGCCTGGGTGACGGAGTCGCCGATCAAGTACGAGGCGAGGGCGACGAGTTCGAGTTCGTAGACGAGTCCGCAGGCCGCGCAGACGAAGACACCGGCGAGCACGAGAAAACGACCGACTCCGGGGCGGACGGGGAGCCGGGCGGCTCCGCCGGGGAGGCCGGGTCCGCCGAGTGTGCCGTCGTGCTCGTCGTGGCCGTCACCGGGGCCGCTGCCGGGGGCTCCTCGGTCGCGCCGTGACGGTGGGGCGCCTAGGGGTGCGGGGGCGTGCGGCTCGATCACTCCTGGCACGCTACCGTCACGTGTGCGCGGGGCTGGGTCACCCACAAGGGTGGTCTGGGGTGGGCGCCGGGCGCCTATGGGCTCGGGGGAGCGCTGTTTGTTCGGCGGGTGCGGGTCCGTCGTGGTCTCTCGCGCAGTTCCCCGCGCCCCTGGAGGGACGGGCCTGCGGCCCACCCT
>NZ_LIQX01000501.1 GCF_001418475.1 Streptomyces ossamyceticus | reverse complement strand
ATCCCGAGCGCCTCCCACCGCTCCCCCTGCGCAGCCAGCCGCAGGCGATACCCCTCCCAGCCCAGCGCACCCGCCGGCGACCAGCCCAGCTCGGCCACACCCGGCAGCCTCGGGAACACCATCTGATCCATGTCGGCCGGCGTCACGATCGTCTCCGTCCACAGCGGCGCCTCGACCCCCCGCACCGCGGACTCCGGCACCCCCGCCCCCGCCAGATAGGCGCCCGGATCCCAGTCGTAGGACCGCCGCACCTCCACGTACCCCGCCCAGTCGAGCCCCAGCCGCGTGTCCTTGTCGTACTTCATGTCGAGGTAGATCCGGTCGGCCGGCGACAGGACGATCCCCGTCCCGTTGCGCGCGGCGGCCGCGACCCGCTCCTTCTCCTCCGGCTCGGTGCCGTCGAGGCCCCAGTACTGGGCGAGGGCGCCCCGCGCCGGGGTCGCGCCGGTGAGCTGGTGCCAGCCGACGACGGTCTTGCCGTACCGGGCGACGACCGGCTGCACCCGGTCCATGAACGTCACGTAGTCCGCGTGACTGGTGGAGTGCGCCTCGTCGCCGCCGATGTGGAGGTACCGGCCGGGGGTGAGCGCGGCCAGCTCCCGCACGACGTCGTCCACGAAGTCGTACGTCACGTCCTTGTCGACGCACAGCGAGCTGAAGCCGACGTCGGTGCCGGTGTAGAGCGGGGGCGCGACACCGTCGCAGTTCAGCTCGGCGTAGGAGGCGAGGGCGGCGTTGGTGTGGCCGGGCATGTCGATCTCGGGGACGACCTCCAGGTGGCGGGAGGCCGCGTACCGGACGATCTCCCGGTAGTCGGCCTTGGTGTAGAAGCCGCCCGGGCCGCCGCCGACCTGGGTGGAGCCGCCGTGGGCGGCGAGCCGCGGCCAGGAGTCGACGGCGATGCGCCAGCCCTGGTCGTCGGAGAGATGCAGATGCAGCTTGTTGAACTTGTAGAGCGCCAACTGGTCGACGTACCGCTTGACCTGGTCGACGGTGAAGAAGTGCCGCGACACGTCGAGCATGGCCCCGCGCCAGCCGTAGCGCGGCACGTCCTCGACGGTGCCGCCGGCGACCGTCCAGGGTCCCTGCTGCACGGAGTCCTTCTCGACCGCCGGGGGCAGCAGTTGGCGCAGGGTCTGCACCCCGTGGAAGAGGCCGGCGGCCGTGCGGGCGGTGATCGTGACACCGGAGCGGGCGCTGCGCAGCCGGTACCCCTCCTGCCCGAGCGCCGGTTCGTGCGCGGCCAACCGCAGCCGGACATCGCCCCCTTCGCCCCTCGCCCGGTCCGTCACGGGCAGCCGGTAGCCGGTCGACGGCCGCAGGAGGCCCGCCAGGTACTCCCCCACCCGGCGCGACTCGGGTCCGCCGTCCACGACGACACGCGCGCCGCTCGTCAGCCGGTACGGCGTTCCCCCGGCCTCGACCCGGGCGGGGGCCGGGATCACCTGCCCGAGGGGGACCGTGGTGGCTTCGGCGTTCTCGGACACGGGCGCGGCTCCCACGGCGAAGATCCCGGACACCACGAGCAGCAGCGCACCGAGCAGGCGAGTCGATCTGTGGCGCGGTCTCACGACGTGCTCCCTCCCACAACCGAACGGACGACACCACCATCCCCGCAATGCGCCGCCAGGTCTAGACCATCTCGATGGGCGGCCGGTGAAAGAATCCCCCGCATGGCGGAAATCCTCCAGCGGGACGGGTCGTGGACCTTCGACGGTGACACCCTGCGGCTCACTCCGGGCCGCGACAAGAGCGTGAGTCTCCTCCGCAAGACCCTCGGTGAACTCTCCGTCCCCCTGGGCGCGTTGGCGGGGATCTCGTTCGAACAGGGCAGGAGGTCGGGGCGGTTGCGCCTGCGGCTGCGCGACGGCGCCGACCCGCTGCTCCAGGTGACGGGCGGCCGGCTCACCGACGACAACGACCCGTACCAGCTGAGCGTCGACGCCGACCGGTACGGGGTCGCCGAGTACGTCGTGGACGAGATACGCAACGCGCTGCTGCTGGACCAGGTGCCCGCCGACGCGGTGGGCGCGTATCTGCTGCCGGGTCCGGTCGTCCCGCTCTCCGTCTCCGCCGGGGACGGCACGGCGAGCTTCGACGGCGAGCACGTACGCCTGGAGTGGAACTGGAAGACCGAGGACGCGAAGGCGGCGGCCGGACCCCGGACGCTGGCGCTGGCCGACATCGCGGCCGTGGAGTGGCAGCCCTCGGTGGGCCTGGAGAACGGCTGCCTGCGCTTCACCGTGCGGAACGCTCCGACCAAGGCGCCGGCCAAGTACGACCCCAACTCGGTGGAGCTGTGGGGCTTCAAGAAGGACCCGCTGATGGCGCTGGTCGCGGCGGCCGTACAGGCCCGGCTGCCGCACCCGTCGAGCGCCGCGGACACCGCGCCGAAGCAGCTCGCGCCCGCCGACGGCGGGGACGACCACGACGCCCTGCTGCGCCGCCTGCGCGAACTGGGCGAGCTGCACCGGTCGGGCGTCCTCACGGACGAGGAGTTCACGCTGGCCAAGCAGGCGGTCCTCAAGCGCATGTGACCCGCCCGGGACCGCCACGCGCAGGCCCCCTCCGGCAAGGGCTTGCCCGAAATCGGGCAGGATTCTTGCGAAACACACGTCCGTACCTCAGGATCTACCGGGTGCACGATGAACTTGTCGATCATCTGACGCGGTCCACGCCCCTGAGCCGGGGCGAGGCGCTGCGGGTGATCCAGGACGTGCTCGCCTACTTTGACGAGACGACGGAGGACTACGTCCGTCGCCGCCACCGCGAGCTCCAGGCCCAGGGCCTGGTGAACGCGGCGATCTTCGAACGGATCGAGGCGGACCTGAAATACCGGGCGGTCGCGCCGCCGGAGCTCACGCTCAGGCAGCTGCGCCGCATCGTCTACGGCTGACGGGAAAGCCACGGACCCGGTCCACACCGACCGAGAAACGGGATACCCATATATGTGCGGAATTGTCGGCTACATCGGCAAGCGTGATGTCGCGCCGCTGCTCCTGGAGGGCCTGCAGCGCCTGGAGTACCGGGGCTACGACTCGGCGGGCATCGTGGTCACCTCGCCCAAGACGGCCGGCCTGAAGATGGTCAAGGCCAAGGGCCGGGTCCGCGACCTGGAGGCCAAGGTCCCCGCGCGCTTCAAGGGCACCACCGGCATCGCCCACACCCGCTGGGCCACCCACGGCGCCCCGTCCGATGTGAACGCCCACCCGCACATGTCGGCCGACAACAAGGTCGCCGTCGTCCACAACGGCATCATCGACAACGCCTCCGACCTGCGGAAGAAGCTGGAGGCGGACGGCGTCGAGTTCCTCTCCGAGACGGACACCGAGGTCCTCACCCACCTCATCGCCCGCTCCCAGGCCACCACCCTGGAGGAGAAGGTCCGCCAGGCGGTCCGCATCGTCGAGGGCACCTACGGCATCGCCGTGATGCACGCCGACTTCAACGACCGTATCGTCGTCGCCCGCAACGGCTCCCCGGTCGTCCTCGGCATCGGCGAGAAGGAGATGTTCGTCGCCTCGGACATCGCCGCTCTGGTCGCCCACACCCGCCAGATCGTCACCCTCGACGACGGCGAGATGGCCACCCTCAAGGCCGACGACTTCCGCACCTACACCACGGAGGGCACCCGCACCACCGCGGAGCCCACCACCGTGGAGTGGGAGGCGGCCTCGTACGACATGGGCGGCCACGACACGTACATGCACAAGGAGATCCACGAGCAGGCCGACGCCGTGGACCGTGTGCTGCGCGGCCGCATCGACGACCGGTTCTCCACCGTTCACCTCGGCGGCCTCAACCTGGACGCCCGCGAGGCGCGCCAGATCCGCCGGGTGAAGATCCTCGGCTGCGGCACCTCGTACCACGCGGGCATGATCGGTGCCCAGATGATCGAGGAGTTGGCGCGTATCCCCGCCGACGCCGAGCCGGCCTCCGAGTTCCGCTACCGCAACGCGGTCGTGGACCCCGACACCCTCTACGTCGCCGTCTCCCAGTCCGGTGAGACCTACGACGTGCTGGCGGCCGTCCAGGAGCTGAAGCGCAAGGGCGCCCGCGTCCTCGGTGTGGTGAACGTCGTCGGCTCGGCGATCGCCCGCGAGGCCGACGGCGGCATCTACGTCCACGCGGGCCCCGAGGTCTGCGTGGTCTCCACGAAGTGCTTCACCAACACGACGGTGGCCTTCGCGCTCCTCGCCCTGCACCTCGGCCGTACCCGTGACCTCTCCGTCCGTGACGGCAAGCGGATCATCGAGGGCCTGCGCAAGCTGCCCGGCCAGATCGCCGAGATGCTGGAGCAGGAGGAGGAGATCAAGAAGCTGGCCCTGGAGTACGCCGAGGCCCGCTCGATGCTCTTCATCGGCCGGGTCCGCGGCTACCCGGTCGCCCGTGAGGCCTCCCTCAAGCTCAAGGAGGTCTCGTACATCCACGCCGAGGCCTACCCCGCCTCCGAGCTGAAGCACGGCCCGCTGGCCCTGATCGAGCCGGCCCTCCCCACGGTCGCGATCGTCCCCGACGACGACCTGCTGGAGAAGAACCGCGCCGCCCTGGAGGAGATCAAGGCCCGCAGCGGCAAGATCCTCGCCGTCGCCCACCAGGAGCAGGAGAAGGCCGACCAGACGATCCTCGTCCCCAAGAACGAGGACGAGCTCGACCCGATCCTCATGGGCATCCCCCTCCAACTCCTCGCCTACCACACGGCGCTGGCCCTCGGCCGGGACATCGACAAGCCGCGCAACCTGGCGAAGTCGGTGACGGTGGAGTAGCCGGGCCCGCTCCGGGGAGCCCCTGGCCTCCCGGGCACCAACCGAACGGACCCCCACG
>NZ_LIQX01000500.1 GCF_001418475.1 Streptomyces ossamyceticus | reverse complement strand
AAGAGAGAGATCGGGGGGCACGGGGGAAACGGGGGCCGTGCGGCGGTGTGACAAAGCGGCTCGCATCATGCGAGGTCACACCGGCGCACGGCCCCCGCCCACGTGCAGAACGATGCCCCTGTCAGACCTTCAGCGTCCTGATCGACGTCGGCGCGTGCCATGGCTCGGTCGCGAGTTCCTCGAACTCCACGACGGCGCTGATGTCGTTCGTGGTGGACATCGAGATGTCGGTGACCCGTTCCAGGATGACCTCGACGACCACCGGCACCCGGTACCGCGCGGCGAGCTTCTTCGCCTCCTCGAAGGCGGCGCCCAGGTCGGCCGGGTCGGTCACCCGGATCGCCTTGCAGCCGAGGCCCTCCGCGACCTTGACGTGGTCGACGCCGTAGACACCCAACTCGGGCGAGTTGACGTTCTCGAACTCCAGGTTGACCTGGAAGTCGATGTCGAAGGCGCGCTGCGCCTGCCGGATGAGACCCAGGTAGGAGTTGTTCACCAGGACATGGACGTACGGGATCCTGTGCTGCGCCCCGACGGCCAGCTCCTCGATCATGAACTGGAAGTCGTAGTCGCCGGAGAGGGCGACGACGGACGCCTCCGGGTCGGCCTTGGCGACGCCGAGCGCGGCGGGGACGGTCCAGCCGAGCGGGCCCGCCTGGCCGCAGTTGATCCAGTGGCGGGGCCGGTGGACGTGCAGCATCTGGGCGCCGGCGATCTGGGAGAGGCCGATGGTGGTGACGTACCGGGTCTCGGGGCCGAAGGCCCGGTTCATCTCCTCGTAGACGCGCTGCGGCTTGATCGGGACGTCGTCGAAGTGGGTACGGCGCTGGAGGCGGGCCCTGCGGTCCTGCGCCTCGGCCGCCCACGCGGAGCGGTCGGGTAGCCGGCCCTCGGCCTTCAGCTCCCGCGCCACCTGGACGAAGAGTTCCAGCGCGGCCCCGGCGTCCGAGGCGATGCCGTAGTCGGGGGCGAAGATCCTGCCGATCTGCGTGGGTTCGATGTCGACGTGGACGAACGTCCGCCCGGCCGTGTAGACGTCCAGGTTCCCTGTGTGCCGGTTGGCCCAGCGGTTGCCGACGCCGAGGACGAAGTCGGAGGCGAGGAAGGTCGCGTTGCCGTAGCGGTGCGAGGTCTGCAGGCCGACCATGCCGGCGTTCAGCTCGTGGTCGTCGGGCAGGACGCCCCAGCCCATGAGGGTGGGGACGACCGGGACGCCGGTCGACTCGGCGAATTCGACGAGCAGTTCGCCGGCGTCGGCGTTGATGACACCGCCGCCCGCGACGATCAACGGCCGCTTCGCGGCGTTGAGCATCCCGATCGCCTTCTCGATCTGGGCGCGGGTCGCGGCCGGCTTGTAGACGGGGAGCGGCTCGTACGTCTCCGGATCGAACTCGATCTCGGTGAGCTGGACGTCGATCGGGAGGTCGACGAGGACCGGTCCGGGGCGGCCTGAGCGCATCAGGTGGAACGCCTGCTGGAAGACGCCGGGGACCTGCGCCGCCTCCAGGACGGTCACCGCCATCTTGGTGACCGGGCGGGCGATGGAGGCGATGTCGACGGCCTGGAAGTCCTCCTTGTGGATCACGGCGGTGGGTGCCTGGCCGGTGATGCAGAGGATGGGGACGGAGTCCCCGGTGGCGGAGTAGAGCCCGGTGATCATGTCGGTGCCGGCGGGCCCGGAGGTGCCGACGCAGACCCCGATGTTGCCGGGGTGGGTGCGGGTGTAGCCCTCGGCCATGTGCGAGGCGCCCTCGACATGGCGGGCGAGGGTGTGGTGGATGCCGCCGGCTGCCTTCAGGGCGGCGTAGAAGGGGTTGATCGCGGCGCCGGGGACGCCGAACGCGTCGCTGACGCCCTCGCGCTTGAGGATCTCGACTGCCGCGCGGGCAGCGGTCATACGAGCCATTGCGTACTCCTGCTTCAGCTGCCGGACTCGCGCTCCCGTCGCGCCCCGCCGCGAGCACTTCCGTGATCCTGATTTCCGTATGACGGAAACTGATTTCTGCTATCTGGAAGCAATGTAGGAGTCGGTGGGGAGGCCGTCAAGGGCGGGACCGTCGAATCGCCCGCGCCTGTCGCGGTGTTCCCCTGCCGGTGGGCCCCCGGCTGGAGGACGATGAGGGGGCTGTCACGACGGGACCCGGTGTGCTCGGTGGTGGGGTGGGACATGAGCGAGACCATGGCGGTGCGATGCCCGGAGTGCGGGCGGGAGCACCAGTACGCCGCGCCCGCCTACCCCTGTGCGTGCGGCACCCCGGTCGCCCCGCCCCTGAACCGGCGCGCCGCCCCGGTCCACGTCACCCACCGCACCTGGGACGAGGACTGGGTCACCGTCCGCTGCGGAAGCTGTGGACGCGCGGACCAGTGGCCCCATCCGGAGCTGGGCTGCTCCTGTGGGACCGTGCTGCGCGTGCCCGTCACGGCCGCCGCCCAGCCGTCGGGCACCGGGGGCGGCGACCCGGCCGAGCCGCCCTTGGAAGCGCCCGCCGCGTCGCGGGCCACGTTCCAGCCGGTCACGATCCGCACCGCGCGCGACGCGGTCACCGCCGTCGCCCTCTATCTGCGCTGGCTGGGCTACAAGGACATCCGCCGGGCCGACCAGCGCCAGCCGCACGGCGTCGGGCTCGCCGCACGCGGCGTCCTGGTGCAGGTGCACCCGCTGGTCCAGCCGGCCGCGCCCCGCGACGTCGAATGCCTGTGGCTGACCGCGATGGCCGAGTCCTGCGACTGTGTCTGCTTCACGCTCGCCGGATACACGGACGACGCCCGCGACCGTGCCGACGGCCTGGGCGTCGCCCTGTTCGTCCTGGACCTCACGGGCACCCCGCAGCCGGTGAACGCGGCCGCGGTGGAGCTGGTCGCGACCGGCGCGGGAACGTGATCATTGGCGGACGACGCGAACGGTTCGGCACCGGGGGCCGCACACGCGGGCCACACACGACCCCCCACGCGCGACCGGCGGACCTCCACGCACGACCGGCGGACCCCCGCGCTCGACCGGGGGTCCGGGCTCGGGAGGCCGCCTGTCCGACCGCGTACCGCGCCTATCCGTCCGCGTACCGCTCCCGCAGTTCGATCTTGCGGACCTTCCCCGACACCGTCATCGGGAACGCGTCCAGGACGCGCAGCGCGCTCGGGATCTTGTAGTGCGCCAACCGCCCGTCGCAGAAGGCCCGCAGCTCCTCCAGCGTGAGCGGCCGGGCGGGGTCGCGCGGGATGACGCAGGCGAGCACCTCCTCGCCGTACCGCTCGTGCGGCACGCCGACCACCTGGACGTCGGCGATCGCCGGGTGGCCGTACAGGAACTCCTCGATCTCCCGCGGGTAGATGTTCTCGCCACCCCGGATGATCATGTCCTTGATCCGGCCGACGATCTCGACGTACCCGTCCTCCCGCATCACCGCGAGGTCCCCGGTGTGCATCCACCGGCCGGCGTCGACGGCCTCGGCGGTCTTCTCGGGCTCCTCCCAGTAGCCGAGCATCACGCTGTAGCCGCGGGTGCACAGCTCTCCCGCGGTGCCCCGTGGCCGGGTGACCCCGGTGGCCGGGTCGACGATCTTCACCTCGATGTGCGGGAGGACGCGGCCGACGGTGCCGGTGCGGTGCTCCAGGTCGTCGTCGCGCCGGGTCTGGGTGGAGACGGGCGAGGTCTCCGTCATGCCGTAGCAGATGGACACCTCGGCCATGTGCATGTCGGCGACGACCCGCTTCATCACCTCCACCGGGCAGGGCGAGCCCGCCATGATGCCGGTGCGCAGGGACGACAGGTCGTACGACGCGAAGTCGGGGAGGTTCAGCTCCGCGATGAACATCGTCGGCACGCCGTACAGGGACGTGCAGCGCTCCTGCTGGACGGCCTCCAGGGTGGCCTCAGGGTCGAAGGACGGGGCCGGGACGACCACGCAGGCGCCGTGCGAGGTGGCGGCGAGATTCCCCATGACCATGCCGAAGCAGTGGTAGAAGGGGACGGGGACACACACCCGGTCCTGCTCGGTGTAGGCGATCGACTCGCCCACGAAGTAGCCGTTGTTGAGGATGTTGTGGTGGGAGAGGGTAGCTCCCTTGGGGAAGCCCGTGGTGCCCGACGTGTACTGGATGTTGATCGGGTCGTCGCAGGACAGCTCCTCGAACGGGACGGGGGTCCCGCGTGCGATCAGCGTGTCCCAGCTCGGGTCGCCGATGTACACGGTTTCCCGCAGCCGCGGGCAGTTCCCGCGCACCTGCTCCACCATCGCCCGGTAGTCGCTCGTCTTGTGACTGAGCGAGGCGAACAGCAGCGAGACCCCGGCCTGGTCGAGGACGTACTCGACCTCATGGGTGCGGTAGGCCGGGTTGATGTTCACCATGATCGCGCCGATGCGCGCGGTGGCGTACTGGACGAGCACCCACTCCGGGCAGTTGACCGCCCAGATGCCCACCCGGTCGCCCTTGGCGATCCCGCTCGCGACCAGCGCGTACGCCAGCCGGTCGACGTCCGCCGCGAACCGGGCGTAGGTCCAGCGCCGCCCGGACGGCACGTCGACGAGGACCTCGCGGTCCGGCCAGGCGGCCACCGCGCGGTCGAGGTTGGCGCCGATGGTGTCGCCGAGGAGGGCCGTGCCGCTCGTCCCGTGCGCGTACGACGACCCGCCCGTGGGCCCGCCGCCGCTCACCGGAAGTCCTCCTCGCGGTACTCGGCGTCCGAGCCCTCGGCGGTGGCCTCACGCAGCTCGATACGGCGGATCTTGCCGGACACGGTCTTCGGCAGGTCGGCGAACTCCAGCCGGCGGACCCGCTTGTACGGCGCGAGGACGGTCCGGGAGTGCTCGAAGAGGACCTTCGCGGTGTCCGGGCCCGGCTCCCAGCCGGCCGCCAGCACGATGTACGCCTTCGGCACGGCGAGCCGCAGCGCGTCCGGCGCGGGCACGACGGCCGCCTCCGCGACCGCCTCGTGCTCCAGCAGGGCGCTCTCCAGCTCGAACGGGCTGATCTTGTAGTCGCTCGCCTTGAACACGTCGTCGGCGCGGCCCACGTAGGTGATGTAGCCGTCCTGGTCGCGGGAGCCGATGTCGCCGGTGCGGTAGTAGCCGCCCGCCATGGCCTCCGCGGTGCGGTCGGGGTCGCCGTGGTAGCCGGTCATCACGCCCACGGGGCGGTTGGACAGGTCGAGCGCGATCTCGCCCTCGTCGACGTCGGGGGCGCCCGAGACGGGGTCGAGGAGGACGACCTTGAATCCGGGGCTGGGCCGGCCCATCGAGCCGGTCTTCAGCTCCTGGCCCGGACTGTTGGAGACCTGCACGGCGGTCTCGGTCTGGCCGAAGCCGTCCCGGATGGTGATGCCCCAGGCGCGCCGCACCTGCTCGATGACCTCGGGGTTGAGCGGCTCGCCCGCGGCGACGACCTCGCGGGGCGGGGTACGCAGCTGGGTGAGGTCGGCCTGGATCAGCATCCGCCACACGGTGGGCGGGGCGCAGAAGCTGGTGACGCCCGCGCGTTCCATCTCCGACAGCAGCCGGGCCGGGTCGAAGCGGGTGTAGTTGTGGATGAAGACGGTCGCCTCCGCGTTCCACGGCGCGAAGAGGTTGGACCAGGCGTGCTTGGCCCAGCCGGGCGAGGAGATGTTGAGGTGGACGTCCCCGGGTTTCAGGCCGATCCAGTACATCGTCGCCAAGTGGCCCACGGGGTACGACACATGGGTGTGCTCGACCAGTTTCGGCCGGGCGGTGGTGCCCGAGGTGAAGTACAGCATCAGCGGGTCGGAGGCGTTGGTCTCGCCGTCCGGCGTGAAGTCGGCGGGGGCCGCGCAGGCGTCCTCGTAGGGGCGCCAGCCGTCCGCGGTGCCGCCGACGGCGACCCGGGTGTAGCGGCCGGGCACCTCGTCGAACTTGGCGGCGTCCTCGGCCCGCGCGATCACATGCCGGACCCGGCCGCGCTCGACGCGGTCGCGCAGGTCGGCGGGGCCGAGCAGCGGGGTGGCGGGGATGACGACGGCGCGCAGCTTCATCGCGGCGAGGGCGGTCTCCCACAGCTCCGCCTGGTTGCCGAGCATGACGAGGACCCGGTGGTCGGCCCGGACGCCCTGGGTGCGCAGCCAGTTCGCGACGCGGGAGGAGCGCTCGGACATCTCGGCGAAGGTCAGCCGGGTCTCGGTGCCGTCCTCCTCGACGATGTGCAGGGCCGTGCGGTCGTTCCCGCGTGCGATCTCGTCGAACCAGTCGAGTGCCCAGTTGAAGAAGTCGGGGCGCGGCCACGTGAAGCCCTTGTAGGCCGTGGCGTAGTCTTCCCTGTGGGTCAGCAGGAAGTCCCTGGCCGCCCGGAACTCCTCCGTGGCGCTCGTCCTCGCCGACATGTGTCCTCCTCATTGCCGGACCGTCGCCTGACATCGTGTAATGCGTGATACGCGTCTCACTACCCCCGAACGGGGGTGCGCCGCGCGGAAAGGGCGAGTTCGTGGCAGTTGATCCCTTCAGTTCCGTCGATCCTGCTCCATCGGGTTCGACGGACTTGCGCGGCGCGCTGAACCGCTTACGGCTGCTCACCGGGCTGCCGCTGGCCTTCGCCGGGCTGGTCGAGCCCGGTCCCGGGCAACTGCGCATCAGCGAACTCCAGGGCAACCGGACGACCTCGCTCAGCGGGCTGTCCGTGCACTCCGGGAACGGGCTGGGCGGCAAGGCGGTGGCGCTGGCCCGCCCCTGCTGCGTGACGGACTACTCCTCGTCCCGGCAGATCAGCCACGAGTACGACGCCGCTGTCGCCGCCGAGGGCATCCGCTCGGTTCTCGCCGTCCCCATCGTCGTACGGCGCCGGGTGCGCGGCGTGCTGTACGGCGCCCTGCGCGCACCGCAGCCGCTGGGCGACCGCACGGTCGGGGCGGCGATGGAGGCCGCGCGGGACATGGAGCAGGCCCTGGTGGTGCGGGACGAGGCCCGGAACCTGCTGGCGGCGGCGCGGCCGCCGGAGGACGGGTCACCGGGGGCGTGGGAGGAGGTCCGCGAGGCGCATGTGGCGCTGCGGGCGCTGGCCCCCCGCATCGACGACCCGGAGCTCCGGCAAGAACTCCTCCAGGTGTGCGGCCGGCTGGCCGGTGCCGCCGCCACGGACACCCCCGGCTCCGACGCGCCCGCCCCGCCCGCGGGGCCGCGGATCGCCCTCACCCCCCGCGAGCTGGACGTACTGTCCTGCGTGGCGCTCGGCGCGACCAACGCCACCACCGCCGACCGCCTCGGCCTGCGCCCCGAGACGGTCAAGGGCTACCTCCGCTCCGCCATGCGCAAGCTGGAGGCCCACACCCGCCTGGAGGCGGTGGTGGCGGCCCGCCGGGCGGGGTTGCTGCCGTAGGACTCCGTCGGTGCCCGGCGCGTGCCGGGTCGGAGGGAGGATGGGGGTGGAGCGGCGTCCGCCGTCGGCCCTCACGGGCGGACGGAGGCCGTCGTCGGCCCTCGCGGGGCCGAGCCGAGTCGATCAGGGCCGGCGCGCATCGGTCGCGCGGGGCGGTGAGGGACGGCCGGGCGATGGTTCGGGATTCATGTTTCGGGCGTGTGAAATTCCTTATGCCGTACCCTTCCTGTTATTTCCCTCACCACGCTGCGTTCCGAAATTCAAGGACTGGTTGCCTAATATTGGCCCGGACACGACACAGAGGGGAGCGGTGGCCCGTGCATCGGGACTTCAAGGAGCCTGGGAGACCCCGCCCCGACCTGGTCATAGGCAGGGAGGAGCTGTTCACCGCGGCGCGGGAGCAGCTCGCGCGCGGCGGTGAACAGCTCC
>NZ_LIQX01000050.1:17565-17825 GCF_001418475.1 Streptomyces ossamyceticus | reverse complement strand
GCTCCGCCCGCTCCCCGGCGCTCCTTCCTCCGCCGCCGCTACCCCGTCCCCTCCGCCCGTGCCAGCAGCAACCGCCGTTCCCGTTCGTTGCGGGCGAGGGTGGCCGCTCGTGCGAACTCCTCGCGGGCCTCGTCCGGGCGGTCCAGGCGGGCGAGGAGGTCGCCTCGTACGCTCGGCAGCAGGTGGTAGTCGCTGAGGGCCGGTTCCGTGGCCAGGCGGTCGACGATCTCCAGGGCCGCGGCCGGGCCGTCGGCCATCGA
>NZ_LIQX01000050.1:838-17507 GCF_001418475.1 Streptomyces ossamyceticus | reverse complement strand
GGCGGTGGCCCGGCCCAGCGCGGTGAAGCCGCGGGCGATGAGGAGGCGGTTCCAGCGGCGGCGGTCCTGGTCCTTGAGGAGCACCGGCTCACCCGTCGGGCCCGTGCGGGCGGCGGCCCGTGACTCCTGGAGTTCCAGCAGCGCCACCAGCCCGTGCGCCTCGGGTTCCTTGGGCATCAGCTCCGCGAGGACGCGGGCGAGCCGCAGCGCGTCCTCGCACAGCGCCGGGCGCAGCAGGTCGTCGCCTGCGGTCGCGGCGTACCCCTCGTTGAAGACGAGGTAGATGACCTCCAGGACGGAGGCGAGGCGGGCCTCGCGGTCGGGGCCGTACGGCACCTCGAAGGGGACGCCCTTCTTCGCGAGGGTCCGCTTGGCGCGGACGATGCGCTGGGCGACGGTGGCCTCCGGGGAGAGGAAGGCGCGCGCGATCTCCGCGGTGGTGAGGCCGCCGAGGAGGCGGAGGGTGAGGGCGATGCGGGCCTCGGCGGAGAGCACGGGATGGCAGGCCGTGAAGACGAGGCGCAGCAGGTCGTCGTCGATGTCGTCGGGGTCGGACGGCGTGTCCAGGTACTGCCCCGCCGGGCTCGCCGCCTCCAGGTCCCGGCCGACCTCCGCCAGCTTGCGCGCGTAGCGTTCCCGGCGGCGCACCAGGTCGATCGCCCGGTGCTTGGCGGTGGTCATGAGCCAGGCGCCCGGGTTGTCGGGGACGCCGTCGCGCGGCCACTGCTCCAGCGCGGCGACCAGCGCGTCCTGCGCCAGTTCCTCCGCGATCCCGACGTCCCGCACGATCCGGGCGACCCCGGCGATGACGCGGGGCGCCTCGATGCGGAAGACGGTCTCGACGGTCCTCCGGGGGTCCGCCGGGGCGTGCCCCGCACGGCCTGCGTCGGTGGTGGGCTGTGCTGTCACAACCCACCATCAGACACCCGCGGGGCGCCCCGGCCAAGCGGGTTCAAGGACCCCTCAGCCCTCCGCGATCTCCCGCACCTCGCAGGTCACCGTCCAGTGCTCCTCGTGGACCTTCAGGAACCGCGTGGTCCACTCGACGGCCTCGTCCATGTCCTTGCACTGCATGAGGGCGTAGCCGCCGACGACCTCCTTGGTCTCGGTGAACGGCCCGTCGGTGACGGACAGCTCGCCGCCCGCCCAGTGGACCCGCTTGCCCTGGGCGCTCGGCAGCAGTCCGGCGGTGTCGAGCATGACGCCGGCCTTGGTGATCTCCTCCAGCAGGTCGCCCATCCGCTGCATCAGCTCGGGGCTCGGGCCCTCGGCGGGGGCGGTGGACTCGTCGATCCGGACCATCGACAGATAGCGCGGCATGGTGGCTCCTTCGGTAGGGGCGGCGGGTCTCTCCCCGCCTCTCACCCCTTGCGTCGAACGAGGAGACACCGGATCGACACGCCAGCCGAACTTCTTCGAAGAATTTTTCCGGTGCCCTTCGGCGCCCTCCGGCACCCCTGTGATGCGCCCTTCTCCGCCGGTCACCTCACCTCAGCGACTCCCACAGTTCCTTCGCCTCCGGCTCGTCCGCGACGACACGGTTGGGGTCGTAGGGGGCG
Organism: Streptomyces ossamyceticus; assembly: GCF_001418475.1. GTDB lineage: Bacteria > Actinomycetota > Actinomycetes > Streptomycetales > Streptomycetaceae > Streptomyces > Streptomyces ossamyceticus. The sequence continues at coordinate 15,948 of NZ_LIQX01000050.1, read as the reverse complement.
GGGACGACCGGCATCATCACCGTCCTCGTCGCGTCGGACGACAGTCCCTTCAGGCTCCGGCCCAGCCGCACCAGATCGTCGAGGGAGTCGAGGCCGGTGTCGGTGGTGAGGCTGCGGGTGACCGCGTCGGCGGCCCGGTACAGCTCGGCGGGGTCGGTCAGGAGGCTGGTGGCGGCGATCTGGTCGAGCAGGGCCTTCACGAGCTTCTGCTGGAGCCCGATGCGGCCGAGGTCGCTGCCGTCGCCGATGCCGTGGCGGGTGCGGGCGAGGGCCAGTGCCTGTTCTCCGTCGAGGTGATGGGTGCCCGCCGCCAGTTTCAGATGGCTGTCCTCGTCGTCGATGTCCTCGTCCGTGGTGACGGTGACGCCGCCGAGCGCGTCGACCAGTTCGGCGAAGCCCGCGAAGTCGATCTCGATGTAGTGGTCCATGCGGACGTTCGTCAGGGCCTCGACGGTCTTCACGGCGCAGACGGGGCCGCCCACCGCGTAGGCGCTGTTGAACATCGCGTTGTACGCGACCGCCGTCGAACCGCCCGACTCCCGCGGGCAGGACGGGCGGGTCACCAGGGTGTCGCGGGGGATGCTGACGACCGTCGCCGCGGTGCGGCCCTCGTCGATGTGGACGACCATCGCCGTGTCGGAGCGGGCGCCGGAGGTCTCGCCGCCCCCGCCCAGCTCGGCGTTCTCCTTGCCGCTGCGGGAGTCGGAGCCGAGGACCAGGATGTTCAGGGCGCCGCTGGGCAGCGGTTCGGCGGCGGTGGACGCCGAAGGGCCCGTACTCGGCGTGGTCCTGGGCGGGCGGTCGTCGCCGAGCGCGCTGTTGATGTCGACGCTTCTGATGTTGTCGTTGAGCCGCCAGAACGCCCAGCCCGCCCCGCAGGCGCCGAGTACGAGGACGCCGGCGAGCGTGCCCCCGGCGATCTTCAGCCAACGCGGCCGTCTGCCCGCGCCCTCGTGCTCCTCGTCTTCTTCACCCTTCACACACAAGAACGTACGTCCGAATTATTACGGGCGAGAACTCCTGCACCCGTTCCTTCGGAAATTCTCATACTTTTCGAAGCGACTCCCGTGTCGCCGCTCAGCCCAGCGTCACCGTCGGGACCGGATTGCTGCCGCTCCAGGACGCGTTGAAGCCGAACATCACCGAACCGCCGCTCGGCACGCTCCCGTTCCACGACGCGTTCGAGCAACTGACCGTCGCCCCGGTCTGGGTGCAGACCGCGTTCCACGCCGTAGTGATGCGCTGGCCCGCGCCGAACGTCCAGTTCGCACGCCAGGAGGAGAGCGAGGACCCGGCGGCACAACTGATCGTCACATAGCCGGTGAAGCCGGTGTTCCACTGGCTCTGGACGCTGTACGCGGCCGAGCAGCCGGTCGGCGGCGGGGGCTCGGTGACCGTGCCGCCGAGCGCGGTCACGATGCCGTAGTACGCCGGTTTCGGCCGGTAGTTCTCGTCGTACGGGGTGGCCGCGCCCTCGCCGGGGAAGACGTCCGGGATCCAGGAGTCGGAGTCGGTGAAGCCCCAGACGGTCACGCCGGTGCACCGGGACACGGCCACGCACGCCTTGAACACGGCCTCGTACTCGGTGCGCTGCTGCGCCAGTTTGGCGTCGGTGGCGGGCGTCTGCATCCGGATGTCGAGTTCCGTGATGGCGACGTCCAGGCCCAGGTCGGCGAAGCGCTGGATGTTCTGCTGGAAGGTGGAGGGGACCTGGCCGAGGATCAGATGGGCCTGGAGGCCGACCCCGTCGATCGGGACACCGCGCGCCTTGAGGTCCTTGACCAGGTTGTACAGGGCCGTGGACTTCGCGTTGACGCCCTCGACGTTGTAGTCGTTGATGTAGAGCTTCGCGGCCGGGTCGGCGGCGCGGGCGGCGGTCAGGGCCTGGGCGATGTAGTCGGCGCCGAGGCCGTTGTACCAGAGGGTCGGGCGGAAGGTGCCGTCCTCGTTGAACGGCTCGTTCACCACGTCCCAGGCGGCGAGGCGGCCCTTGTAGCGGCCCACTTCGAGCGCGATGTGGTCGGTCATCAGCTGGCGCAGCTGGGCGGGCGTCCAGGTGCCGTTGTCCAGCCAGTTCGGGTTCTGGCTGTGCCAGACGAGGGTGTGGCCGCGTACGTCCTGGTCGTGGGCCTCGGCGAAGTCGACTATCTGGTCCGCCTCGGTCCAGTTGAAGTTGCCGCGACTGGGCTCGACGGAGCCCCACTTCATGGCGTTGCCGGGGGTGAGCCAGTTGAACTCCCGGCCGGCGAGTTCACCGTAGGTGCCGGTGAGCTTGGAGCCGGTCACGGCGGTGCCGATCGCCTTGCCCTTGGCGGCGGCGAGGTCGCGCAGCGGGGTGTCGGCGGCGTGGGCGGCGGGCGCGGCGACGAGCAGGGCGGTGACCGCGGACACGCCGGTGAACAGGGCGGCGAGGCGGGCCCCTAAAGACGGGCGCCGGGTTCCGGGGGACGTTCCGAGGGAGGTTCTCAGGGAGGTGCTCATTGCGGGTGCCTCCGAAAGTTTCGGTCGTGCATCCGATTGGCTGCGGAGCAGTGTGGGGGCGCCCGGAACCCACGTCAATACACACGGACCACACGGAACACGGGGCACACCCACCCCTACGGCACCACGGGGCGACCCGGCGCCGCCCTACGCCTGTGGCGGTGCCCCCGTGCTGCTGCGGACGACCAGGCTCGTGGCCAGCTCCACCCTGGTCGCCGAGGAGGCGCCGTCCTGTCGCCCGAGGTCCAGCACCAGCCGGGCCGCCGCCTCCGCCATCTCCATCAGCGGCTGCCGTACGGTCGTCAGCGGCGGCCCCACCCAGCGGGCCACCGGCAGATCGTCGAACCCGACCACGCTCAGGTCCTCCGGGATGCGCAGCCCCAGTTCACGGGCGGCCTCGTACAGGCCGAGCGCCTGGAGGTCGTTCCCGGCGAAGACGGCGGTGGGCCGGTCGGGGCGGCGCAGCAGCTCCAGGCCCAGCCGGTAGCCCGTCTCGTGGTGGAAGTCCCCGGCCCTGATCAGCCCCGGGTCGACGGGCAGCTCGGCGGTCTCCAGCGCGGCCCGGTAGCCGTCCACACGGGCCCGGCTGCACATCATCCGGGAGGGCCCGGTGATCGCGCCGATGCGGCGGTGGCCCAGCTCGACGAGGTGCCGGGTGGCGGCCAGTCCGCCCTGCCAGTTGGTGGCGCCGATCGACGGCACGTCCGCGCCGGGGTCGCCCGCCGGGTCCATCACCACGAAGGGGATGGAGCGGCTGGTCAGCAGGGCGCGCTGCGACTCGTCGAGGCCGGACAGGACGAGGACGACGCCGTGCGGGCGGCGGGCGGCGACCTGGTCGGCCCAGGTTCGGCCGGGGGTGAGCCGGCCCGCGCTCTCGGAGAGCACGACGCTCAGGCCCTCCTCGCGGGCGACGTTCTCGACGCCCCGGATGACCTCCATGGCCCAGGCGCTCTCCAGCTCGTGGAAGACGAGGTCGATGAGCGGGGACCGGGTCGCCTCGGCCCGCCGGCGCCGGTAGCCGTACTCGCGCAGGAGCTCCTCGACCCGGGTGCGGGTGGCGGGGGCGACGTCCGCACGGCCGTTGAGCACCTTCGAAACAGTCGGAGCGGAGACGCCGGCCTGACGGGCGATCTCGGCGAGCGTCGCGGTCTGCGTGGACTGCGACACGCGCGCTCTTGTCTGGGTTTCCTCTGGCTTCGCGGAGTTCATGAGCCGGATCGTATCCCTGCGCGACCTCTTGACGAACCCTTTCGACGGCCATACGTTCCCGGAACATTCGAAGAGTCACGCGAAACATTCGCACCACCGCGTGGCCGCAGGCCCCTGCGGACGCGCGTCCCGTACAGCCGTACCACCCGCACAACCGCACGGCCGATACATCCGAAACGTTCGTGAGAGGTGCTGTCAATGGAGTCGAACAGAGGGCGGACGTTCAGCAGGCGCTGGTTCCTCGGCGCCGGTACCGCCTCCTTGGCCACCGCGGGACTCGGCGCCGGCCTCACGGGCTGCGGCTCCGGCGGCTCCGGGGCCGGCGACGGCAAGACGGTCACCGCGTTCGTCTACGGCGACGACGCGGTGAAGGTCCAGCAGGCCGCCGTCGACCGCTACAACAAGTCGGCCGCCGCGAAGAAGGCCGGCGGCACGATCAGGCTCCAGAAGGTCCCCGGCTCCGACTACTCCCCGAAGCTCCGCACGGCCATGGGCTCCCCCAGCGCCCCCGACGTGTTCTTCAACTGGGGCGGCGGCTCCATCAGGACGTACGAGGAGGCCGGCAAGCTCGTCGACCTCACCGACATCATCGCGGACGACCCGGTCCTCAAGAGCGGCTTCCTGCCGTCCGTGCTGTCCGCCGGCGACCTCAAGGGCCGCCACTACGGCATCCCGATGCGCGGTATGCAGCCGGTGATCCTCTTCTACAACAAGTCCGTCTTCGCCGAGCACAAGCTCCAGCCGCCCACCACCTGGGACCAGCTCCTCGACATCAACGCCAAGCTGAAGAAGGCGAAGATCACCCCGTTCGCGCTCGGCGGCTCCGACCTCTGGCCCAACCTTATGTGGCTGGAGTACCTCGTCGACCGCCTCGGCGGCCCCGAGGTCTTCAAGCGCATCCAGGACGGCGACTCCGAGGGCTGGGGCGACCCGGCGGTCCTCAGGGCCGCCGAGCTGGTCAAGCAGCTCGTGGACGACGGCGCCTTCGGTTCCAAGTTCACCTCGGTGTCGTACGTCAACGGCGGCGCCCCGGCGGTCTTCGCCAAGGGCAAGGCAGCCATGCACCTGATGGGTTCCTGGGAGTACTCCACGCAGCTCGGCAAGTTCCCGGACTTCGCCAAGAGCAACCTGGGCTGGGCCGCGTTCCCGACCGTCGAGGGCGGCACGGGCGACGTCCGCAACGTCGTCGGCAACCCCACCAACTACTGGTCGATCAACGCCCGTACGAAGAACAAGGACCTGGCGGTCGGCTTCCTGAAGGAGTGCGCGTCGGAGGCGTACGCCAAGGACCTGGTCGCCAACGGTGACGTGCCGACCACCTCGAACGCGAAGAAGCTGCTGGCGTCCGCGCCGAACCCCGAGTACGCCACGTTCCAGTACGACCTGGTGGAGAAGGCGCCCGCGTTCACGCTCTCCTGGGACCAGGCGCTCGGTGACGCGCTCGGCACGAAGATGCACACGGAGATAGGCAAGCTGTTCGCGGGGAAGTCGTCGCCGAGCGAGTTCGTGACGGCCTGCAAGGGGCTGAAGTGACCTCGACGGTCCAGAAGACCTCCACGGTCGAGCAGGGGTCCCGGAAGGCGTCGCGGGTGGGCCGCCCGCACGCCGTCTGGGCCCTGCCCGCCGTGCTCTTCTTCACCTTCTTCGCCGTCGTGCCGATGGGCCTCGCGCTCTATCTGTCCTTCACCAGCTGGGACGGCCTGGGCGACCCCCGGCCGGTGGGCCTCGACAACTGGAAGAAACTGCTCGACGACCCCCGCCTCACCCAGTCGCTGACGCTGACGGTGGTGCTGACCGTGGCCAGCTGGGCGTTCCAGACGGTCGTGGCCCTGCTGCTCGGGGTGTGGGCGGCGGGCCGCCAGCGCAACCGGGCGGTGCTGTCCGCGATCTTCTTCGTGCCGTTCCTGCTGTCGTCGACGGCCATCGCGATCCTGTTCTACGCACTGCTCGACCCGAACTTCGGCATCATCCAGGCGGACACCCTGGGCTCGCAGAGCGGCGCGTTCCTCGCGATCGTCTTCGTCGGCGGCTGGCAGTTCATGCCGTTCCACACACTGATCTACCAGGGCGGGGCCCGGCAGATCCCCGAGGTCCTCTACCAGGCGGCCGCGATCGACGGCGCCGGCCGCTACCGACAGTTCTTCTCGATCACGCTGCCGCAGCTGCGGCACACGATCACCACGTCCACGGTCCTGATCGTCGTCGGCTCGCTGACGTACTTCGAGACGGTCCTGATCCTCACCAAGGGCGGCCCGGGCACGGACACCGCGATCCTGCCGTACCTGATGTACGAGGCGGGCTTCAAGCAGTACGACTTCGGCTACGCGAGCGCCATCGCCACGTCCCTGGTCATCGCCGCGACGGGCCTCTCGCTCGTCCTCGTGCGACTGTCCGGGTTCGGCTCCATGCGCAGCACCCGTGAAGGGATGTGACGCCATGTCACACGACACGATGGCGCGCCCCGCGAAGACCCGGCGGCCCGACGGGGGAGAACCGCCGACGTCCTCCCGCCGACGGCGCCACTGGACGCGGCGGGCCAACCCGGTCGCGGGCCTCGGCGCGTTCCTCTGGCTGGTCGTCGTCCTGATCCCGATCTACGCGATGCTGTCGGCCTCCCTCACGAACTCGGACAAGGCCCTGACGGGCAATCCGCTCAGGCCGCCCACGGACCCGACGCTCGACAACTACAACACCGTGCTGAGCAGCGGCTTCGGCCATCTGCTGACCAACACGGTAATCGTCGCCGTGGCGGTCGTCGGCATCGTCCTCGCCCTGTCCGTCCCACTGGCGTACGTGGCCGTCCGCACCCGGAACCGCTGGTCGAACGCCGCGTTCCGGCTGTTCCTCCTCGGTGTGGCGATCCCGGCCCAGGCGGTCGTCGTCCCGCTGTACCTGCTGATCGCGAAGCTCGACCTGTACGACACGCTGCTCGCGGTCATCCTGCCGACGGCGGCCTTCGCGATGCCGGTGTCCGTGCTGGTGCTGGTCGGCAGCCTGCGGGACGTCTCGGAGGACCTGTACGAGGCGATGGCACTGGACGGCGCCTCACCCGCACGGATGCTCTTCCAGCTGACGATCCCGCTGGCCAAGGGCGGCATCAGCACCGTGGTGATCTACTCGGCGCTCCAGGCGTGGAACGGCTTCCTGTTCCCGCTGATCTTCACCCAGTCCGACGAGCCGCGGGTCCTCACCCTCGGCCTCTTCAACTACGTCAGCCAGTTCGGCGTCAACATCCCCGCCGTGCTCGCCTCGGTCGTCCTCTCCGGCATCCCGATCTTCGCCGTCTACCTGGTGGCGCGACGGGCCCTGATCGGCGGCCTGATGGGCGTGGGCGGCAAGTGAGCGCGTCCACCGGCCCCGAGCCCCTTCCGCATCCGTGAGCGCTGCCGCTCCCACGAACCCTTTCCGCACCCCTGAAACTCACCACCACCGACAGGAGTTTCATGACCACCCCTTGGCGTGACCGCGCCCTGCCCGCCGCCGAGCGGGTCGAGGACCTGCTGTCCCGGATGACCCTCGAAGAGAAGACCGCGCAGTTGTACGGCGTGTGGGTGAAGAACGACGCGAACGGCGAGGACATCGCCCCCGACGAGGCGGGCATGACGGAGGCGTTCGACTTCGACGAGCTGATCACCCGGGGCCTCGGCCAGCTCACCCGTGTCTTCGGCACGGCGCCCCTCGACCCCGAGGAGGGCGCGCGGGTCCTGGCCCGTTTCCAGCGCCGCATCATGGCCGCGAGCCGTTTCGGCATCCCGGCCGTCGCCCACGAGGAGTGCCTGGCCGGCTTCACCAGCTGGCGGGCTACGGCGTACCCGGTGCCCCTCGCCTGGGGCGCGACCTTCGACCCGTCCCTCGTCGAGGAGATGGCCCGGAGCATCGGCCGGGACATGGCGTCGGTCGGCGTCCACCAGGGCCTGTCCCCCGTCCTCGACGTCGTCCGCGACCCGCGCTGGGGGCGGGTCGAGGAGACCGTGGGCGAGGACCCGTACCTGGTGGGCACGATCGGCTCCGCGTACGTCCGGGGCCTGGAGTCCGCCGGGATCGTGGCCACGCTGAAGCACTTCGCGGGGTACGCGGCGTCCGTGGGCGCCCGCAATCACGCGCCCGTACGCGCGGGCGTGCGCGAGTTCGCGGACGTGGTCCTGCCGCCGTTCGAGATGGCGCTGCGGGAGGGCGGCGCCCGCTCGGTGATGGCGGCCTACACGGAGACCGACGGCATTCCCGTGTCGGCCGACCGGGCCCTGCTCACGGAACTCCTGCGCGGCGACTGGGGCTTCACCGGCACGGTCGTCTCCGACTACTTCGGCGTCGGCTTCCTGGAGACCAACCACCGGGTGGCGAGCAGCCGCGCGGAGGCCGCGCACGCCGCGCTGGCCGCCGGGATCGACGTGGAGCTGCCGAGCCTGCGCTGCTACGGCGAACCCCTGGTCGAGGCGGTGAAGGCGGGCGAGATCCCTGAGTCCCTGGTGGACGTGGCCGCCCGCCGGGTCCTGCTCCAGAAGTGCGAACTGGGCCTGCTGGACGAGGACTGGAGCCCCGAGCCGGCCACCGCGTCGGTCGACCTGGACCCGCCCCGCAACCGCGACCTGGCCCGCCGCCTGGCCGAGGAGTCGGTGGTGCTGCTGGACAACCCCGACGCGGTGCTGCCGCTCGCCCCCGACGTCAGGATCGCCGTCGTCGGCCCCCGCGCCGACGACCCCCTGGCCATGCTGGGCTGCTACTCCTTCCCCTCCCACGTCCTGCCCGCCCACCCCGAGACCGCCCTCGGGATCTCGATCCCGACCGTCCTGGAGTCGCTGCGCACGGAACTCCCCGACGCGAAGATCACGTACGCCGCCGGCAGCGCGGTCGACGGCGACGACACGGAAGGGTTCCCGGAGGCGGTCGCCCGCGCCTCCGAGGCCGACATCTGCGTGGCGGTCCTCGGCGACCGCGCCGGCCTCTTCGGCCGGGGCACCTCCGGTGAGGGCTGCGACGCGGAGGACCTCCGGCTGCCCGGCGTCCAGGCGAAGCTGCTGGACGCGCTGGTCGCCACGGGCACACCGGTCGTGCTGGTCCTCCTCACCGGCCGCCCCTACGCGCTGGGCCGCTGGCACGGCGGGCTCGCGGCGTCCGTCCAGGCCTTCTTCCCCGGGGAGGAGGGCGGCCCGTCGGTGGCGGGAGTGCTGTCGGGCCGTATCTCCCCCTCCGGCCGCCTCCCGGTCAGCGTCCCGAAGAGCCCCGGCGGCCAGCCGTGGACGTACCTCCAGCCGCCGATGGGCCTGTTCGGCGGCGCCAGCAACATCGACCCGACCCCGCTGTACCCCTTCGGGCACGGCCTCTCGTACACGACGTTCGAGTGGACCGGCTTCGAGGGTGGGGGTGACGGCGACCGGGTCCCGGAGATCGGCACGGACGGCGAGCACGACATCGCGGTGACCGTCCGCAACACCGGGGACCGCGCGGGCGCGGAGGTCGTGCAGCTCTACCTCCACGACCCGGTGGCCACGGTGACCCGCCCCGACATCCGCCTGATCGCCTACCAGCGCCTGGACCTGGCCCCCGGAGAGGCCCGCCGGGTGCGGTTCCGCTTCCACGCCGACGTGTCGTGCTTCGCCGACCGCACGGGACGCCGCGTGGTGGAACCGGGCGAGCTGGAACTCAGGGTCGCCGCGTCCAGCACGGACGTACGCCATGGGGTGCGCGTCGCACTGACGGGCCCCGTACGCGAGGTGGGCCCGGACCGCCGCCTGCACTGCGAGACGGAGGTCCGGGAAGTGAACTGACGCTCAGTCCGCTTGGGCCGCCGCGAACGGAACGAAGGCGGCCCAGGCGGAGGGGTGGAGGCCGAGGGGGCTGCGGGTGGTGTCCTTGGAGTCACGGACGTGGATGGTGCGGGGGGTTGCGGCGACCTCTATGCAGTTGTCACCGGCGGTGCCGCTGTAGGTGGACTTGCGCCATTCCAGGGCGACCTCGACGCAGTTGTCGCCCTCGGTACCGCTGTAACTGGACTTGAACCAGGCCAGTTCGGTGGTGCTCATAGCGCTCCTCTTATCCGCTCCAACAGGCCCACGGAGTCCAGCGGATTGAGGGCCTGTGCGCGGAGTGTCGCATATCGGCGGTGCAGAACGGCGGCCTCTTTTGCGTCGGCCACCAACCGCCCGGTCTTCTGTCCTTCCGCATAGGCAAGGTGCCGCCCATCGGGAGTTTCCAGTAGAGCCAGCGGACCATCCAGCCCCGCGTGCGCCTCGCACTCCAGCGGAACGATCTGGATCTCGACGTTGCGCAACTGAGCGCACGCCAGCATGTGATCGATAAGCCCCCGCAGGACCTCGGCGCCACCCAGTCGACGCCGGACGACATGCTCGTCCACGACGAAGCTGAACGACGTGTTGGGACGCTCACGAAACATCCGCTGCCGTTCCATACGCGCCGCGACCTGCGCTTCCAACTGCTCATCAGACAGTGGCGGAAGACGGTTGCTGAACACCGCCCGCGCGTACCCCTCCGACTGCAACAGCCCCGGCGCCAGGCGGCACTCGTACGTCGCGAGGTACACGGCCTCCTGCTCCAACCTCGCCCACGTCCTGAACCAAGCCGCCAGCCCCGGCTGTCGGCTCATGTGTCGGAACGCACCCCGAACCGCCCCCGTCGTGCCCGTCGCCCCCTCCGCCAGCTCCACGAACCTCTGGTCCGCCAACCGGCGCCCCAACTCAATGGAGGCGACCGAGTGTTTAGACAGATGGACGCGCGTCCCGAACTCCTCCCGGCTCAACCCGGCGTGCTCCCGCAGCGCCTGCACCACCGCACCGAACGCCTTCATGCTGTCCGACGAATCGGGCTCACCACCGGGCCCCTGTGACGCCCACTCAACACCGTGCACCATCAACCCAGCGTGACGGGACGATCACCGTACTGTCCATCGAACGCCACGTACTCTCCTCTCAGTACGCGCTTACGTGAACGGAGTTGCGATGAGCGAGCAGGACAGCGGCGGCGTAGCGCGGGAGTACCGCAGGACCCGGCGCATGCCACCCCAGGCGGCTCTGACGATGACCGCCGGCGTGCTGGTCGGCGCCATCTCGGTGTTCGCGATGACGGAGTCCCGCGCGTCCGTCGAGCACGGCTTCGCTCTCGCGGTCTGGACGGTCCTCGTCGTCCGGATGGTGTTGGAGCAGTGGCGGGCACGGACCTCCGTCACCGCCGACGGCGTCACCGTACGCGGAGCACTGCGCACCCGCACCTGGGCCTGGTCCGACATCTACCGCATCCGCGTCGAGGACGACAAGCAGGGCTTTCCTCGCTGGTCGGGGTATCTGTACGCCCTCGACGGCCGTCGGGCCCGCCTCCCGCACATCGACGAGTACCAGATGCCCGACCCGATCGCCGAGGTCGCCGACCTGTACGCCACCGCCGTGCGGCTCGGGCTCGTGTCGCCGCAGACGCGGCCCGACGTGGAGGCGCGGATCGAGCGCGGAGCACGGCGGCGTACGGCGAGGCGGCGGTCGGCCGTTGTCGCCCTGGTGGTCGCGGCCGCGATGTTCGTCCTCGACGGCTGGCTCCTCTTCACCGACCGGCCGACGCACACGTTCCTGCTGGTCATGTGCGTCCCGCTGATCTGCCAACCGCTCGCCTTCCTCGCGCTGGACCGGGTCGGCGAGGTCCGGGCCGCCCGGACCACGTGACACCGGCTTCTCAGTCCTCGTCCTCATCCGGCAGCTCGAACACGAAGTACATGCTCAGGCACAGCGGCTCGTTCTCGCCTTCGAGGTGGTCCCACGAGACGTCCAGGACGCGCACGTCATGCTCGCCGACCCACGCCTGCGCCCGGGAGAAGACCTGCGCGGCGCTCGTCCCGACGAAGAGCTTCCTGGCGATCGGGTGTACCTGGCTGTCCTCCTCCGAGTCGTCGAAGCCTTCCGGGACGTCCAGGCAGAGGGAGGGATCCAGCATCACGGCACCGTCCTTGACGATCGGGGTGGCCGCACGCCCGGGCGGATCCCCCGAGCGCGCCACTGTGAAGGACGCCGCGCGGCCAGGAAGGTTGCCTGCGGCGCACAGGGTCGCGGCAATCGACCCGCGTTCCCTCTTGCGTACGCACCCGACGACCCCCCATCATCAGGAATCCTGATGATTTAACTTTGTAGCGATGGGGACCCGCCGTGCCACTCAAGTCACAGATGCAGGCCAGAGGCGTCCAACTGCTCTTCGGGCGGATCATGAGCCGCGTGCACGAGGACCTGCGCTTCACCGACATCCCGAAGCACACGGAAACCCTCCAGGTGGAGACCGGCGCCGGGACGGTGACCTGCACCGTCTACCGTCCGCCCGCCTCGACCCCCGACCCCGCCCCGGTGTACGTCAACTTCCACGGCGGCGGCTTCGTGGTCGCCCGCCCCGAGCAGGACGACCACCTGTGCCGCTACATAGCCGCCACGGCCGGCTGCGTGGTGATCAACGTGGACTACGGTGTCGCCCCGCAGCAGCCGTACCCCGCGCCCGTCGTCCAGGCGTACGACGTCACCGCCTGGGTGGCCGAGAACGGCACCGCCCACAACTGGGACGGCTCGCGGATCGCCGTGGGCGGACACAGTGCCGGGGCCAACCTGACCGCCGCGGTCTGCCGCACGGCCCGGGAGCGCGGCACCTTCACACCCCGCCTCCAGATCATCGACTCGGCGCCGCTCGACCAGCTGGAGGACCCGGCCGCCAAGCGGTCCCCCATCGCCAAGCCCCTGCTCGCGCCGGGGCTCATGCGGATCTTCACCGCCGCCTACGTCCCGGACCCCGCCGACCTGACGCATCCGCTGGTGTCGCCCGGCCTGGCCGACGACCTGGCCGGCCTGCCTCCCGCGCTGGTCATCACTGCGGAGCACGACCGGCTGCGCGACGAGGGCGACGCCTACGCCAAGGCCCTGGAGGCCGCGGGCGTTCCGGTCACGCACCGTTGCTTCGAGGGCGTCGACCACTACTTCACGCACACCGGCCCGGTGGACGCCGCGAAGGAGGCCATCGAGCTGATGGCCGCCACCCTGCGCACGGCGCTCAGCGCCTGACCCGGCGGATCAGGCCGCGTCACCCGAGCCACATCACTCACCCAACGACTCGAACCGCCACCGGTGCACCGCCCGGCCGGCCAACTCGGCGTCGGGCTCCGGCAGTTCCGGCAGCTCGGCGTCGAACTCCGCGTCCCACCAGGTGATGACGAGCACCCGGTCCTGCGGCGCCCGGAACGTCTCGCGCCGCAGCGGCCGTACCGGGAGCCGCTGGTCCCGGGCCCAGGCGAGCAGGTCCTCGCCCCGGCCGGGGACCGCCCGCGCCTCCCACATCAGGGCGACGGTCACGAGTACAGGTTCTCCTTGCTGACCTCGTGGACGTGGTCGTGCGTGTGCGACGTGCCCGGCACATGCGGGTCGGTGACGGGGAGGGAGGAGTCGGCGGACAGGTCCCAGTCGGAGGCGGCGCGGTTCCGCGCGACCATCTCCGCGCCGAGCGCGGCCACCATCGCGCCGTTGTCCGTGCACAGCTTGGGGCGCGGAACCCGCAGCCGGATACCGGCCGCCTCGCAGCGCTCCTGGGCGAGCGCCCGCAGCCGGGAGTTGGCGGCGACGCCCCCACCGATCATCAGATGGTCGACGCCCTGGTCCTTGCAGGCCCGTACGGCCTTGCGGGTGAGGACGTCCACCACCGCCTCCTGGAAGGAGGCGGCCACGTCCCGCACCGGCACGTCCTCGCCGGCCGCTCGCTTGGCCTCGATCCAGCGGGCCACGGCGGTCTTCAGCCCGGAGAAGGAGAAGTCGTAGATCGGGTCGCGGGGGCCGGTGAGCCCGCGCGGGAAGGCGATCGCCTGTGGGTCGCCCTCCTTGGCGTAGCGGTCGATGACCGGCCCGCCGGGGAACCCGAGGTTCAGCACGCGGGCGATCTTGTCGAAGGCCTCGCCGGCCGCGTCGTCGATGGTCGACCCCATCGGCCGGACGTCCGCGGTGATGTCCGTCGACAGCAGCAGCGACGAGTGGCCGCCGCTGACGAGCAGCGCCATCGTCGGCTCGGGCAGCGCCCCGTGCTCCAGCTGGTCCACACAGATGTGGGACGCCAGGTGGTTGACGCCGTAGAGCGGCTTGCCGAGCGCGTACGCGTACGCCTTCGCCGCCGAGACGCCGACGAGCAGCGCGCCCGCGAGGCCGGGACCTGCGGTGACGGCGATGCCGTCGAGGTCCCTGGCGCTGACGCCCGCCTCCTTCAGCGCACGGTCGATGGTAGGGACCATCGCCTCCAGATGGGCGCGGGAGGCCACCTCGGGCACCACGCCGCCGAAACGGGCGTGCTCGTCGACACTCGACGCGATCGCGTCCGCGAGGAGGGTGTGGCCGCGGACGATGCCCACGCCGGTCTCGTCGCAGGAGGTCTCGATCCCCAGGACCAGGGGTTCGTCAGCCATTGATCTCGGTTCCTTGTACGGATGTGGAAGGGTCGTTGAGGCGCATGACGAGGGCGTCGACGTTCCCCGGCTGGTAGTAGCCGCGGCGGAAGCCGATCGCCTCGAAGCCGAAGCGCTCGTACAGCTTCTGTGCACGGACGTTGTCGACCCGGCATTCGAGCATCACCTGGGCGCACTCGAACGCGGTCGCGGCCCGCAGCAGCTCGGTCAGGAGCAGCGCGCCGAGGCCGGTGCCCCAGTGGTCGCGGGCGACGGCGATGGTCTGGACGTCGGCGACGTCACCGGCGGCCGCGAGGCCCCCGTACCCGACGATCCGCCCGTCCTCGGGGGACTCGGCCACGACGTACCGCCGGGTCGCCTCCGGCCCGCGCGCGTGGGCCAGGTCCGACCAGAACATGCCGCGGGACCAGGCGTCCTCGGGAAAGAGGTCCTTCTCCAGCTCCAGTACGGGCTCGATGTCCCACCAGCGCATCTCGCGCAGCACCGCGGTCGTCACTTGGGGGTGACCACCTTGTAGTTCTTGGGCACCTGGGCGTCCGGCCGGCGCAGGTACAGCGGCCGCGGAGCTTCCAGCTCCTCACCCTTGGCGAGCCGCTCCGCCGCGAGGGCGGCGAGCGCCGCCGCCGAGACATGCTCGGGGGCGCGGGCGTCGGGGAAGGTGTCGGGGTAGAGCAGCGCCCCCGCACCCACGGCCGGGAGTCCGGCCACGACCTCGGCGATCTCGGCGGGCCGGTCGACGGCCGGGTCCGTCACCCGGGTGCGCGCGTCCTCGTACCGCGCCCAGTACACCTCCTTGCGCCGTGCGTCGGTGGCCGCCACGAACGGCCCCTCGACGTCGGCCGCGTACGCGAGCGCGTCGAGGGTGCACAGGCCGTGGACGGGGACCCCGAGGGCGAGGCCGAAGGTGTCGGCGGTCATCAGGCCGACGCGGAGCCCGGTGTACGGGCCGGGCCCGGTGCCCACGACGATCGCGGTGACGGCGTCGAGGCGGGCGCCCGCCTCG
>NZ_LIQX01000050.1:0-787 GCF_001418475.1 Streptomyces ossamyceticus | reverse complement strand
GACGGCGGGGGTGGCGGTATCCAGAGCGAGCAAGAGCACGCAAACAGCCTACGGCGCTTCGGGCCGGGCCACGGCCGACCCGGTGCACCGTCCCTCTGCTGCTACCGTCACAGCACAGACGTACATCAAGGGCGTACGTGCGTACGAGAGGTGGGCGCAGAAGGTGGCCAGCAGCAGCTCGGGATTCGTGGCCGGGCTCACGGCGGCGGCGATCGCCGCAGTCGGTTTCCTCACCTACCAGGCGTCGGCCAGCGTGCCGGACGACCTCGGCAAGCCGTCCGCCTCCGAGACACCGGAGGCCAAGAAGTCCAAGGCCCCCGCAGGCAAGGAGAAGGACGACGACCTCCTCCTGCCCAAGGCTTCGGGCACCGGCGAGCGTGTCGTCTACTCCCTGGACGAGGACCGCGTCTGGCTGGTCGGCGCGAACGAGAAGGTCACCCGCACCTTCGAGGTCACGCCCAGCGCGGTGGACCCCACCCCCGCCACCTACACGGTCACGTCGCGCTCCGCCGCCATCACCGGCTCCGACGGCACCCCCATCGAACACGTGGTCCGCTTCGCCTCGATCGACGGCGTGGTGATCGGCTTCAGCGCGGCGGTGGACGGCTCCACCCCCCAGCCCGACCCCGCCGTCAAGACGGGCGGCATCCGGGAGTCCCGCAAGGACGGCAAGGCGATGTGGCAGTTCGCAGGCATCGGCACCAAGGTGGTCGTGGTCAAGTAGCGGGAGAGGGTGACTGCATGGTCACCGGCAGGGGCACCGCCGGTTTTTCAGGGGCGCGGGGAA
>NZ_LIQX01000005.1 GCF_001418475.1 Streptomyces ossamyceticus | reverse complement strand
GCCTCCCGCCGCCCCTCCGTCGGCGCCCTCCCCGGACGATCCCTCGGAAGCCGTGCCGCCCTCCCCGCCTGAGGTTCTCGGCGCCTCGGCGGGTACCGCCGCGCCCTCCGGTCCCGCCGCCCCCGACCCCTCCGACGCGCGGCCCGGCGCGGACCTGGACCCGCGGACCCTCCAGGCACAGGAGGTCAGGCTGGCCACCGGCAGTCAGCCGGTGCATGTGGACCACGTCGGGTCCGGGCCGCCCACGTACGACCCCGAGCCGACCGCGCTGCCACCGGCCGATCCGGACGATCTCGGCGACCTGGTCGCGGACACCGTGCTGGACGGTGCGCGCTACGGGGCCTGCACGGTGCGTGCCGTCTCCCTGCGCGGGGACTCGTCGCGCTACCGCGGCGAACCACGCCGGGACTCGCTGCTGACCGCCCGGTTCGGTGTGGGCGAGCAGGCCCTGGTGCTGGTGGCGATGGCGACCGGCGTCCGGGCGACCCCCGGCGCGCACCGGGCGGCCGCCGAGGCGTGCCGGTGGATCGGGCAGGCGGTCGGGCGCAGCCACGCCCGCCTCGTGGAGGACATCAGGGCCGCCCGGCGCGGTGACCTGAAGTCGGGGCTGCACCGGCTCACCGACCGCAGCCTCGGCAGACTCCGCGCGAGCGCGGCCGAGCAGGGGCTCGACCCGGAGGAGTACACCGCGAGCCTGCGCTGTCTGCTGCTCCCGGCAGACCCCCGGTGCCGTACGCGGGTGTTCTTCGGGGTCGGGCCCGGCGGACTGTTCCGGCTGCGGGGCGGGGAGTGGCAGGACATAGAGCCGCGGGTCGCCGAGTCCGCGGGGGCGCCGGTGGTCGGGTTCGGCTCGCTGCCGCACGAGACCCCCGAGGGCGACCGGCTCACGATGGACCTCGGCATCACGACGCCGCCGAGCCCGTACGAACCCGCCCCCGCGCCGCCCCGTGAACCCTTCCGGTTCCGTGCCTCCGTGGCCCGCGAGGGTGACGTCCTGCTGCTGTGCACCCCCGGGCTCGCCGATCCCCTGCGTGGCGAGGAACAGCTCGCCGACCACCTCGCGGCGCGCTGGCGCACCGACGAGCCGCCCGGTCTCGCCGCCTACCTCGCCGACACCCAGGTCCGGGTCAAGGGCTACGCGGACGACCGTACGGCGGCGGCCGTCTGGGAGGCGTGACCCTCTCCAGGGGCACGCCTTGGCCGTTCGGGGGTGCGAGAGCCGGGGCTGATCAGCTGGGTGAGCCGGGCGGACCGGGGTAGACGGAGGGCGACGGGCACCGTCCCCCGCCCGGTGGCCGCTGTCAAGCTGTCGTACCGGCCGCCCGGTTGGCCTGTACCAGCGCTTGATTTCAGCCAATGAACATCATCGTCGTCGAGCGGTCCGCATCCGCCGCTGGTGCGGGGCCCGTCCGCCTGTCCCGTGCCGTTGCGCCACGGCCGGATCCCCAGCCCCACGTGGGGGGTTGGCCGGGATCGCAGGGTCGAGTACCGGCCGCCCGGCCGGGGGCGCGCCGTCGGGTTCGTCGCCGTGTGAGGGGTTTTCCGGGGCGGGAAGCGCTGTCTTCCGGTACCGATGGCTGGCTTGACCCTGTGCGTTTGAAGGCGTACGGAGGGCCGTTGACGATTCGACATGAGTGCCGCGATCCGGACCGGGCAAGGATCCCCGTGTGCGTGTTCGAGCAGGAGGGGAATCGGTCATCGGCGCGTGGGCGGGGGTCATGAAGAGGCAGGCACGAGGAGGCGGTCCCGTGGCGATCGGGGCGTCCTCGGCGGAAACGGTGGAGGAAGAGACCGACGAAGTGCCGGCGCAGCCCGGTGCCGGTCAGCTCAGGCGCAGACTCGGGCGGGCGGATCTCCGGGCGGTGCCCGAATCCCGCAAGGCCCTGCGGGAGTTGCTGCGGCAGTGGGGGCGGCCGGGGAGATCGGAGATAGCGGAACTGCTCACCAGTGAGCTGGTCACCAACGCACTGATCCACACCGACGACGACGCGGTGCTGACCGCCACGGTCTCACCCCGCGGACTCCATGTGGAGGTACGGGACTTCGTGGCCCGCAGGCCCAGAGCGAGGATGTCGCAGACCGACGACGCCACCCATGGCCGCGGTCTCCTCCTCGTGCAGTCCCTCGCCGACTCCTGGGGGGTACGGGCGCACGGGGTGGGCAAGTCGGTCTGGTTCGACCTCGACGGCGGCCTCACCTAGACCCGAGCAACTGGACACGAGCAAACGGACAGGGGCGCGGCTGATGCCGCGCCCCTGTCCGATGGTGTGGTCCGGACTCAGCCGAACTGCTGCTCAAGGTCCTTGAGCTTCCGCTCCAGGGAGTCCAGCCGAGGCAGGGCCATCGTGTCGTCCTCCGCGGTGAGGTCCACGGTGATCGACTTGTCAGAGCCGTTGCGCACGGGCTGCAGGGAGGGGCGGGTACGCACGGGCAGGGGCTCCGGCGCCGATATGGCAGGCTCCGAGACCGCCTGTGCGGGGACGCGTTCCACGGTGGTGTCCACCTGGCGCTGGCCACCGCCGCCACCGCCGCCACGGCCGGGCAGACCCCGGTGGCCCCGGCTGATGGCCTTGAGGTGGGCGCGCTCCAGACGGTCGTGCTCCCGCTTGCGCGCGCGGTTCTCCTCCTTGAGGCGCTTGTCCTCGCGCACCTCGTCCACGGCCTCGTCCAGGCTGCGCACGCCCTCCAGGAGCATCAGCGACCAGGCCTTGTACGTCTCACGCGGGGCCCGCAGCCAGCGGACGATACGGATCTGCGGCAACGGACGCGGCACCAGGCCCTGCTCGCGCAGCGCGGCGCGGCGGGTCTGCTTGAGCGCGCGGTCGAAGAGCACCGCGGCGGACATGGACATGCCTGCGAAGAACTGCGGGGCGCCGTCGTGGCCGAGACCCCTGGGGGCGTGCACCCAGTTGAACCAGGCCGCCGCGCCGGCGAACGTCCACACGAGTATCCGTGAGCCGAGGGCCGCGTCACCGTGGCTGGCCTCGCGCACGGCGAGTACCGAGCAGAACATGGCGGCGCCGTCCAGGCCGAACGGAACCAGGTACTGCCACCCGTTGGAGAGGCCCAGGTTCTGCTCGCCGAAGCCGACCAGGCCGCGGAAGGAGAGCGCGGCGGCGACCGCGGCACAGCAGAAGAGGAGGATGTAGGACGCCGTGGCGTAGAGGGCCTCCTTGCGCCTGCGGCGCTCCTCGCTGCGTTCCCACGAGTCATCGGTCTTCGCGTGCTCCCCGGAGCGCTTGCCGCGCGCGAGTACCGCCACCGCCGCCAGCATGCCCAGGAGCAGTACGGCGCCCGGAAGCAGCCAGTTCAGCGATATGTCGGTCAATCTCATCAGGGGTCCCTTGCATTGGGATAGGGCGTATCGCCCGCCATAGTGGCCCAATCCTCGCGGCCCTCAGGGGGTTTCGGGGCAAGAGACCGCCAAGGCAGTGCAATGAGTGACGCCAGGCGGCATTCTGCTCGAACTGCCGCGCGAGGGACGGGAGTTGAGTGCGAGTGAGATTACCCGTTCGAGTGGTTCCACGGAAAGTTCCCGTGACGAGTGAGGAATTTGTGAACCACCTGTAACCCAACGAGGGTCCCACTCGGAGTGGATCTTACGGCACATGCCCCCGGCGGTCGCCGGGGGGCCCGGTCGCCCGTGGTGGACGGTCCGTCAGGCGGCCGCGGATGTCTTGAGCTTGGCGATCCGTTCGGCCTCGCGGGTGCGCGGGCAGGTGGCGCAGGTGTCCTCGGGGGCCAGCGTGTAGTACATGCAGCAGCTCGCCCGGTCCCGCGTCGACAGCGGCTCACCGCCGGGCCCGGCCAGTTCGCGGAAGCCCGCGGTGCCCACGTACGGCCGGGTCGCGCCCGGCAGCAGCAGCTCCAGGTCGCGCCGGCACCGCTCCCGCTCGCCGGGGCCGAGCAGCTCGGCGACGTACCAGATGCCCTCCACGACCTCGTCGGTCGCCATGCCCCACAGGGCCCGGCCGCGTCGGCGCATCCGTGGGCCGAAGCCGCCGAGGACCGGTTCCATGTGCTCGGCGACGGCGGCGCGCACCTCGGCCCGCAGCGCCTCCTCGTCCGGGACCACGCGGGCGCCGGGTGTGGTGGCGGCCGGATCGCCGGGCAGGCAGCTGAACGTTTCCCCGCGGACCGCCAGCCGGCTCCGCTCCCGCTGGAACGCCACGTGCTGCGCCGGGAAGCGCGGCACCCGGCGCTCCAGGAACCAGGGGACGGTGAAGAGGAGGCACGCGTACCAGGAGTAGCGGTGCAGTCCGAAGGCCGCCACCACGTCCGGGCGCCCCTGCCGTCCGTGGTCCCGGAGGATCTGGTCCTCGTCCCACGCCAGGAACGTGTCCAGCTCCGCGCCGCCCGCCGCGAGCCCGGCGGCGCGGACCCATCCCTCACCTTCGGGCAATGGATCCGCGGGGGAGAGTTCTGTCACGCTCATCATGGGCAGGGCCTCGGCCAACCGCGCGTAGGCGGCCGTCATGGGTGACGTGCGCGGAGAGGGGACCGGTGCCGGTGCGGGGAGGGGCATACGGGGACCGCCGTTTCACCATCGCTGCCAGGTAAGGCTTACCTTACCTGAGGCTTGCTCTGGGTAGTCCGGGTTTGAACTGAGGGCATGTGCGCCTATGGTGCTTAACGACCGGTAACAACCCCAGTAGTGACCAACCGCCCCGAGGGTGCCGGTGGCCGTACCGGTCGGCCGCACCGCCGGACACACCCGACACTCACACGTGGACCCATGACTCGGCTCGGAGGAGGACCTGTGGACCAGGCCGGACCGCGTTCGCGCCAGGCCCCTGCCGCGAATGCGCAGGACGCCACCCGTCCGGCCACGGCCTACCGAGTGCCCGCGCAGCCGGGAGTGACGGACGTCGACCGGGAGCGGGGCCTCACCACCGGCGCCGCCGGGAGCGTCGGCCGTCTTGACGCAGGCCGCGGCGAGGCCGGCCGTGCCGCGCCGTCCGGTGAGGCGGGCCGCCGCGGTGCCGTGCCGTCGGCCGACGCGGGTCGCCGTGGCACCGTGCCGCCCGCCGACGCCGCCCGTGGTGAGCACACCCACAGTGAGACGCCGATTCCCCTCCCCCGCAGTGGCGGGACGGGGGATGAGGCAGGCTCCGAAGGGCTCCGCCCGCCGGGGCGCCCCGTCGTGCAGCGGTCCTCCGTGCGCGGTCAGATCCTCGACGCCCTGAGGGCCGCGCTCGCCGCCGGTGAGCTGACGCCCGGCGAGGTGTACTCGGCGCCCGCGCTCGGCGAGCAGTTCGGGGTCTCGGCGACCCCGGTCCGCGAGGCGATGCAGCAGCTGGCGATCGAGGGTGCCGTCGAGGTCGTGCCCAATCGGGGTTTCCGTGTCGTGCGGCGCGGCGCCCGTGAGCTGGCCGAGCTGGCGGAGGTGCGGGCGCTGCTCCAGGTGCCGGTGATCCTGAGGCTCGCGCGGACGCTGCCGGCCGGCAGCTGGGGCGAGCTGCGACCGCTGGCCGAGGAGACGGCGCGCGCGGCGTCCGCCGGGTGCCGGGCCACGTACGGGGAGGCGGACCGGGCCTTCCACCGGGGGATGCTGTCGCTGGCCGGCAACGAGCAGTTGGTGCAGATCGCGGACGACCTGCACCGCCGGAGCCAGCTGCCGCTGACCCCTGGGCCTGCCGGGACGCGGATCGAGTTGATGGCCGACGCGGCCGAGCACATCGCGCTGCTGGACGCGCTGGCCGCGGGAGATCTTGAGGCCGTGGAGTGCCTCATGGGGAACCACTTCGGTGGGGCGGTCTAGGGCCCTTCTGACGGATCAGAAGGGCCCTGGCGGCGTAGGGGTGCGGGTGTTCGCCGGGTGCCTGTGGTGTGCGGCCGGTCGCGCAGTTCCCCGCGCCCTCAGAAGCGTGGCGGTGTCCGGTGTCGTGTCCCCGTCCTCACGCCGTGGCCGCCGGTGGGGCCAGTTGGCGGGAGAGCCAGGTCGGTACGCCGCCCAGGAGGCGGAAGAGACGGCGGGCCTCCTCGCGGAGGCGGGACGCCTCCGGTTCGGGCTCGGTGTCGGCGAGCGACGCGAGCGCGGGGGCCGTCCCCACGAGATAGCCCAACTCCTCCCGGATGCGCAGGGATTCGGCGAAGCCGTGGCGCGCCTCGGCCAACTCGCCGTCGCGCAGGGCAAGTCCCGCCAGATGACGCCAGGTGAACGACTGCAGCAGCAGGTTGTCGTGCGCGGTGGCGCCGGCGTGGGCGCGGCGATAGGCGGCGCGTGCGGCCTGCGGGGCGTGGGCGAGGTTCTCCGCGAGGAGCCCCCGGCGGAAGTCGAGCAGCGCCCGGCCCGGCGCTCCCGGCGCGATCAGCGCGGCGGCCCGGCCCAGCGCGGCCCGCGCCTCGTCCGACCGGTCGCGGACCCCGAGCAGCGTGGCCGCGTACGCCAACTGGCCGCGCTCACAGGCCGCCGCGCCCCGCTCGTCGTCGGTCCGGGCCTGCGCCTCGGCGGTGCGCAGCGCGTCCTCGGCCTCCTCCCAGCCCTGCTCGGTGTAGAGGCAGCGTTCGACGAGGAGCGCGGTGCGCTGCAGCGCGGCCTGTGGGGTGACGGGTTCGATCAGGGCGGCCGCGTCGACCCAGCACGCTCGTGAACGCAGGCGCCATACCGCGGTCTGGAGTGGATCGTCGCCGGCGGTCGTTCCGTTACCAGACATGGCGGTATGCGCCACGTTGCCCTCCCCGAGCACACCGTTGAGCTTTGAGTTGGTGGCCGCATCTCAGCACGAATGGCCGGGCTGGCCAAGAGGGTGGGTGAAAGAATTCACAAAGTCATGGGGTGCGGAGGGCGCACATCGATCTTCGTCCACCACCCCCCGGGCGCCACGCCGCCGGCGCCAACTCGCCGCCCGTGGGCCCTAACTCATCCGCAGCGCCAGGAAGAAGTCCAGCTTGTCCTCCAGGCGGGACAGGTCCCGGCTCGTCAACTGCTCGATACGGCCCACCCGGTAGCGCAGTGTGTTGACGTGCAGGTGGAGGCGGGCCGCGCAGCGGGTCCAGGAGCCGTCGCACGCCAGGAACGCCTCCAGGGTGGGGATCAGCTCGGCGCGGTGGCGGCGGTCGTAGTCGCGCAGCGGGTCCAGGAGGCGGGCGGTGAAGGCGCGGCGGACGTCGTCCGGGACGAAGGGCAGCAGCAGGACGTGGGAGGCCAGTTCCTGGTGGCCGGCCGCGCAGACCCGGCCGGGGCGGGCCGCCGCCACCCGGCGGGCGTGCCGGGCCTCCTCCAGGGCGCCCCGCAGCCCTTCCGCCGAGTGCACGGACGCGCTGACGCCGAGGGTGAGCCGTCCGTCGCCGTCGAGGCCGGCCGACAGCGGGTCCCGTACGGCCGCGAGCAGGGTGTCGGCATGGATGCCGGACTCGGAGCCGTCGTGCTCCGTCGAGACGGCGGGCAGCGGGACGAGCGCGATGGCCTCGTCACCCGTGTGGGCGACGGCGATCCGGTCCGAGCGCTCGGGGCCGGTCGCCAGCGGGTCCACGAGGATCTCCTCCAGCAGCGCCTGCGCCACCGGCCCCCCGTCGATCCCGTGCGTCCGTCGCCCGCCGCCGTTCCCGCCCGCGGGGCCCTGCTCCTCCCACTCGACCCGCGCCACGACGACCTGCCAGTGCGGGGCCGCCCCGAGGCCGGGCAGGAGCACCGGCGCGGCGACCCGCAGCCGGGCCGCGATCTCGGCGGGCGCCGAACCCGCCTGCACCAGCTCCAGGACCTCCTGGGCGAGCCGGCGCCGTACCGTGCGGGCCGCGTCGCGGCGGTCCCGCTCGACGGCGATCAGCTGGGTGACGCCGTGCAGCAGGTCGAGCCGCTCGGCGGGCCAGTCCCCGGCGTCGGCCTCGACGGCGAGCACCCAGTCGGACAGCACCGTCTCGCGCACATCACCGGCGGCGGCGTTCCCCGTACGGCCCGCGCCGCTGATCGGGAACAGCGAGTACGTGGTCGTGCCCACGCCCACCCGGTACGGCCCGCGCCGCCCCGTGCGTGCCGCCGCCAGGTGTTCGCCGGCCAGTCGCGCGCACAGGTCGGCGGGCAGGGCCGGCCCCGCGACCTTGGGGCCCGCGACGAGGCGGCCGGTGGGGGAGAGGACCCACGCCCGCAGGTCCAGGTCGGAGCCCAGCAGATCGAGGACGACGTCCGGGCCGCCGCCCGCCGGGCCGGACGTCATCATCCGGCGGTGGCGGTCCACCACGGCCGCCAGGTCCCCGGCGCGCTCGCCGGAGACCTGCCGCACGACGTGCTCGGTGATCGTCGCGAAGGCCACCGACTCGTTGACCGCCAGCAGCGGCAGCCGGTGCCGGGCACAGGCCACGACGAGGTCCTCGGGGATGTCGCCCAGCTCCGCCTCACCGGCCGCCAGGGCGGTGACACCGGCGCCGACGAGGATCCGTACGAAGGGCTCGGAGTCGGTGGCGTCATGGCGCCAGGCGAGGCCGGTGAGCACCAGCTCACCGCCGGAGAGGTAGCGGCTGGGGTCCCGCAGGTCGGTGGTCATCACACCCCGCACGGTGCGGTCCAGCTCGTCCTCGCCGCCGAGCAGCCGCAGACCCAGCGCGTCGGTGTCCAGCAGTGCGCGCAGGCGCATTCTCGTCGCCGCCGTTCCTGTCTCGAAATCTATGGTCGGTTCGCCCGGCGGGCGACCCGGTGGCTTCCGGAGGAGGGTGGTTACGGAAGGCCGGGACACGTCCGGGGCGTGGCCTGGGACTTTCGAAAACCGACCCGCCCGGCTCCGGGTGTGTGCTGTGTGTTTCCAGAGCGAAACGAGGAGGTTGCTGATGGCCTCCGTTCATACGAATCTACAAGATGAGCCCCCTGGCCAGGCAACTCCTTCATGGTTTCCGTGACTGACCGGGGCGGAGGAGAGCGCTGTGTACTGGCGTCGACCCCTCATGAACAGCCCATGAACGAGCCGGGCCCGCCGCACACGATCTGGCTCAAACGGAACCACTCCGAGACGACTGAGACGAAGAAGAGAGCCGGTCAGATGGACTTCCTTCGCCCCGCCAGCTGGGAGGAGGCGCTCGCCGCGAAGGCCGAGCACCCCACCGCTGTGCCGATCGCCGGCGGCACCGATGTGATGGTCGAGATCAACTTCGACCACCGTCGGCCCGAGTACCTGCTGGACCTGAACCGCGTCGGCGACCTCTACGAGTGGGAGGTCGGCGAGGAGACGGTTCGCCTGGGAGCTTCCGTCCCCTACACCCGGATCATGGAGCACCTCCGGCCCGAGCTGCCCGGCCTCGCCCTGGCCTCCCACACGGTCGCCTCCCCGCAGATCCGCAACCGCGGCGGCGTCGGCGGCAACCTCGGCACCGCCTCCCCGGCCGGCGACGCCCACCCGGCCCTCCTCGCGGCGGGCGCCCGGGTCGAGGCCGAGTCCGTACGGGGCTCCCGGCTCATCCCGATCGACGACTTCTACACCGGCGTCAAGCGCAACGCGCTCGCCCCCGACGAGTTGATCCGCGCCGTCCACATCGACAAGGCCGACGGACCGCAGCAGTACTCCAAGGTCGGCACCCGCAACGCCATGGTCATCGCCGTGTGCGCCTTCGGACTGGCCCTGCACCCCACGACACGCACCGTCCGCACCGGCATCGGCTCGGCCGCGCCGACCCCCGTCCGGGCCAGGGCCGCCGAGGAGTTCCTGAACGCGGAGCTCGACGAGGGCGGCTTCTGGGACAACGGCCGGATCATCACCCCGTCGGTCGCCAAGCAGTTCGCCGAGCTGTGCTCCGCCGCGTGCAACCCCATCGACGACGTCCGCGGCACCGCGAGCTACCGACGGCACGCCGTCGGCGTCATGGCCCGCCGCACCCTCATGTGGACCTGGGAGTCGTACCGCGGCACCGCCGCCCGCACGGAGGGAGTCGCCTGATGCGCGTCACTTTCACGGTCAACGGACGTCCGCAGGAGGCCGACGACGTGTGGGAGGGCGAGTCCCTGCTGTACGTCCTGAGGGAACGCCTGGGGCTCCCCGGCTCCAAGAACGCCTGCGAACAGGGCGAGTGCGGCTCGTGCACCGTCCGCCTGGACGGCGTGCCGGTGTGCGCGTGCCTGGTCGCCGCCGGGCAGGTGGAGGGCCGCGACGTCGTCACCGTCGAGGGGCTCGCCGACTTCGCCAAGCAGCGCGCCGAGCACGGCGGTTGCGCCTCCGGCGCGTGCGGCACCGCGGACGCGGCGGAAGGGACCCCGCTCGACGAGGCGCGGCGGTGGGCCGCCCGGGGCACCGACTCACAGGCCGGCGAGGGCACCGAACTCTCCCCGATCCAGCAGGCGTTCATCGACGCCGGTGCCGTCCAGTGCGGCTTCTGCACCCCCGGACTGCTTGTCGCCGCCGACGAGATGCTGGAGCGCCACCCCAACCCGACCGACGCGGACATCCGCGAGGCCCTCTCGGGCAACCTGTGCCGCTGCACCGGCTACGAGAAGATCATGGACGCGGTCCGCCTCGCGGCCGCCCGGCAGTCCGAAGGGGTCTGATCATGGGAACCACCGGCCTGCCCACCAACATCACGCAGGGCTCCCGCACCAAGGGCGGCATCGGCGAGTCCACCCTCCGCCCCGACGGCACCCTCAAGGTCACCGGAGAGTTCGCCTACTCCTCCGACATGTGGCACGAGGACATGCTCTGGGGCCAGATCCTGCGCTCCACGGTCGCCCACGCCGAGATCGTCTCCATCGACACCGGCGAGGCCCTCGCCACCCCCGGCGTGTACGCCGTGATGACGTACGACGACCTCCCGACCGACGTGCGGAACTACGGCCTGGAGATCCAGGACACCCCGGTCCTCGCCCACGGCAAGGTCCGCCACCACGGCGAGCCCGTCGCGATCGTCGCCGCCGACCACCCGGAGACCGCGCGCCGCGCCGCCGCCAAGATCAAGGTCGAGTACCGCGAACTGCCCGTCATCACCGACGAGGCCTCCGCGACCGCGCCGGACGCG
Source organism: Streptomyces ossamyceticus (assembly GCF_001418475.1). GTDB lineage: Bacteria > Actinomycetota > Actinomycetes > Streptomycetales > Streptomycetaceae > Streptomyces > Streptomyces ossamyceticus. The sequence continues at coordinate 23,295 of NZ_LIQX01000005.1, read as the reverse complement.
ATCCTCGTCCACCAGAACCGCACCGACCACCACATCGGACACGTCCCCCACCCGAACATCGTCCACCGCCAGCCCATCGTCCGCGGCGACGTCGCGAAGGCCCGCGAGCGCGCGGACGTCATCGTCGAGGGCGAGTACGTCTTCGGCATGCAGGACCAGGCGTTCCTCGGCCCCGAGTCCGGGCTCGCCGTCCCCGCCGAGGACGGCGGTGTCGACCTCTACATCGCCACCCAGTGGCTCCACTCCGACCTGCGCCAGATCGCCCCCGTACTCGGCCTGCCCGAGGACAAGGTCCGGATGACGCTCGCCGGGGTCGGCGGCGCCTTCGGCGGGCGCGAGGACCTGTCGATGCAGATCCACGCCTGCCTGCTGGCCCTGCGCACCGGCAAGCCCGTCAAGATCGTCTACAACCGCTTCGAGTCGTTCTTCGGCCACGTCCACCGCCACCCCGCGAAACTCCACTACGAGCACGGGGCCACCAAGGACGGCAGGCTCACCCATCTCAAGGCCCGCATCGTCCTCGACGGCGGCGCCTACGCCTCCGCCTCCCCGGCCGTCGTCGGGAACGCCTCCTCCCTCGGCGCGGGCCCGTACGTCATCGAGGACGTCGACATCGAGGCCATCGCCCTCTACACCAACAACCCGCCCTGCGGCGCGATGCGCGGCTTCGGCGCGGTCCAGGCGTGCTTCGCGTACGAGGCCCAGATGGACAAGCTGGCGGCGAAGCTCGGCATGGACCCGGTGGAGTTCCGTCGGCTCAACGCCATGTCGCAGGGCACCGCCCTGCCGACCGGGCAGGTCGTCGACTCCCCGGCCCCCGTCGCTGAACTCCTGCGCCGCGTCAAGGCGATGCCCATGCCCCCCGAGCAGCAGTGGCGCGCGGCGGGCGAGGCGGCGGACGTACGGGAGCTGCCGGGCGGCCTGTCCAACACCACCCACGGCGAGGGCGTCGTCCGCGGCGTCGGCTACGCGGTCGGCATCAAGAACGTCGGCTTCTCCGAGGGCTTCGACGACTACTCCACGGCGCGGGTGCGCATGGAGGTCGTCGGCGGCGAACCCGTCGCGACGGTCCACACCGCCATGGCGGAGGTCGGCCAGGGCGGCATCACCGTCCACGCGCAGATCGCCCGCACCGAGCTGGGCGTCACCCGGGTGACCATCAACCCGGCCGACACGCAGGTGGGTTCGGCCGGTTCGACGTCCGCGTCCCGCCAGACGTACGTCACCGGCGGCGCCGTGAGGAACGCCTGCGAACTGGTCCGGGAGAGGGTCCTGGAGCTGGGCCGCCGCAAGTTCGGCACGTACCACCCCGCGTGGGCCACCGCCGAACTCCTCCTGGAGGGCGGCAAGGTCGTCACCGACGCCGGTGAGGTCCTCGCCGACCTGGTGGACGTCCTCGGCGACGAGGCCGTCGAGATCGAGGAGCAGTGGCGGCACCGGCCGACCGAACCCTTCGACCCGCGCACCGGGCAGGGCTTCGGCCACGTCCAGTACTCCTTCGCCGCGCACCGCGCCGTCGTCGAGGTCGACACCGAGCTGGGCATGGTCAAGGTCGTCGAACTGGCCTGCGCGCAGGATGTCGGCAAGGCCCTCAACCCGCTGTCCGTGCTCGGCCAGATCCAGGGCGGCACGACACAGGGCCTCGGCATCGCCGTCATGGAGGAGATCATCGTCGACCCGAAGACGGCGAAGGTCCGCAACCCGTCCTTCACGGACTACCTCATCCCCACGATCCTCGACACGCCGACCATCCCCGTCGACGTGCTCGAACTCGCCGACGACCACGCGCCGTACGGGCTGCGCGGCATCGGCGAGGCCCCCACCCTGTCCTCCACCCCGGCCGTCCTCGCGGCGATCCGGGCGGCGACGGGCTTGGAGCTGAACCGGACACCGGTACGCCCCGAACACCTGACGGGCACGGCGTAACTCCGTTGGTCCGCCGATGAGTTCGGGAGGTTCCTGTCTCGTCGGCGGCTGCGGGTCGTGTGTGGCCGCTCGCGCAGTTCTCCCGCGCCCGTGAAAAGCCCCGGGCGCGACCCTAGCCGCCAAGGGGCGCGGGGAACTGCGCGGCCAGCCCCCACCCACCCGCGGTCGCCGAACGAACCGCACCGACCGAGCTCCAGCGCGCGGCACCCCCCGCCGGGCAACAGCCACACTCCACGGCCACCCGGCACCGCTCCAGCACCGCAGGTACCCCGTTCGTCTCGGGCCGTCCCCCGGGTCGGGCGCCTTCCCAAATCCCGCGCAGGCCAAGCGCAGCGCGGGGGCCCCTGTGAACCTTGGGAGTAAGCCCACATGACCCAGCAGTCCCTCCAGCCGAAGGCCGACGCGTCGGCGGACGACGCGGCCGCGGAATCCCGCGTCCCCGCCGGCAGGTCCTCACTCGACCGGTACTTCCACATCACCGCCCGAGGGTCCTCCGCGGCCCGTGAGGTCCGCGGCGGCGTCACCACCTTCATGGCGATGGCGTACATCCTCCTGCTCAACCCGCTCATCCTGTCCGGCCCGGACGCCGCGGGCGCCACCCTCGGCCAGAAGGCCCTGATCACGGCGACCGCCCTCGCGGCTGCCGTCAGCACCCTCCTCATGGGCTTCGTCGGCAGGGTGCCGCTCGCCCTCGCCGCGGGCCTGTCCGTCTCCGGCGTCATCGCCTCGCAGGTCGCCCCCCAGGTGACCTGGCCGCAGGCGATGGGCATGTGTGTGATGTACGGCGTGATCATCATGCTGCTGGTCGTCACCGGCCTCCGTGAGATGATCATGAACGCGATCCCGCTGGCCCTGAAGCACGCGATCACCATGGGCATCGGGCTGTTCGTCGCCCTGATCGGCTTCTACAAGGCCGGCTTCGTGCACCAGGGCAAGGCGACCCCGGTCACCCTCGGCCCCGCCGGCGAACTCGCCGGCTGGCCCGTCCTGCTCTTCGCGGCCACCCTCCTCGCGATCTTCATGCTCCAGGCCCGCGGTGTCCCCGGCGCGATCCTGCTCGGCATCGTCGGCGGCACCGTCCTCGCCGTCACCCTCAACGCCCTCGACGTCATCGACCCGAAGCAATGGGCGGGCGGCGCACCGGAGTTGCACGGCAGTGCGGTGTCGATGCCGGACTTCTCGCTGTTCGGGCACGTCGAGTTCGGCGGCTGGCGCGACGTCGGCGCGATGACGGTCGGCATGATCGTCTTCACCCTCGTCCTCGCCGGGTTCTTCGACGCGATGGCCACCATCATCGGCGTGGGCACGGAGGCGGGCCTCGCCGACGACAGGGGGCGGATGCCCGGCCTGTCCAAGGCGCTGTTCATCGACGGCGCGGGCGGCGCGATCGGCGGTGTGGCCGGCGGCTCCGGCCAGACGGTGTTCGTCGAGTCGGCGACCGGCGTCGGCGAGGGCGCCCGTACGGGCCTGTCCTCCGTCGTCACCGGACTGCTCTTCGCCGCCTGCCTGTTCTTCACCCCGCTGACGGCGATCGTCCCCGGCGAGGTCGCGGCAGCCGCCCTGGTGGTCATCGGCGCGATGATGATGACCAACGCCCGGCACGTCGACTGGGCCGACCGCGCCACCGCGGTCCCCGTCTTCCTGACCGTCGTGATCATGCCGTTCACGTACTCCATCACCGCGGGCGTCGCGGCCGGAGTCGTCTCGTACGTCGCCATCAAGCTCGCCCAGGGCCGGGCGCGGGAGATCGGCCCGTTCATGTGGGGCCTGACGGCGGTGTTCGTCGTCTTCTTCGCGCTCGACCCGATCGAGAGCTGGCTGGGCGTGCACTGAGCCCCCGCCGGGCGCGAACCGGCCGGGCGAGGTCCGGGTCCGCCGTCCGGTACCGTCCGCGCAACCGTCGTACGTGAGGAGACCGAGAGATGCTGGACATCGCCGACGAGCTGCACCGGTGGGTCGGGCAGGGGCGCGACTTCGCCGTGGCCACCGTGGTGGCCGTCGGTGGCAGCGCCCCTCGGCAGCCCGGCGCCGCCCTCGCGGTGGACGCCGACGGCACGGCCATCGGCTCGGTCTCCGGCGGCTGCGTGGAGGGCGCCGTCTACGAGCTGTGCCGACAGGCGCTGGAGGACGGCGAACCGGTCCTCGAACGCTTCGGCTACAGCGACGAGGACGCCTTCGCCGTCGGCCTGACCTGCGGCGGGGTCATCGACATCCTCGTGACCCCGGTGCGGACGGGCGACCCCGTCCGCCCGGTGGTCGCCGCCGCGCTCGCCTCGGCGGCGGGCGGGGAGGCGGCGGCACTGGCCCGGATCGTCTCCGGCCCGGCGGAACTGCGCGGCCGGGCCCTGCTGGTCCGCCCGGACGGCTCGTACGACGGCGGCTTCCGCGCCCACCCCGAACTGGACCACACGGTCGCTGCCGAGGCCCGCGCCCTCCTGGACGCCGGCCGCACCGGCACCCTGGAGATCGGAGAGCAGGGCTCACGTTGCGGAGCGCCGCTCACGGTTCTGGTGGAGTCCTCCGTGCCACCACCCCGGATGATCGTCTTCGGCGCCATCGACTTCGCGTCCGCGCTCGTCCGGATCGGCACGTTCCTCGGTTACCACGTGACCGTCTGCGACGCCCGCCCCGTCTTCGCCACCCGCACCCGCTTCCCGGAGGCGGACGAGATCGTCGTCGAGTGGCCGCACCGGTACCTGGAGCGCACGGACGTCGACGCCCGGACCGTCCTGTGCGTCCTCACCCACGACGCCAAGTTCGACGTCCCGCTGCTGCGCCTCGCCCTGCGCCTCCCCGTCGCCTACGTCGGCGCGATGGGCTCCCGCCGCACCCACCTCGACCGCGAGCGACGCCTCCGCCAGGAGGGCGTCACCGACCTGGAACTGGCCCGCCTCCGCTCACCCATCGGCCTCGACCTCGGCGCCCGCACCCCCGAGGAGACGGCCCTGTCCATCGCCTCCGAGATCGTCGCCCACCGCCGCGGCGGCGCCGGGGTCCCCCTGACGGGCGCGCACGCGCCGATCCACCACGACGGCCCGTCGTCGAACCCGGCGGACGTGCCGAGCCTGAGGGTGTCCTGACCCCCCTTCAGGCTTCGCCCGACTTGTGACTTGACCGCCCGGGCGGCAGGGTTGACCGTCGGTGACACGGCAACAGCACGACGGGGGCGGACAGTTGAGTACGGTGAGCGTGGGGCACGGCGCGGGCGAGGGCATGGACGAGGGCCCTGACGGCGCCACCGGCCTGGACAGCGGCGACGGCGGCACGGGCTCGGGCCCGGTCGACGGCGAGGCCGGCGGCGCACCCGACGGCACCCGTGACGAGCGTCGGCTGTCGACTCCCGCGACCACCCTGCTCGGCCTCTTCCTCCTCGTCGACGTGGTCCTCGTCTGCGGCGCCCTCGTGACCCTGTGGCCGGTGATCCTGGCGACGATCGAGCCGGGGGCGGACCCCGCGGCCACCGCCCGCTGGTCGCCGTTCGGCTTCGGCGACTGGGCGCTGACCGCGGACACGGCGATGCTGCTGGCCGTGGTGGTGTGCAGCGCGCTCGGCAGCTTCGTCCACGCGGCCACCTCGTTCGCCACCTACGTCGGCAACCGACGGCTCTACGCGAGCTGGCTCTGGTGGTACCTGCTGCGCGCCGGCATCGGCGTGGCCCTCGCGCTCCTCGTCTACCTGCTGCTGCGCGGCGGCCTCTTCGCCGGCAGCTCCGGCGCCGGCGCCACCAACCCGTACGGCTTCTCCGGCATAGCCGGCCTCTGCGGCCTGTTCTCCAAGCAGGCCACCGACAAGCTCCGCGAGATCTGCGACACCCTCCTCAGCACCACCGGCGACGGCGACCGCGACCGCCGGGACGGTCTCGCCACCCCCCGCGACAGCGCCCCGGACCCGAACCCCGGCAAGCCCTGACGCGCGACCGGCGCCGGCCTGGTACCGGCAGTCCTGCCGTCGCGGAGGGCACTGCCTCCCCGGTCGGCACGGGCCGAGAGTGGACGCGAGACAGCACCATTGATCACGACGACGACACCGGCATCACGAACGGGGACCTTTCGATGAGCGACGACATGACCTCCAGCGGCTGGGACGTCCTGGACGCCTCCCACGAGGCCCTGCGCACGGCGGTCCGCGCCGTCCCCGCCGACGGCTGGCACCTGCCGACACCCTGCGCGGGCTGGACCGTCACCCACGTCTTCCAGCACGCCGTCGGCGACCAGATCGGCTACGCCGCCGCGCTGACCGGCGAACCCGGCCCCGACTTCAACCCGTTCGCCCCGTCGGGCGACCTGGAGGGGGCGGACCCGGCGGCGCTCCTGGAGGACGCCCTGGCCCGCGCGGCGAAGGCGTGGTCGGGGGTCGACCGGGACGCCGCCGAGGTGCCCGTGCCGGTACCGCCGCACACGTTGTCCCCGTGGTCCGGCTCGGCGGCGTGCGGCCTGGACGCGGCGGTCCACGCCTGGGACATCACCCGGGCGACGGGCGGACCCTCGCCGCTCACCCCCGAGCTGGCCCGCCCCCTCCTCAAGATCGCCCAGGAGATCGTCGAGCCACTCCGCCCCTACGGCGCGTACGCCGCAACCCTGACCCCCGACGACGGCGACGACGACGTGAAGACCCTCCTGCGCTACCTGGGCCGCGACCCCCACTGGAGCGCCTCGTGACCCTGCTCGCGGAGAGGTAGGACGCCCCCGGCAACTGGGTGCGCGGTCGAGTACCGACCCATGGAGGTGCTCAGCGCCCGGAGGGCGTCTGCCTCAACAACCCGTCCATCGCGCGCCCGAACATCCGCCGGGACAGCCACCCGAGGGGCCGGTCGCAGAAGCCCGGCAGCCGGTGGACGCGCAGTTCCTCGCGCCACAGGACACGCGAAGCGGCGGGGGTGGGCGGGGAGTCGGGTCCGGCTCCCGCCCCGTCGCCGTGGGGACGGACCTCGATCTCGGCCCACCCCTTGACCAGGGACCCGTGCTTGACGAGCCGACACCGCCCCACCCCTCCGCCCTCCGGCGGCTGCCACACCACCACCTCCATCGGATCGTCGAAGGCGAGGGGTCCGACACCGCTGCGGGCGACGAAGACCGTGCCCTCGGCGGTCGGGGGAGGCGTGCGGACGGTGACCCGGGTCAGGGGGACGACGTCGGCGTGGCGACGCCAGTCGGTGAGCCGCTGCCAGGCCACGTCGACGGGGAGGTGGGAGAGGCGTTCGAGGGAGAAGAGGACCACGAAGCAGATCGTAGGTGAACAATCGGGGACACGGCGGGCGCGGCCGGCCCACTACCTGCGGCCCTCGACCCGCAGTTCCCCCGCGTGCGGCCCGTTTCTGACCGCCGAAAGACGGCCCTGAACGTTCACCAGCCGGCGGCTCCGGTCGCCCCACCGTCTACCGCTGCCACCCCGCGTACGGCAGCATGAGCCCCGTCCGCACGTCCCGCCCCGGCCGGAAGGTGCATCCCCGTGGACCGTGAACTGCACGCCAGGCTCGACGAGTTGCAGCGGGATCCGTATCCGCACTACGCGCGGGCGCGGGCGGCGGAGGGGCTCACCTATGTGCCGGAGCTGGACTCGTGGCTGGTGGTCCGGGACGCGGACGTGCGGGAGGTGCTGCGGCGGCCGGAGGACTTCTCGTCGGCCAACGCGCTGCGCCCCGACGTGATGCCCGCGCCCGCCGCCCTGGCCGTGCTGGCCGGCGGCTTCGGCGGCCGGCCGGTCGTGGTGACCGCCGACGGGGCCCCGCACCAGGCACTGCGGGCGCCCCTCGTGCGCGGCCTGTCGCCCGCGCGGGTCGGCGCCGTCCTCCCGTACGCCGCCGAGCGGGCCGCCGCGCTCCTCGACGGCTTCGAGAAGGACGGCCGGGTCGAGCTGATGGCCGCCTACGCCGGGAGGCTGCCCGGCGACGTCATCGGACGCCTCGTCGGATTCGACCCGGCGGACGTACCGGCCCTGGTGCACGGCGGTCACCGGCTCGAAGAACTCCTCTTCCGGCCCCTGACGGAGGCCGAGCAGATCGCCGCCGCCGAGGACGTGGTGGCGATGTCCCACCGCGTCGACGCGTTCGTCCGCGCCCGCCGCGCCGACCCCCGCGAGGACCTGGTCACCGACCTCATCACCTCCGTCGCCGGGCCGGGCGAGGGGGAGCTGACGCTCGACCAACGCCATGAGCTGGTCGCCCATCTTCAGAACCTGCTCATCGCCGGGCATCTGACGACCACGGCTCTCATCGGCACGGCCCTCCTGCACCTCCTGAGCCACCCGCGCCAGTGGGAGCTGCTGTGCGCCCACCCCGACCGCATCCCGGCCGCCATCGAGGAGGCCGCCCGGTACGACACGGCCCTCCAGGGCTTCCGCCGGGTCACCACCCGAGCGGTCACCCTCGCGGGCACCGAACTGCCGGCCGGGTCACCGGTGTTCCTCGCCTTCGGCGGCGCCAACCACGACGGCTCCCGCCACCCGGGCCCCGACGACTTCGACATCACCCGCACCGCCGCCGCCCGCCACCTCTCCTTCGGCCTCGGCGTCCACGCCTGCCCCGGCTCCACCCTCGCCCGCGAACAACTCCGCATCACCCTGGAGCTCCTGACCCGCCGCATGCCAGGGCTGCGCCTCGCGGACGACCAGCGGATCGTCATGCGGCCGACCCTGATCCACCGCTCCCCGGAGACCCTCGAACTCGTCTGGTGACACCGCCGGGCGGGGAACGGTCGGGCAACCCCGACGGCGGACAGGGGCGCGTGACGACTCCGCGGCCCCCCGTCGGCCTGCGCCGGTTCACACGTCCAGCACCTCCCGCGCGGCCACCGGTGCCCCCGTCTCCAGCGACCGGTTCGCCGCCAGCCCCGTCACCAGGGACCTCGCCCCGTCCACCGCGTCCGCGGCGCGGCCCAGCTCGTCAGGGACGCGGTCCCCGAACAGGTCGGCCAGCATCCGTACGTCCCCGCCGCCGTGCCCGCCCTCGCCCGTCGCGACCTTCACCTCACGCGGCCGCTCCCAGAACCGCCGTACGAGCAGCTCGGTCCGTCCCGCCTCGTCGCCGGTCTGCGTGCCGTGCAGGACGGGGCTCGCCCCGGTGACCCGCACGTGCGGGCGAGTCCACGTCGACTCCTCCACCAACAGCTCCAGACGGCCCTCGCTGCCGTTGAAGGCGATGCGGTAGCCCTCCCAGGGCGCGTATGCCGTCAGGTGGTACGTCAGGGTCGCCCCGGACGCGTACCGCACGAGGACCGCCATGTCGTCCTCGATGGTGACGCCGGATCCGAAGACGTTCCGATCGCGGTGGTAGCCGTCCTCCTGTTCGGCGTCCAGGTAGAGCGCGCTGAGGACGGGGGAGTCGTCGAGGTGCAGGGCGAAGGGGTCGCCCTCGGCGGCGGGAGAGCCGTGGGCGCGGTCGTAGGCGCGGGCGAGTCCTCGGCGCCGGCCCGCCTCGTCGCCGTAGAAGAAGAGGCCGCCCTGGGCGAAGACGGTCTCGGGGCGGGTGCCGAGCCACCAGTTGACCAGGTCGAAGTGGTGGGTCGACTTGTGGACCAGCAGCCCACCGGAGTTCGCCTTCTCGCGGTGCCAGCGGCGGAAGTAGTCGGCGCCGTGCCGCAGATCGAGCAGCCACTCGAAGTGCACCGAGCCGACCTCGCCGATCTCACCGCTCGCGAGCAGCTCCCGTACGGCCGAGTGCACGGGGTTGTAGCGGTAGTTGAAGGCGACCCGCACGTCGCGGCCCGTCCGGCGGCGGGCGTCCAGGATGAGGCGGGCGCGCCCGGCGTCGGTGGTCATCGGTTTCTCGGTGACGACGTCGCAGCCCGCCTCCAGGGCCCGCACGATGTAGTGGTCGTGGGACCGGTCCACACCGCACACCACCACCAGGTCGACCCGCTCGCGCCGCAGCATCTCCTCGAACTCCCCGGCGGCGTAGGCGGGTACGGGCGCGCGGCCGGGGTGGTCGGCGGCGATCCAGGTGTTGTGGACGGCCATGCGGTGCGCGTTGGTGTCGCAGAGGCCGACGAGCTCGATCCGGTCCGCGAAGGAGCCCGTCAGTGCCTCGGTGAACATCCGTGCGCGGGCGCCGAGTCCGACCACGGCGGCCCGGCGGCGGCCCACGGAGACGGTGCAGGGGTCTTGTTGTGACATCCGGACCTTCCCTAGGGTCTCGTGCGGGGGGTGGAAGCGCTTTCTAGTGGAAGAGGTGACCCACTCATGCCCGGAAACAGGACAAGGAAGTCCTCCGCGACGGCCGTGGTCCTCGCTCTGTGCGCGGTGCTCGGCGGCTGCTCGGGCCCACAGGAGTCGGGCGGCGGCAAGGTCGTCCTGCGCTACACCTGGTGGGGCAACCCCGACCGGGCGGCGAGAACCCAGCAGGCCGTCGACCTCTTCGAGAAGAAGCACCCCGGGATCGAGGTGCAGACCTCGTTCTCCGGCTACGACGCCTACAAGCAGAAGCTGGCGACCCAGGCGGCCGGCGGTGACGCGCCCGACGTCATGCAGCTCGACTACCGCATGATCGACCAGTACGCCTCCGGGGGCGTCCTGCTGGACTTCGCCGAGCAGCGAGCCGCCCTGGCCACCGACGCGTTCGACACGGGACTCCTCGCCACCGGGAAGGTCGACGGCAGGCAGTACGCGATCCCGCAGGCCCGCGGCACCGAGACGGTCGTGTACGACGCGAAGCAGTGGAAGGAGGCCGGGGTCGCCCCGCCCCGCGAGGGCTGGACCTGGAACGACTGGGCCGACACCATGCGGGAGTTGGCGCGCAGGACCGGTGAGCCGGGTGGCACGGACCCCGGCTGGAGCGAGGACGCCTTCGAGGTCTGGCTGCGCGGCCGAGGCAAGGCCCTCTACACCGAGGACCGGCGACTCGGCTTCACCGCGGACGACCTGACCCGCTACTGGACGTTCACCGACCGGCTCCGCCGGGAGGGCGCCGTCTCGCCCGCCGAGGAGACCACCCAGCTCGACGGCACGGTGGAGAACACCCCGCTCGGCCGCGGCAAGGCCCTCTCCGACAACAACTGGGACGCCCCGGCCAGCGGCTACCTCGGCCTCCTCCCCGACGGCGAGGTCACGCTCGCGCCGATGCCCTCGGGCGAGGACGGCACACCGGGCCAGTACTTCAAGCCGTCGATGTTCATGGGCGTGGCCGCCGACACGAGTCACCCCGAGGAGTCCGTCGGCCTCGTCGACTTCCTGCTGAACGACCCCGAGGCCGCGAAGATCCTCGGCGCCACCCGCGGCATCCCCGTCAACGAGACGCTCCGCGAGGAGATCGCGCCCGACCTCAAGGACTTCGACCGGACCATCTACGACTACCAGGCTTCCCTGGAGGGCGAGTTGAAGGCCCCGCCCCAGGCGCCCCCCTCCGGCGACAGCGCCCTGCAGACCACCTTCCAGCGCGACTACGACCAGGTCTCGTACGAGCGGATGTCCCCCCGAGAGGCCGCCGAGAACTACATCACCGAGGCGAAGGCGGAGCTGAGGTCATGACCACCACACACACGCCGACGACCGTACGCGGCGAGGGCGCCGCACCCCCCGCCCGGCCCGCCCGCAGGCCCCGACGCGAGGGCGCCGCCTGGGTGTTCCTGTCCCCGTGGGTCCTGGGCACCTGCGTCCTCACCCTGCTCCCGATGGCCGTGTCGCTCTACCTCTCCTTCACCGACTACGACCTGTTCGACGCCCCCAGCTGGGTGGGCCTGCGCAACTACACCCAGATGTTCACCGAGGACCCCCGCTACTGGCGTTCGGTCGGGGCGACCCTGACGTACGTCGCCATCGCCGTTCCCCTGCAACTGGCCCTCGCCCTCGTCGTGGCGCTGGCCCTGAAGAACATGCGGCACGGCAAGGCCTTCTACCGGTCCGCGTTCTACGCCCCGTCCCTCCTCGGCGCCTCCATGTCCATCGCCCTCGTCTGGCGGGCGATCTTCAACGACGGCGGCACGGTCGACCATCTGCTCGGCACCGGCGGCTGGGTCAACAAGCCCGGCTGGGCGCTGCTCGCGGTGGCCCTGCTGACGGTGTGGCAGTTCGGCGCCCCGATGGTCATCTTCCTCGCCGGTCTCCAGCAGATCCCCGGGGAGTTGTACGAGGCGGCCGAGGTCGACGGCGCCGGGCGATGGCGCCAGTTCCTGTCGATCACCGTGCCGATGCTGTCACCGGTGATCTTCTTCAACCTGGTCCTCCAGACCATCCAGGCCTTCCAGGTCTTCACCCCCGCCTTCGCGATCAGCGCGGGCAAGGGCGGCCCCGCCGACTCCACCCTGTTCTACACGCTCTACCTCTACGACCGCGGCTTCGTCGCCTCCCACATGGGTTACGCCTCCGCCATGGCCTGGGTCCTGCTGCTCGCCATCGGTGTGGTCACCGCCGTCCTGTTCCGCACGTCCCGCTCCTGGGTCTTCTACGCCTCCGAGGGGGACCGATGACCACCACCACGACAACGCCCGCCACCGCCACCGCACCCAGGCCCTTCGCCTGGCGGCGTCTGGCCCTGCACGCCGCCTGCCTGGCCGCCCTGCTGGTCATGCTCTACCCGCTGGCCTGGCTCCTCGCGACCTCGGTGAAACCGGCGGACGAGGTCATCGCGAGCCTCGACCTGCTGCCCGGCCGTCTGGAATGGTCCAACTACGAGACCGCCCTGGAAGGCGTCAACGACGTCTCGGTCGGCAGACTGCTCGGCAACTCCCTGCTGATCGCGACCGGCGCGGTCCTCGGGAACGTACTGTCCTGCTCCCTCGCGGCGTACGCCTTCGCCCGCCTGCGATTCCGCTTCCGTGGACCGCTGTTCGCCTTCATGATCGCGACGATCATGCTGCCGCACCACGCGGTGCTGATCCCGCAGTACATCATCTTCAACCAGCTCGGCATGGTGAACACCTACTGGCCGCTGATCCTGCCGAAGTTCCTGGCCACCGAGGCGTTCTTCGTCTTCCTCATCGTGCAGTTCATGCGGGGACTGCCGAGGGAACTGGAAGAGGCGGCCAGGATCGACGGCTGTGGACCGTTCCGTAGCTTCTTCCTGGTGATCCTGCCGCTGACGCGCCCGGCCCTGATCACCACCGCCATCTTCACCTTCATCTGGACCTGGAACGACTTCTTCACCCAGCTGATCTACCTCTTCTCCCCGGAGAAGTTCACACTGACCCTGGCGCTCAGGTCGTTCGTGGACGCGTCGAGCACCTCGGCGTTCGGCCCGATGTTCGCCATGTCGGTCATCGCGCTGCTGCCGATCGTGCTGTTCTTCCTCGCCTTCCAGCGGTTCCTGGTGGAGGGCATGGCCAACTCCGGGATCAAGGGGTGAACGCGATGCGGACCGACCGCGAGCCGGGCGAGATCCTCGGACCGAGGATGTCGCTGTTCGCCGATGTGCTGAGCGTCGGCGTCGCCGTGGCGGTGGTGAGCCTGCCGCTGGTGACGCTGCCCGCCGCGCTGTCCACGGCGTGCGAGGTGCTGCGGGGCGTACGGGACGGGCGGCCGGTGACCGCCCGGCGGTTCCTCGGTGGGCTGCGGCGCCGGCTGCGGTCCGGTGACGTCGCCGCCGGGCTCGTCACCCTCGCCGGTCTCGGCCTCCTCCTCGTCGACCTGGCGCTGGTCTCCGCGGGCCTGCCCGGTGGCCCCGCCCTCGGCGTGGCGGTCGCCGCCGTCGGCGTCTGCGCCGCCGTGGTCGGTCTGCGGGCCTGCGCCCGCCCCGAGTCCGCCGTCGACTGGCCCGGCGCGGTACGCGGGGCCGCTCATGACGCCGTGCGCGACGTGGGCGGCAGCGCCCTGGTGGTGCTGGCCGTGGTGACCGCCGCCCTGTGCGCGTGGATGCTGCTGCCGCTCGCGTTCCTCGTCCCCGGACTGCTGGCCCTGGCCCTCACCGCGATCGACGTACGCGGGGCGGCCAGGGGGACCGCGGTGACGGGGCCGCGCGGGAAAGAGGTCGCCTCCCAGGAGGGCGTGTGATGGGGTGAGACCCGGGACTCGTCGCGTGGGACTGGGGAGCAGTGAACAGAAGGCGGCAGAAGAAGCTGTCCGTACGTCTCGTCCGGGCCGCGTCGGTCGGTGACACCGCAACGGTCGACGCGCTGCTCCGGGCCGGGGCCTGCCCCGCGACGGCCGACTCCGACGGCACGACGCCGCTGTACGCGGCGTCCGTGCACGGGGCGGCCGACACGGTCCGCCGACTGCTGGCCGCCGGCGCCCCGCCCGACACCGAGAGCGGGCACGGCACGGAAGGCACGCCGCTGTGCGGGGCCGCCTGCTGGGGCCACACGGACACCGTGCGCGCACTCCTCGCGCACGGCGCCGATCCCAACCTCCGCGAGGACCACGGCACGGGCCGCCCTCCGCTCTACTGGGCGGAGCACGGCCCTCACCCGGAGACGGCGGCACTGCTGCTGGCCGCCGGTGCCCACCCGCTCGACGGGACCGCGTGACTTCCCGGGTCGCGCGGCGGCCGGACGCGTGCCGGCACCCTCGCGGTCGGCTCCCGCCGGCTCAGACCGCTATCGCGTACACCTTGCCCGCGTAGCTGCCGATGTAGAGCACACCGTCGGACACGACCGGCGACGACGGTGTGAAGAAGCTGTCGATGCTGTTGCCCGCCGAGAACCGCCACCTCAGGTCGGTGGTCTCGACGTCCACCGCGTACAGGTAGCCGTCGTCGCTGCCGAAGTAGAGGACGCCGTCCACCACCGTCGGCCGTGAGTCGACACTGTCCGCCGTGGGGAACTTCAGGCGCTGCTTGGCGGTGAGGGCGTTGACTCCGTACAGATCGCCCTTGTCGCCACCGACGTAGACCACCCCGTCGGCGACCGTCGGCGAGGAGGAGCCGACGGGGCCACCCACCGGAAAGTCCTCGTACTCCGTGCCGTCGGAGGCGTTCACGCAGTACAGCCCGTCGATGCCGCCGATGTAGACCCGCCCCTTCGCCACCGCCGGCGACGAGGAGAAGATGTGGTCCGTGAGCGCAGACCACCGTTCCGTGCCGGTCGCCGCGTCCACCGCCCGCAGGCCGTCGCCGCTGCCGACGTACACGACCCCGTCGACCACGGCTGGCATGGTGTTCACATAGCTGGGCGCGAGCGCCGTCCAGCGCTTCTCGCCCGTGGCCGCGTCCACGGCGTGCAGCCCGTCCGCGCTGCCGGTGTAGACGACCCCGTCCACCACCACCGGAGCCGAGTCGATCGCGCCCGCCGCGTACTGCCACCGCCTCTTGCCGGTGGCCGCGTCCACCGCGTACAGCAGGCTGTCGCTGCCGACGTAGACGACCCCGTCCACCACGGCCGGCGACGACTGGACCCGGTCCCCCGTCTCGAACGCCCAGCGCTTCTTGCCCGTGGCCGCGTCCAACGCGTACAGACGTCGGTCGCCGCTGCCGATGTAGACGACCCCGTCGGCCACGGCCGGTGTCGAGTTGACCGTCTTGCCGGTGGAGAACGTCCACAGCAGCTGCCCCGGTCGGCGCTCGGCGTCGTCGAGGAGCCGCCACGTCGTGTACCCGGCCCCGGCGACGCCCGCTCCGGCGAGGCCGAGCAGGAGCCGCCGCCGGGAGATCCCGGCCTGCCGTCGGGGCCGTGGCGCGGTGGTGTCCTGTGGGTGCCGCGGCGTCGTGGTGTCCCGCGGGTGGTCGTGTCCCCGCGGGGGGTGCGGGGCGGGCACGTCCAGGGCGGTGGACGGTGGTGGTGCGACGTGCGGGGCCGCCGGGCCGGCCGCTCCCGTGGCCTCGGAGGACCACAGCAGCAGCCGCGGATCGGGCGTCGCCGGTACCGGCGCCTCAGGCGCCGTGGCGCGCGCCCGGACATCGGCGGCGACCGGACCGGGCAGCCAGCCGACCTCGTGCGACTTCTGCTCGGCGTCCTGTCCCCACCGCTCCTCGGCCAGCCGGTCCAGCAGCGCGCCGACGGTGGGGCGGTCGCCGGGATCCTTGGCCAGGCAGTCGGCGACCAGAGGGCGCACCCTCGGCGGGAGCGCGTCCAGGTCCGGTTCCTCGTACACGGCACGGAAGTTGAGCGCCTCGGCCGCGCCGGTGCCGAAGGCGCTCCGGCCCGCCGCGGTGAACGCCAGTACCCCGCCCAGGGCGAAGACGTCACTGGCCGGGCCGACGGGCTTGCCGGTGAGCTGCTCGGGGGACATGAAGCCGGGCGTGCCGATCAGCATGCCCGGCTGGGTGAGCCTGCTGGCACAGGAGTCGGTGGCGGCCGAGATCCCGAAGTCGATCACGCGTGGCCCGTCCGCCGCCAACAGGACGTTCGACGGCTTCAGATCCCGGTGGATCACTCCCGCGGAGTGGATCGCCTCCAACGCCTCGGCCAGCCCCGCCGCGAGCGCCAGCACCGCGTCCTCGGGCCATGCTCCGTGCCGGACGACCGCCTCACCGAGGGAGACACCGGGCACGTACGCCGTCGCCAGCCACGCCGGCGACCCCTCGGGGTCGGCCTCGACGACCCCGGCGGTGAAGAACCCGTTGACCTTGCGGGCCGCGCCCACCTCGCGGGCGAACCGGCGCCGGAAGTCGGGGTCCTGGGCGAGGTCGGGCCGCACCACCTTCACCGCCACCGCGCGCCCGCTCGGGGACCGGCCCAGGTACACCCGCCCCATGCCGCCCTCGCCGAGCCGCGCGACGATCCGGTACCTCCCCACCCGCGGCGGATCCACGTCCGCCGGCGCCGCGAAGCCGTCCGCCTCGGGTCTCGCCCCCATCCCGTCGGCCATGTCCCGCCTTCCATCCCGTCAAGTGCCGTGCGTCCGGAGCGAACCAGCGGCTCCGGAGCCCTCGCACAGGAGATCCGTGAAACCACCGGTTCGGTTCCCGACGAGTATGTGGGGGCCTCACCCGCCGCGGTCGGCGGACCCGGTCTCCCCCGGTGCTTCCGGCGGACGACGGACAGGCTCGGGAACGCGAAGGACAGGCACGGGAACGTGACGGACATGCTCGGGAGCGGGTGCGGCGTCGGCTCACCGGTCGGCCCGTGGGTGCGTCGCGCGGTCCACGCGCCCCTGGGTGCGCACGGCGTGCGGCTCAGCGGCCCGCCGGGGGGCTCGTCGTGCCGCGGATCTCCAACGTCGGTGTGGTCAGGACGACTTGGGCCGGGCGCGCGGGGTCGGCGATGCGGTCCAGCAGGCACTGGGCGGCGCGGCGGCCGACGTCATGGCTGGCGTTGTCCACGGTGGTGAGCCACAGATGGCGCAGCCGGGAGACATAGGTGTTGTCGTAGCCGACGAGGGACAGGTCGCGCGGCACCCTCAGGCCCAGTTCCTCGGCGGCGGAGAGGGCGCCGACGCACGACATGTCGTTGAACGCCAGGACGGCGGTGGGGCGTTCGGGCGCGCTGAGCAGTCGGACCGTGGCGCGGTAGCCGCCCTCCTCCGTCAGGTCGCCGCGCTCGACGGCCGTCAGGTCCAACAGGCCGTGCTCGCGCATGACCGTCTCGAAGCTGTGGCGACGCAACGCGCCGACCACGCCGTCCCCCGCGATGTGCCCGATCCGCCGGTGGCCGAGGGCGATGAGGTGCTCGGTGGCGAGCCGGGCGCCCAACTGGTCGTCACCCGCGACGACATCGACATGGGGGAGCGTCGGCTCGCGGGCCCCGGCGACCACGGTGGGCACCTGTGCGGCCGCCGCGCGCAGGGCCTCCGACGGGGGCAGGGTGCCGACCGCGATCAGACCGTCGACCCGCAGCTCGGTGAAGGTCCGGGTGAGGTCCTCCCCGAGACGCCGGTTGAGGTGGCCGTCGGCCAGCAGCATGCGCAGACCGTTGTCGTGCAGCCGGGAGTTCAGACCGTCCAGCAGTTCCACGAACCAGGGGTTGCGCATGTCGTGGAGGAGGACGCCGACCGTCCGGGTGCGGCGCTCGCTCAGGCTGCGCGCGGCCGCGTTGGGCCGGTAGCCCAGCTCCTCCACGGCCGCCAGCACGGCCTCCCGCTTCTCGGGGCGCACCTGCTCGGAGCCGCGCAGCACCAGCGAGACCAGGGACTTCGACACGCCGGCGCGCTCGGCGACATCGCGGATCGTCGGAGGTCTCATGGTGTGGACCGTTCCACAGGGCGGGCGTGGTTGTCAAAGGGCTTGACAGCTGCGGAGGCTCGCTCCAAGGTGAGCGACGTACGTTCTGGAACGGTCCAAAACTGGTCCGGTGAGTCCGAAGAAGGGCAGTCATGGTGAGTGCGCTCGGTGTCGCCGTCGTGGGGTTCGGCTGGATGGGACGGGTGCACACCCAGGCGTACGCCCGCGTGCCGCACCACTTCCCGCAGCTTCCCGTACGCCCCGAGCTGGTCACCGTCGTCGAGGACGTGCCCGGCCGCGCCGAGGAGGCAGCCGAGCGGTTCGGGTTCGCCACCACCGCCCGCGACTGGCGCGAGGTCGCCGCCGACCCGCGCGTCCACGCCGTGAGCATCACCGCGCCGAACTTCCTGCACCGCGAGATCGGCGTCGCCATGGCCGAGGCCGGCAAGCACATCTGGATCGAGAAGCCCGTCGGGCTCACCGCCGCCGACGCCCGCGCCGTCGCCGACGCGGTCGTCAGGGCCGGCGTCCAGGGCACCGTCGGCTTCAACTACCGCAACGCCCCCGCCGTCGTGTACGCCCGCGAACTGATCGCCGCAGGTGAGATCGGCACCGTCACCCATGTCCGCGTCCGCCTCTTCAGCGACTACGCCGCCCACCCCGAGGGTGCCCTGACCTGGCGGTACGAGCGTGAGCGCGGCGGCAGCGGCGTCCTCGGCGACCTCGCCTCGCACGGCGTCGACCTCGCCCGCTTCCTCCTCGGCGACATCACCGCCCTCACCGCCGACACCGCGATCTTCGTCCCCGAACGGGCCCGCCCCACCGGCGCCACCGCCGGCCACACCCGCGCGACCGGCGGGGAACCGGGCCCCGTCGAGAACGAGGACTACGTCAACTGCCTGCTCCGCTTCGCCTCCGGCGCCCGGGGCGTCCTGGAGGCGAGCCGGGTCGCCGTCGGCGAGCAGAACAACTACGGCTTCGAGGTCCACGGCACCAAGGGCGCCGTCCTGTGGGACTTCCGCCGCATGGGCGAGCTGGGCGTCAGCCGGGGCACGGCCTACCAGGACCAGTCCGTCAGCACCGTCTTCGTCGGCCCGGGCCACGGCGCGTACGCGGCGTTCCAGCCGGGCTCCGCCAACGCCATGGGCTACGACGACCTCAAGGTCATCGAGGCCCACCACTTCCTGCGCTCGATCGCCGAGGGCACCCCGCACGGCGCAACCCTGGCCGACGCCGTGCACAGCGCCACCGTCCTCGACGCGATGAGCCGCTCCGCCGAGTCCGGAGCGTGGGTGAGCCTCTGAGCCGGCCGCCGGCCGAGGCCGACGCTCCTGAGACGAGAGCGGGCGGCGCGGGCGGGCCGTGCGGGATCAGTCGAGGTTGTTGCCCCAGAGGGACTTGTCGTCGCTCCTGAGGCTGGGCACGCCGTCGTAGGTCCCGCCGTCCGCGGTCACCAGGGGTGCGGAGAGCTGGTCCTCCAGCACACCGTCGCGGATCCGCACGATCGTGCTGTCGTGGTCCGTCCCGCCGGGCTTGAACGTCTTGCCCTCGATCGCCGCCTGCAGGTAGTAGAGGGCGTATTTGGCGTAGAGGTCGGCGGGCTGGGAGACCGTGGCGTCGATCTTGCCCTCGGCGATCTCCCTGAGTTCTCGGGGGGTGCCGTCGTTGGCGACGACGAACACATGCCTCTTGTCCTCCGGGCCGACCAGCAGACCTTGCTGCTTGAGCACTTGCAGGCTGCCGGAGAGCGCCAGGCTGGACTGCATGTAGATGCCCTTGATGTCGGGGTGGGCGGTGAGATTCGCCTGCAGTTTCTGCGCCGCGATCGTCCCGTCCCAGTTCGTCGTCTCCCCGAAGACCTTGATCCGGGGATAGTGCTCCTTCATGCACGCGTTGAACCCGTCGGTGCGATCGCGGCCGTTGACGGAGGCGAGGTCCCCCTGGAGCATGACGACCTTGCCCTCGCCGCCGAGCTTGGTGCCGAGGAACCGGCAGGCCTTCTCCCCGTACGCGCGGTTGTCCGCGCGCACCACCATGTAGACGTCGCCGGTGTCGGGACGGGTGTCCAGGGTGACCACGGGGATCTTCTGCGCGGCCAGCTGCCGCAGGATGGGCGTGGTCGCGGCGGTGTTCTGGGGGGCCATGGCCACACCCTCCACACCGTGGATGATGAGGCTCTGGGAGTTGGTGGCGAGTTTCGCGACGTCGTTGCGCGAGTTGGTGGTCTTCAGCTCCAGCCCGAGTTCCTCGGCGAACCCGGGGGTGTACTTCATGAACGCGTTCCAGAAGTCGGTGTCCGAGCGGGGGTAGTCGACACCCACCACCGTGGCGCTGCCCGGGTCGGAATCGGAGCCGCCGCAGGCGCCGAGCACGGTGACGACGAGAGCACTGACGGCACCGAGGCTGATACGGCGCATGCGTCGGGTCTTCACGGCTGGTTCTCCCTTGCGAACGGTTGCGTGCGGGAGATCAGGCGGGGGCCGCTCATGCCGCGGCCTCCGCTGCCCAATCTAGTACCCCGGGGGGTCTTCCTGCCTGACCTGCGGTTCCGGGGAGCTGGGCGCCGTGGTCCGGGCGTCAGGTGCGGACGAGCAGCTGGAAGTCGAAGGAGTAGCGCGAGGCCCGGTAGACGTGGCTGCCGTACTCGACGGCCCGGCCCGTGTCGTCGTACGCCGTGCGTTGCATGGTGAGGAGGGCGGCCCCCTCGGGCTCGCCGAGCCGCTCGGCCTCCTCGGGGGCGGCGATCCGGGCGCCGACCGTCTGGTGGGCGCTGTGCAGGGTGATGCCGGCGTTGCGCATCATCCGGTACAGGCCCGTCGCCTCCAGCCGCTCGGTGTCGAGGTCCAGCAGGCCCGCCGGGACGTAGTTGGACAGGAACGCAACCGGCTGGCCGTGGGTGAGCCGGAGCCGTTCGAAGAGGTGGACCTCCGCGCCCTCGGCCAGGCCCAGGGCCGCCGCGACCCCGGCGGAGGCGGGCCGGATCTCGCTCAGCAGCACCTGGGTCGTGGGCTGCTGGCCCGCCGCCTCCAGGTCGTCGTAGAGACTGCTCAGCTCCAGAGGACGCTTGACCTGGCTGTGCACGACCTGCGTGCCGACCCCCCGGCGGCGCACGAGCAGGCCCTTGTCGACGAGGGACTGGATGGCCTGCCGCACGGTCGGTCGGGACAGGCCGAGGCGGCCCGCGAGCTCGATCTCGTTGCCCAGCAGGCTGCCCGGGCCCAGTGCCCCGTGCTCGATGGCGGACTCCAGCTGCCGGGCCAGCTGGTAGTACAGCGGCACCGGGCTGCTCCGGTCGACCCGGAGGTCGAGCTTCTCTGTACTCCCTGTGGTCGCGCTGGTCACGGTCCGAGGGTAACCGCCCGTACGGATGACAGGAAGCCCTGTCATTTCGTTGTCCTGACAAGCCGCGCACCCGTCACGGATGCCGGGCGGCGCCGGGACCGGCCGCGGGCCGTGCCGCTCACGTCCCCGGGTGGAGGTGCCGGCGCCGGGCGGAGACCTCCCGGTCGTACGTCGCGCGGGCCTCGACCGCGGCCGGGCGGGCGGCGGTCTCCGCCACCGGAACGTCCCACCAGGCCTCCGCCGGGGGAGCGGTGGACGTCGGGTCGGTCTCCACGTACACGCAGGTCGGCCGGTCCGAGGCGCGGGCCGCGGCCAGGGCGTCGCGCAGCTCCCGTACGGTCTTGGCGCGGATGACGTCCATGCCGAGGCTGGCCGCGTTGGCGGCCAGGTCCACCGGCAGCGGGGCGCCGGTGAAGGTGCCGTCGGCGACGCGGTGGCGGTAGGCGGTGCCGAACCGCTCCCCGCCCACCGACTCCGACAGGCCGCCGATCGAGGCGTACCCGTGGTTCTGGACGAGGACCAGATTGACGGGCAGCCCCTCCTGGACGGCCGTCACGATCTCCGTCGGCATCATCAGATACGTGCCGTCGCCGACCAGCGCCCACACGGCCGTGCCGGGCGCCGCCTGCTGGACGCCGATCGCGGCGGGGATCTCGTAGCCCATGCAGGAGTAGCCGTACTCCAGGTGGTACTGGCGGGGGCTGCGGGCCCGCCACAGCTTGTGCAGGTCGCCGGGGAGCGAACCGGCCGCGTTGATGACGACGTCGTCGTCCCCGACGACCGTGTCCAGGGCGCCCAGCACCTGCGTCTGCGTCGGCACGGCGTGCTCGTCGGCCGGCGTGTACGCCGCCCGCACCACCTGCTCCCAGCGCTGCTTGCCGTTCCGGTACTCGGCCTCGTACGCCTCGTCCACGCGGTGCCCGGCGAGCGCCTCCGTGAGCGCCTCCAGTCCGGCCCGCGCGTCGCACACCAGGGTCCGGGCCGACAGCTTGTGGGCGTCGAACGCCGCGATGTTGAGGTTGACGAAGCGGACGTCCGGGACCTGGAAGAGGGTGTGGGAGGCGGTGGTGAAGTCGGTGTAGCGGGTGCCGACGCCGATGATCAGATCGGCGGTGCGGGCGATGTCGTCGCAGACGGCGGTGCCGGTGTGCCCGATGCCGCCGAGATCGGCCGGGTGGTCGTGGCGCAGCGAGCCCTTGCCGGCCTGGGTGGACGCGACCGGGATGCCGGTGGCCTCCACCAGCGCCCGCAGCGCCGCCTCCGCCTCGCTGTGGTGGACGCCGCCGCCCGCGACGAGGAGAGGCCGCCGCGCCGCGCGGATCGCCCGGACCGCCTCGGCCAGCTCCACCGGGTCGGGCGCGGGCCGCCGTACCCGCCAGACGCGCTCGGCGAAGAACTCCTCCGGCCAGTCGTACGCCTCCGCCTGCACGTCCTGTGGCAGCGCGAGGGTCACGGCGCCCGTGTCGACGGGGTCCGCGAGGACCCGCATCGCCTGGAGGGCGGCCGGGATCAGCGCCTCGGGGCGGGTGACCCGGTCGAAGTACCGCGACACCGGGCGCAGGGTGTCGTTGACGGACACGTCGGCCTCGGTCGGGTGCTCCAGCTGCTGGAGGACCGGGTCCGCGGGCCGGGTCGCGAAGGTGTCGCCGGGCAGGAGCAGCACCGGCAGGTGGTTGATGGTGGCGAGGGCGGCGCCGGTGACGAGGTTGGTGGCGCCGGGCCCGATGGAGGTGGTGACCGCCTGCGCGGAGAGCCGGTTCAGCTGACGGGCGTACCCGACGGCCGCGTGCACCATGGACTGCTCGTTGCGGCCCTGATGGAACGGCATGGTCTCCTCGCCGGCCTCCAGCAGCGCCTGGCCGAGGCCCGCGACGTTGCCGTGGCCGAAGATGCCCCAGGTCGCGCCGATCAGCCGCTGCCGCTGTCCGTCGCGCTCGGTGTACTGGGCGGCGAGGAACCGCACCAGCGCCTGCGCCACGGTGAGCCGGCGGGTGGAGGGGGTGCTCATCGGGACCTCACTGGGACGAAGGGGTGGGTTGGGGGCTGGGCGAGGGGCATGCTGCTGGGGC
>NZ_LIQX01000499.1 GCF_001418475.1 Streptomyces ossamyceticus | reverse complement strand
CAGCGCGTACGACACGGTGCTCCGCGAGACACCGGCCCGCTTGGCGATCTCACCGATGTTCACGGCACTCCTTCGTCGAACCGGTTCGAGAGCGAACGGCTCGTCGAACCGGTTCGCGTGAAGGGAAGGTAGGAGCCACCCCGGGCACTGTCAACCCCTCGCGCCGAACTCCGCGCGGCCTGTGCGCGGATCCCTGTCGGGAGTATTGCTGGGGGCATGCGGCGGTGCTAGGTTCCGCCGAACCGGTTCGACAGAGCCGCACGACTGTCACTCGATCCTCGACTCGACCCCCGAGATGCCGGGCTCCCCCACCCCGCATCCCATCGAACCGGTTCGACCCTGGGCGGATCACCTCACGGAGACCTCAGTGCGACGCAATCGCAGCAGAACCCGAGCCGTGGCAGCCGGTGCCACCGCGGTCACGGCCCTCGCCACCCTGCTCGCCGGACCAGCCGCGGGCACCGCCGGCGCGGCGGAGCCGGAACGGCTGGTCATCGATCTCGGCACCGACACCGGCGCCTTCCACGGCGGCGCCTCCGGCTCCCTGTACGGCGTCTACGGCGACGGCGTACCGAGCCGCAACCTCATCGAGGGAATGGGCCTGCGCACGGTGTCGACGAAGGCGCAGGACGGTCCCCAGCATCCGGGCGCCGACGCGCTGGAGATGCTCCCGCCGTTCGTGGACTCCGGCGGCAAGGACGTCTACATCTACATGACCGACATCTACCGCGGCTTCCCCTACCAGTGGCCGGGTGCCGACGGCCCCGCCCGGCTCGCGGACTTCCAGGAGAAGATCAGGAAGCAGGTCGCCCAGGTCAGGACGATGGGCGCGTACAAGGACCATGTCGTCTACGTCCCCTTCAACGAACCCGAGGGGAACATGTTCGGCACGGGCGCGTGGAGCTATGACAAGGTCTCCTGGCTCGACGCCCCGCAGCACTTCTTCACCGCGTGGAAGGACACCTACCGGCTCATCAAGGACCTCGACCCCGAGGCGCGGATCGCCGGCCCCAACACCTCGATCCTCTACGACCAGATCAAGGGCTTCCTCCGGTACGCGAAGGCCAACGACGTCGTGCCGGACGTGATGACCTGGCACGAGCTGTCCTCACCCGCCAAGGTCCGCACGAGTGTGGCCACCTACCGGCGGTGGGAGAAGGAGATCGGCGTCGGCCCGCTGCCGGTCAATGTCAACGAGTACGGACACAACTACCACCTGTCGGTGCCGGGCCAGGTCGTCCAGTGGGTCTCCGCCATCGAGGAGTCCAAGATCGACGCCGACCTGGCGTACTGGAACATCGACGGCAACCTCAACGACTCGGCCGTGGAGGCCAACAAGGGCAACGGCCAGTGGTGGCTGTTCCACGCCTACGCGCAGATGTCCGGGCACACCGTCGAGGTGACCGCCCCGCACCCCAATCAGCAGTACACGCTCCAGGGCGTGGCGACCCTGGACGAGGACAAGAAGCAGTCCCGGGCCCTCTTCGGCGGGCAGAGCGGCGCCGCGGACGTCGTGTTCCGGAACATCGACCCGGCGCTGTTCGGGACGACGGTGCGGGCCACGGTCCAGGAGATCCCGTGGACCGGCCAGGTCGGGGACTCGGCGCAGCCGCTGCGGCTCTCGGACCGGGAGGTGACGGTCGGCGCCGACGGTTCGGTGACCCTGCCGATGACCGGCATGAACGAGATGTCGGCGTACCAGGTCATCCTCTCCCCCGGCGGCAACGGCGGGGAACCGGCCGCGCCCTCGGTGGGCTGGCGCCGGACCTACGAGGCGGAGGACGCCACCTACACCGGCAAGGGCTACTCCAGGAACGGCCCCGAGGGGACGCCCTCGGACGTGGGCAAGTTCGCGACGTCCGGCGCCTACAACGTGGGCGGGCTGCGCACCGGCTCCGACGGGGTCCTCGCCTTCGACGTCGACGTCCCGCGGGACGGCACCTACGACCTGAGCGTCTTCGCCAACTCCTACAACCTGTACGACCTGGTGAAGGAGCAGGGCCCGACCAATGTCTTCCTGCGGGTCGACGGGAAGGATCCACGCGAGCTGCGGCTGCCGCTCGGCTACAAGTGGGTCGTCTGGGGCCACACCGACACCACGGTCGAACTGACCGCCGGCACGCACCGGATCACGCTCGCCGCGCAGGACCCCGAACTGGGTGTCACCAAGGGCGACGCGATCATCGACAAGATCGACCTCGCCCTGCGCGACGAGAACGTGACCGCCCCCGCGCTCTACGAGGCCGCGTACGCCTCGCTCGCCGGGACACGGCCGGACTACAGCCGGCCCGGTGCGTCGGGTCCCGGCACGGTGCCGCTGGCGAAGGGCGACTCGGCGACGTTCTGGGTGTACGCGCCAGGCGACGGCGAGGCGACCGTGTCGGTCGACCACCTCGGCGGCGGCCGGGCGGGCCTCTCGCTGGGCGGCGAGCGACTCGACGTGCCCGAGGTCGGCGGGGCCAGGAAGGGCACGGACCGGGTACGGGTCTTCCTCTCCGGCGGCATCAACAAGATCACCGTCACCGGCGCCGCCCGTGAACTCGCCCTCGACCGGCTCCGGGTCGCCCCGTCCACCGACTCCCTGAAGACCCGCGTGTACCAGGCGGAGGACGGCACGGTGACGGGCGCCGCCAAGGTGACCGACGCGTACACGTTCGCCTCGAACGGCAAGGCGGTCACCGACATCGGCGACGGCAGGGGCAACGCGCTGACGTTCGACGTCGTCGCCGAGCGGCCCGGCCGGCACGCGCTGACCATCCGCTACTCCAACGCGGAGCAGGCGCCCGCCACCCACTACAACCCCGACCCGATCGCCCGCCACGCCGACCTCTCGATCAACGGCGGCGCGACCCGGCGGATCCTGTTCCCGACGACCTTCCACTTCAACAACTTCTGGGACCTGACCGTCCCCGTCACCCTCAAGAAGGGCGCCAACCGACTCACCTTCACCGCGGAGGAACTGCCCGACTTCGACGGCGACACCTACAACCAGTACGACCAGCGGTCGCCGTACGCCCCGGTCATCGACCGGATCGGCGTGAGCCCGCTGGCCGGGAGGTAGTCGGGGCCGGTGCGGTGCGGCGCGCGTAAATCGGTGGAACGACGCCGACGCGCGCCGCTACCGTGCTGCCGACCCGAATCGCCCGATCAAGGACGTGCCGTTGTACACCGTGTGAGACCCCCCGACTGCTGATCTGTCGCGCGTCGCGCCTGTCCGTGCGCCGCGCTGCTTCCTGCTGCGGACTTCTCACTGAAACCGGTGTACTTCTGTGCTCACCACCTGGGTGGTCATGCCCACCTGCCTGCCGCTCGTCGTGCGTCGCTGCTCCGCGTGCGCCTCGGAGCGCTTCCGGGCGAACGGCAGGTTCCGTGTCAACGCGAACCACAAGCTCATCGACGCCTGGCTCCTCGTGCTCTGCACGGGGTGCGGGGACACCGCGAAGCTCACGGTCCTGGAGCGGACGCAGGTGCGTTCCGTCCGACCGGAGCTCCTGGACCGGATGCACGGCAACGATCCCGCCCTGGCGGCCGAGGTGCTGCGGGATCCGGTCGTACGGCGCCGTCATCGCGTCGCCCTCGACTGGGACGGCGCCTGGCGTCTCGACACCGGCGGTGCGGATCTCCCGGACCGCGAGGTGATCGACGTGTCGGTCCGCTTCGCGGCGCCGATCCCCGTGAGACCGGTACGGCTGATCGCGGAGGGCTGCGGTCTCCCGCGGGCCGAGGTCGAGCGGCTGATCGAGGAAGGGAAGCTCGTCTCGGCGATCCGGCTGCACAGCAGGCTCTCCGGCGACTTCACCTTCACGCTCAAGCGCTGAGCGTTCCACGGCTCGGGGGGCCTGTCCGGCGAGTCCGCAGGGCAGGCCCCCTGGTGGGCAGGGGGCTGTGACGGTCGGGGCGGGCGCGCTTAAGGTCCCGGTATGAGCAACGTACGGATCTCGGAGCGCGCCCGGGCGGTCGCCCCGTTCTACGCGATGGAGTTCGGCAAGCACGCCGCCGCCCTGGAGGCCCAGGGGCACCATGTCGTCAAACTGAGCCTCGGGGAACCGGACTTCGGGGCGCCGCCCGCCGTGCTGGACGCGATGCGGGAGGCCATGGACGGGCGCCCCCTGACCTACACGGCGGCCCTCGGGCTGCCCGCGCTGCGGCAGGCCGTCGCCCGGTTCTACGCGGACCGGCACGGTGTCGAGGTGGACCCGGCCCGGGTGGTCGTGACCGCGGGTGCCTCGGCGGCGCTGCTGCTGGCCGCCGCCGCGCTCGTCGACCCCGGTGACGAGGTGCTCGTCGCGGACCCGGCGTACCCGTGCAACCGGCAGATCGTCGAGAGCTTCGGCGCCCGCGTCACTCTCGTCCCGACCACCGCCGAGGGCCGGTACCAGCTGACCGCTTCGTCGGTGCGGTCCAGTTGGACGGAGCGCACGCGCGGGGTCATGGTCGCCACACCGTCCAACCCGACGGGCACCTCGGTGCCCGCCGGCGAACTCGCGGCGATCTGCGAGGCCGCCCGCGAACGGGACGCGTGGCGTCTCGTCGACGAGATCTACCTCGACCTCGGCGACCACGACGAGCAGGGACGGCCGCCGCGCAGCGCCCTGTCGTTCGACCCCGGTGCCGTCGTCATCAACAGCTTCTCGAAGTACTTCGGGATGACCGGCTGGCGGCTGGGCTGGTGCGTCGTGCCCGAACCGCTCGTACCGGCGCTGGAGCGCCTGGCCCAGAACTACTTCCTGTGCGCTTCCGCCCCGGCCCAGCTGGCCGCCCTCGCCTGCTTCACCCCGGAGTCCCTGGCGGTCTGCGAGGCCCGCCGGGTCGAGTTCACCGAGCGGCGGACGCTCGTCCTCGACGGCCTGCGCCGCATCGGGCTGCCGGTCCCGGTGCCGCCGGACGGCGCGTTCTACGTCTACTTCGACGTCAGCGGCACCGGGCTCACCTCGTGGGAGTTCTGCGAACGGGCCCTGCGGGAGGCCCATGTCGCGCTGACCCCGGGCCGGGACTTCGGCGTGGGCACGGCGGAGACACATGTACGGCTGTCGTACGCGGCGTCGGCCGAGGACCTGCGCGAGGGCATCGCCCGGCTGGGGAAGTTCCTGGCGACCCTCGGGTAGCGCGGTCAGCCGGCCTCGCGCACCGCCGCGTCGAGGAGGGGGCCGAGTTCCCGTGCGACGGTGGTCAGGGCGCGGACGTCGCACTCGGCCCTGGCCATCAGGATCGCCCCCTCCAGGGCGCTGATCATGAGCGTGGCGAGCGCTCCGGCCCGCTCCTCGGGTACCCCCAGGTCCGTCAGCGCCGCCGCCACCGGGCCGGTCCAGCCGGCGAACGCGGCGGCGGCCGCGGCCCGTGTCGACGCGGTGGACTCGGCGCAGTCCACCGTCGCGGCGGCGACGGGGCAGCCGCCCGCGAACCCGGCGGTCTCGTACTCGTCGGTCCACTGGCGCACCATCTCGGCGAACAGCCCGCCGGGTGTCGGCTCGTCCAGCGCGGCGAGGAAGCGGGCGACCCGCTTGCCGGCGTACCGGCCCGCCCAGTCCACGGCCTCGTTGACCAACTGCTCCTTCCCGCCGGGGAAGTAATGCTGCAACGAGCCGCGCGGCGCCCCCGCGTGGGCGGCGACCTCCCGCATCCCGGTCGCCGCGACCCCGTCGCGCCGGATCAGCTGGGCCGCGCTGAAGACCATCCGCTCCCGCGGCCCCCGTACGGACTGCGCCATGCCCCGACCTCCGGTGTCCCGCGTGTCTCGGCGTCCGCTCGCCGGCCGCTCCCCGGCCCGGCGGTTTCCCCGCCGAGCTCAGGACCTCACCCTATGACCGCTGTCATAGCGGAGGCTACTATGACCGCTGTCATAGTCGAGTACGGGGCAGCGGGGCTCGTCCGCGCGGGCCGGGAAGGCAGTGCGTCGTGGACGTCGGTTTCATCGGCCTCGGGGTCATGGGACAGCCCATGGCCCTCAACCTGGCCCGTGCCGGGACACCCCTCGTCGTCTGGAACCGCACCCCGGACCGGTGCGCGCCCCTGCGTGCCGCCGGTGCCGAGGTCGCGGCCGGCCCCGGTGAGGTGTTCGAACGGGCCGGGACCGTGTTCCTGATGCTGGCCGACGAGGCCGCCGTCGACGCGGTCCTGGGCCGCGGCACCCCCGATTTCCCCGCCCGTGTCGCCGGACGCACGGTCGTCCACATGGGCACGACCTCCGCCGAGTACTCGGCCGCTCTGCGGGACGACATCCGCGCGTCCGGCGGGCAGTACGTCGAGGCCCCGGTCTCCGGCTCCCGTGTCCCGGCCGAGCGGGGCGAACTGGTGGGGATGCTCGCGGGTGACGAGGAGGCCGTGGCGGCCGTACGGCCCCTGCTCGCTCCCCTGTGCCGGGAGACGTTCGGCTGCGGCGCCGTTCCGGGCGCGCTGCTGATGAAGTTCTCCGTGAACCTGTTCCTGATCACGCTGGTCACCGGGCTCGCCGAGGCGTTCCACTTTGCCGACCGGCACGGTCTCGACCGGGGGCTGCTGCGGGACGTGCTGGACGCGGGGCCGATGGCCAGCGCCGTCTCCCGGATGAAGGGACCCAAGCTGCTGACCCGTGACTTCGCGGTGCAGGCCGCCGCCGCGGACGTCCTGAAGAACAACCGGCTGATCGCGGAGGCCGCCCGCGAGGCCGACCTGGCCTCCCCGCTCCTCGACGTCTGCCACACGCTCTACGGCGAGACCGTCGAGCAGGGATTCGGCGGGGAGGACATGGTGGCCGTGGTGCGTGCCCTGGAGGCCCGGACGGACGGTGCCCGCGCGAACCACCGGCACCGCACGCCCTGAGCGGTGGGACGCTCGCCCTGGTGGCGTCGCTCGCCCTGAGCGTCGGCCGTCCCGGAAGCCGCGTAGGGGGCCTGAGCGGCCACACCCGCGACAGGCTGCGGCCCCGTTGCCTACAGTGAGGCCAGGGACGGCCCGGGCGAGAGGGAACGCGATGCACGATGCTCCCGCCCCGGCGACCCCCGCCGCGGCCACACGTGCCGGCACCAGCCGCAGTACTTCCGCCACCATCGCGCCGAACATCCTGCGGTATCTCGCGCGGGTCGCTGAGGAGGACGGTGTCGATCTGCGGCCGGTGCTCGACGAGGTCGGGCTGGACGCCACGGTGATGCGGTCCGCCGCGCTGCGCGTCTCCTACCGGCAGGGCAGCGACGTCATCCGCCGGGCCCTGGAGCGGACCGGGGACGAACACCTGGGACTGCGGGTCGGCGCGGCGCAGCATCTCACCGCGTGGGGGCCGCTCGGCCTCGCCATGATGGCCGCCGAGACCTTCCAGGAGGCCATCGAGACGGGCTTGCGCTACCAGAACCTCTCGGGGGCGATGCTCGTGTGGTCGGCCCGCTGGGAGGACGACGGCTACGTGCTGCGCGCCGACCTGCCGGACCCGGCGCTGGACCCCGCGGTCGCCGTCTTCCTGATCGAGGAGGCGTACTCCAGCGCCGCCACCCTCACCCGGCTGAACGTGGGCGCCTCGTTCGCCCCCGAGGTCGTCGACTTCGCGTTCCCCGCGCCGCGCGACACACGACGGTTCGAGGAGCTGTTCCGCTGCCCGCTGCGCTTCGGCGCCCCCGGCAACCGCCTGGTGTTCCCCGCCCGCTGGGTGCGTGCGACGCAGCCGGGCCGGGACTCCATCACCTACGCGTCGACGCTGGAGCTGCTGGACTCGCAGCTGGCGTCACGCCGTGACCAGCAGGACCTCCTCGAAGTGCTGGAGGTGTCCATCGCGCAGAGCCTCCCGGACGTGCCCTCCTTCGTGGAGCAGGCCCGCCGGCACGCGTCCAGCGAACGCACCCTGCGCCGCCGGCTCGCCGAGTGCGGCACCACGTACGAGGCGCTCGTCGACGGAGTGCGCCGGGAGAGGGTCGAACAGCTCCTCCCACGGCCCGAGTCGACGCTGCGCGACATCACCCGGCAGGCCGGCTTCGCCGACGTGCGGGCGCTCCGGCGGGCGGTGCGGCGCTGGCACGGTGTGACACCGGTGGAGCTGCGGGCGAGGCTGCTGGAGCGCCGGGGGGCCGCCGGCGGATCGCCCGCTTGACGTCCGGCGCACGTCGGGCTCAGCGCCCGATTGGCGTCCGGTTCACGTCGGGCTCAGCGCGTCCGGATCCAGACCGTCTTCTCACGCGTCCACTGGCGGAAGGCGTCGGTCGACTTCTCCGCGCCGCCGAAGCCGGACTGCTTCCAGCCGCCGAAGGGCGTGGTGATGTCGCCCTCGCTGTAGGCGTTGACGGACACCACCCCCGCCTGGACGCCGCGCGCGAGGCGGAGCGCGGTGTCGAGGTCGCGGGTCCAGACCGACGCGGCGAGCCCGTACTCGGTGGCGTTGGCCAGACGTGTCGCCTCGTCCTCGGAGGTGAACGTCTGGACGGTGACGACCGGGCCGAACAGTTCCTTGGTGAGGACGTCGCTGCCCTCGGGCGGGCGGGTGATCACGGTGGGCGGGTAGTAGGCCCCGTGCCGGGGCAGGCCGTGGGGCAGACCGCCGGTGTGGACGCGGGCCCCGCCGTCCCGTGCGGCGTCGACCGCCGCCGCGACCCGGTCGAAGGCCGCCCGGTCGATCAGCGGTCCCACCTGGGTGTCGGGGTCCGCCGGGTGGCCGATGACCAGGCGGCGCGCGGCGGCCGTGAACCGCTCCACCACCTCGTCGGCGATGTCGCGGTGGACCAGGACACGGGATCCGGCCGTGCAGTTCTGGCCCATCGTGAGGAACGCGGACTCGATCATGTGGTCGATGAGTTCGTCGCCGTAGGAGAGCGCGTCGGCCATCAGCACCTGGGGGCTCTTGCCGCCCATCTCCAGCGACACGCGTTTGAAGTTGCTGTCGGCGGCGTCCTTGAGGATGCGCCGCCCGGTGGCCGTGGAACCGGTGAACGACAGGGCGCCCACGAGGGGACTGCGGGCGAGGGCGGCTCCGGTGACGGAGCCGTGGCCGGTGAGGACCGTGAGGACGCCGTCGGGCAGACCGGCCTCGGCGGCGAGCCGGGCCAGGTGCAGGGCCGAGCGCGGGGTCGCCTCGGCGGGCTTGACCAGCAGGCAGTTGCCCGCGGCGAGGGCGGGGCCGACCTTCCAGGCGGTCATGGCGAGCGGATAGTTCCAGGGCAGGATCGCCGCCACCACCCCGACCGGTTCCCTGGTCACCAGGCCCAAAGCGTCCGGTCCGCCCGCGGAGACCCGGCCGAAGACCTTGTCGGCCGCCTCGGCGAACCAGCGGATCGACTCGACGGCGCCCGGCACATCACCGGTGAGGCACTCCGTGATGGGCTTCCCCGCGTCCTCGCTGTCCAGGCGGGCGAGGATCCCGGTGTCGCGTTCCATCAGGTCGGCCAGGCGCAGCAGTACCGCGGCGCGCTCCCGGACGGGCAGCCGCGACCACACGCCGGACTCGTGGACCCGCCGGGCCCGCTCGGCGGCCGCGGCGACGCCGTCGGCGTCGGTGGCGGCCACCGTGGTGATCAGTTCCCCGGTGGCCGGGTCGACGACCGTCAGCACGGCGGTGTTCTCGACGACGGTCATGCCTCCTCCACCAGTTCCCAGCGTCCGTCGACCTGCCGGGCCAGTCCGCGGCGGCGCAGTTCGTCGAGGTAGCGCGCCATGCCGCGTTCGCCGCGCTGCCGGAACAGCGGGAACATCCTCGGCAGCAGGTTCGGCATCAGCATCGCGAACCGCACCAGCCGGGACTCGCCGGGCCGGGGGTACGCCTCCAGCCGGGGCCGGTCGAGGAGGCTCACCACGGCGGCCACCACGTCGGCGGGCTGCTGCGGCACGTCCTGGAACTGCAGGGAGTTCCCGCCGTCGACCGCTTCCTGGCGCAGCATCCGGGTGTCGGTCGCCGACGGCAGGACGGACCCGGCGCGGATGCCCTTGCCCCGGAGGTCCAGGCCGATGGCGAGCATCGCGCCGCGCAGCCCGAACTTCGACGCCGTGTAGATGGGGGTCTCGCCCAGGGGGAAGATCCCGCCGAGGGAGACGGTGGTGATCACCCGGGCGTCCCGCGCGGCGCGCAGCAGCGGTACGGCGATCCTGGTGGTGACCAGGGGTGACGTGAGGTTGACGGTGATCTCCCGCTCGATGCTCTCGACGCTGCGGACGTCGAAGCGTTCGGCGCTGGTCATGCCGACGTTGTTGACCAGCACGTCGAGTCGGCCATACATGTCGGCGACCTGTTCGAAGACGTGCTCGACCTGGGTGCGGTCCGTCAGGTCGCAGGCGAGGGCGGTGTGGCCGGTGCCGGGCAGTTCGGCGGCGACGCGTCGGGCGCGGTCCTCGTCGAGGTCGACGACGACGCAGCGGGCGCCGCCGGTGGCGAAGCGGTGGCACAGGGCGCTGCCGATCCCGCCGGCGCCGCCGGTCACCAGCATGACCTTGTCGTGGAAGTCGTAGCGGCTCATGACAGCGCCTCCGAGGGTCGCGCGGACCGCACCGGCGGGGGCTGGCCCTCGGTGCGCCAGCCCATGTCGGCGGCGATCCTGGAGAGATGCTTCACGATGGCGGTGCTGTCGACGTAGCCGGTGTGGCGGGGTGAGGCGACGAACTTGATGCCGCCGGACAGGTCGGGGCGGTCGGTGCGGATCATGCGGGCGAACCGCTCCGCGTTGGGCAGCCGGTGCCGTGCGTCGTGGATGTACCCGGCGATCAGCTGGGCCTGGGTGTCGAACAGCTGGTAGGCGCCGGAGTTGGTCTCGATGAAGCCGACGCCGAACAGGCCCTCGTGGTCGCGGGAGAACGACGACAGATACAGGTCGGGGTGCTGTTCGTCGCCGAAGTACTTCTGGGCGACCGGCACTTTGTGGACGTATCCGGTGGCCAGCAGGATCAGGTCGAAGTCGTCGCGGGTGCCGTCGGTGAAGTGGACGGTGCGGCCCTCGGTGCGGGCGATCCCCGGCCGGGCGGTGATGTCGCCGTGTTGGAGGTGGTGGATCAGCAGCGAGTTGATCGCGGGGTGCGTCTCGAACAGCTTGTGGTCCGGCTTCGGCAGGCCGAGGCGCGTCGGGTCGCCGTTGACGAGCCGCAGGAGGGTGCCGAAGACCCGCTGGGCCAGCCACATCGGCAGGTGGGGCCCGCCGCTCGCGATGGTGTCCACGGGCCGGCCGAAGAGGTGCTTGGGGATGAACCAGTAGCCGCGGCGCATGCTGATCACCGCGTGGTCCGCGCTGCGGGCCGCGTCGCAGGCGATGTCGCAGCCGGAGTTCCCGGCGCCCACGACCAGGACCCGCTTGCCGCGCAGTTCCTCCGCGCTGCGGTAGCCGACGGTGTGGCGGACCTCGCCGGTGAAGTGGCCGGGGATCTCCGGCACGTGGGGGTGCCACTGGGCGCCCGTGCAGACCACGACCTGGCCGTGCGTGGTCCGCCGGCCGTCGGTCCGGGTGACCGTCCAGGTGCCGTCGGCGTTCTTCTCGACGTGCTCGACCTCCACGCCGAACTCGATGCGCTCGGTCAGCCGGTAGGCGTCGGCGAAGGAGGTCAGGTACGACAGGATCTGCCGGTGCGGCGGGTAGTCCGCGAAGGTGTCGGGCATCGGGAATCCGCCGAAGCCGGAGAGGGTCCTGCTGGAGATGAAGTGGGCCGACTCGTACATCGGGCTGCCCGGGTTGTCGATGTCCCAGATGCCGCCCGGCCCGGTGTGCCGTTCGAGGTGGGTGTACGGCAGGTTCCGCTCCGACAGGGCCCTGGCGACCGCCAGCCCCGCGGGCCCCGCCCCGATCACGCATGTGTCGTACCGGCTTGTTTCCATGAACCAGTTCCCTTGTCCGGCCGTTCGCGGCCCCTCGTCGAGGGGTTGTAGGGAACCTACGGAGCGGCGGGGCGGGAAGAACTGGTCCTCGCGGTCAAAGAGGGGGCCTCAGCGGCCAGCGGCGGGGCCGCCGGGGTGCCCGGCGCGTGCCTTCTCGAACAGGATCGGGTCGTGCGCGTTGACGATGGTCAGGTCCGCGTCGGCACGGCGGTACAGCTCGGCGAGGCGGGCGTGGTTGGCGCGCACCTGCGGGAAGTCGTGGGCGAGCAGCGCTTCCGTGGCGCGCAGGACGCGCGGCACCGGGGTGCGGTCGTCGATGAGGCCGCGGTGGAAGAAGGAGTCGCCGGCGTGCAGGATCCAGCGGTCGCCGGTGTCGACGGCGACGCAGGCGTGGCCGCGGGTGTGGCCCGGCAGGGAGATGAGGACGATGCCGGGGGCTATGGTGTCGAGTTCCTTGGCGGCGGCGAAGCCGCGCCAGGCCTCGCCGTCCGGGGTGTGTTCGACGAGTTTCGGGCCGTGCGCCCACTGGATGGGCCGGTAGCGGTTGCGCTCCCGCCGGGACGGGGCGGTGATGGCGCCGCGGACCTCGGCCGCGGTGGTGTGCACCTGGGCGGCGGGGAAGTCGGACAGTCCCCCGATGTGGTCCAGGTCGAAGTGGGTGAGGACGATGTCCCGGACGTCGTCGCGGCGGAAGCCGAGGGCCTCGACCTGGCGGGCCGCCGTCTCGTCCGCCTTGAGCACGGGTCTGAGCAGACGGCGTGATCCTCCGAGGCGTCGTCCGGGGTCGTCGATGTCGTGCAGTCCGAAGCCGGAGTCCACCAGGACCAGGCCGTTCGGCGCCTCGACGAGCAGGACGTGGCAGACCAGCCGGGCGGTGGGCGGGAGCAGGGTTCCGCAGTTGAGGTGATGGACCCTCATGGCAGTACGACCTCCGGAGGGTCGATGTAGGGGCGACGGTGACGGGGG
>NZ_LIQX01000498.1:1102-1433 GCF_001418475.1 Streptomyces ossamyceticus | reverse complement strand
ACAACCTGTCTGTGATCTTCGGAAGGACTCCCTGATGCGTCCCAGTACTGCCGTCGGTACCGCGACCGCCCTCTTCTGCGCGCTCACCGTCCTGCTCGCTCCCACCACGGCGGCACACGCTGCCGCTCCTGGTGACCCCATCGTGCTGCCCGTCCGCGAGGCCCTCCAGGCCCTTCCTGTCCAAGACGAGGACCGCACCGGTTACGAGCGCTCGAAGTTCCGGCACTGGGTCGACGCCGACCGCGACGGCTGCCACACCCGCAACGAAGTCCTCCTGGAGGAGGCTGTCACCGCCCCCGCCCAGGGCGCCAACTGCGTTCTCACGGGCGGC
>NZ_LIQX01000498.1:417-1073 GCF_001418475.1 Streptomyces ossamyceticus | reverse complement strand
CGACCAGGACCCCACCACCTGGCAACCGCCCGCCGAGAGCTACCGCTGCACCTACGCCACCGACTGGATCGCCATCAAGACCCGCTGGGACCTGACCATCGACCCGGCAGAGCACGCCACGCTCACTGAGGCCCTCGGCGGCTGCCCGGACACGGTCATCGAAGTCACCCGCGCCCGCTGACCTCTCCTTGCCTGATACTGCTGCGGCAGCGCTCTCTTCCCCCGCTTGAGGGTGATGTGGGTCAAGTAGGCATCCGGTGCCCGGCAGAGGACTGCGAGATGAGTGACGAGGTGGAGCAGGGCCAGGGGAGAGTCCCTGTTCAGTACCACCAGTTCGACATCAGCGACGAGGACGGGCCGACCGGCCCCGAACTGGACCGTGGGCACAACGGCCTGCTTCGGGTGGTCGATGGCGTCATTGTTGTCATGACCGGAATCCACACCGGTGATGTCGACGTAACCGTCACCCTTCACCAGGCAGAGCCCGGGCCTGACGACGGTGACTGGCAGGACATCGTGGAGATCTCCGCGCTCTCCGCCTCTGGTGAACTCATGGTCCGCGGCATGATGGACGATCTGGACGAAGACCTACCCGTCCTGTCGTTCAACGGCACCGGCACCTACCGGCTGCGCGTCCATGCCCGCGGCCGGGACAC
>NZ_LIQX01000498.1:0-389 GCF_001418475.1 Streptomyces ossamyceticus | reverse complement strand
GGGGCAGCGCATGTCAAGGGTCCGGGCAGGCACCCGTCGCCCAACCGGGACTCGGCACCGCAACGCACCCTTGAACCGCGCGGGAGCAGGCCAGGCATCGGACGACTACAAGTGATCATTTCGTCGACGGTCGGTGTGGCAGCCGCCGCCTCAGAGCCCTGTCAACATGAACGACCGCAGCAATCAGGACAGGGGGCGCTCACGAGCTGGTCGTCGAAGGGGCATCCGATCGCAATGATCGAACACCTTCGCCACGTCAGTCCATTAAGGCAGTGCCGCTGGCCTGCCGCGCCCAAGTCAACGACACCGCAGCCCAACGGCCCTGCGCTGGGTGGGAAGAGCAGCAGATGTGGTGCTGTACGGCTGCTCGGCGCCGGCAACGCGCAACC
>NZ_LIQX01000497.1 GCF_001418475.1 Streptomyces ossamyceticus | reverse complement strand
CCCGAGATCCCCGCCGCCTCCTCCCGCGACCACGCGATCGTCCACTACAGGCGCGCC
The DNA here is from genome assembly GCF_001418475.1 of Streptomyces ossamyceticus. Lineage (GTDB taxonomy): Bacteria > Actinomycetota > Actinomycetes > Streptomycetales > Streptomycetaceae > Streptomyces > Streptomyces ossamyceticus. Next base: position 6,067 of record NZ_LIQX01000497.1, on the reverse strand, counting down.
GACGGCGACTACACCGACTGGCGGCTGTACGCCTGGGGCGACATCGCCGACGGCGAGGGCACGACCTGGCCGGAGGGGCACGACTTCGTCGGACGGGACGCGTACGGCGCCTTCGCCTACGTCAAGCTGAAGCCCGGCGCCTCGAACGTCGGCTACCTCGTCATCGACAAGGACGGCACCAAGGACGTCTCCGCCGACCGCTCGATCGACGTCACCAGGACCGGCGAGATCTGGGTCGAGCAGGGCAAGGAGGCCGTCCGTACGGAGAAGCCGGTCGGCGAGTACCCGGAGCAGGACAAGTCCAAGGCCGTCCTGCACTACCACCGCACCGACGGCAAGTACGACGGCTGGGGCCTCCACGTCTGGGCCGGCGCCGCCCACCCCACCGACTGGTCCAAGCCCTTGGAACCGGTGCGGACCGACGCGTACGGCGCCGTCTACGAGGTGCCGCTCGCCGAGGGCGCCACCAGCCTCAGCTACATCCTCCACAAGGGCGACGAGAAGGACCTCCCCGCCGACCAGGCCCTCGACCTCAAGGCGAACGGCCACGAGGTGTGGCTGCTGAGCGGCCAGGAGAAGTACCTGCTCCCGCAGCCCGCCGGGTCCGCCGCCGCCCTCGACCTGACCACCTCCAAGGCGGTCTGGATCGACCGGAACACCCTCGCCTGGAACGGCAACGACAGCGCCGCCTCCACCCAGCTGCTCTACTCCCGCACCGGATCCATCGCGGTGAAGGACTCCACCCTCACCAGCACCGACGAGCGCTGGCTCCGCCTCACCAAGTCGTCCCTCACCGACGCGCAGAAGGCAAGGTTCCCGCATCTGAAGGCGTACACCGCCTGGACCGTCGACCCCCGTGACCGCGACCGGGTCCGTGAGGCCCTGCGCGGCCAGCTCGTCGCGTCCCAGCGGGCGGTGAACGGCGCCGTGCTCGCCGCGACGGGCGTGCAGATCGCCGGGGTGCTCGACGACCTCTACGACGGATCGGACGCCGACCTCGGCCCGACCTTCCGCGACGGCCGTCCGACCCTCGCCGTCTGGGCGCCCACCGCCCAGCAGGTCTCCCTCGAACTCGACGGCACGAAGGTGGCCATGAAGCGGAACGGTGCCACCGGCGTCTGGTCCGTCACCGGCCCCAAGTCCTGGAAGGGCAAGCCCTACCGGTACACCGTCAAGGTGTGGGCGCCCGGCGTCGGCAAGGTCGTCACCAACAAGGTCACCGACCCCTACTCCGTCGCCCTCACCACCGACTCCGAGCGCAGCCTCGTCGTCGACCTCGCCGACCGGTCGCTCGCACCGCGCGGCTGGACCTCGTACGACAAGCCGAAGGCGGTACCGCTGAAGGACGCGCAGATCCAGGAACTTCACATCCGCGACTTCTCGATCGCCGACAGCACGGTCCCCGCCAAGGACAAGGGCACCTACCTCGCCTTCACCGACAAGGACAGCGCCGGCTCGAAGCACCTGCGGCAACTGGCGAAGGCCGGCACCTCGTACGTGCACCTGCTGCCCGCCTTCGACATCGCCACCATCCCCGAGAGGAAGGCCGACCAGGCGACCCCCGACTGCGACCTCGGCTCCTACGCCGCCGACTCCGAGCAGCAGCAGGAGTGCGTGGCGAAGGCCGCCGCGAAGGACGCCTTCAACTGGGGTTACGACCCGTACCACTACACGGTCCCCGAGGGCTCGTACGCGACCGACCCGAACGGCACCCGGCGCACCGTCGAGTTCCGCAAGATGGTGAAGTCGCTCAACGACGACGGGCTGCGGGTCGTGATGGACGTGGTCTACAACCACACCACCGCGAGCGGCCAGGCGAAGACCAGCGTCCTCGACAAGGTCGTCCCCGGCTACTACCAGCGGCTCCTCGCCGACGGCTCCGTCGCGACCAGCACCTGCTGCGCCAACACCGCGCCCGAGAACACGATGATGGGCAAGCTCGTCGTCGACTCGATCGTCACCTGGGCCAAGGAGTACAAGGTCGACGGCTTCCGCTTCGATCTCATGGGCCACCACCCCAAGGCCAACATCCTCGCCGTCCGCAAGGCCCTCGACGCGCTGACCCCCGCCAAGGACGGCGTCGACGGCAAGAAGATCATCCTGTACGGGGAGGGCTGGAACTTCGGCGAGGTCGCCGACGACGCCCGCTTCACCCAGGCCACCCAGAAGAACATGGCCGGCACGGGCATCGCCACCTTCTCCGACCGCGCCCGTGACGCCGTCCGCGGTGGCGGCCCCTTCGACGAGGACCCCGGCGTCCAGGGCTTCGCCTCCGGCCTCTACACGGAGCCCAACTCCTCCGGGAGCAACGGCACCCCGGCCGAGCAGAAGTCCCGGCTGCTGCACTACCAGGACCTCGTCAAGGTCGGCCTGAGCGGCAACCTCGCCGACTACCGGTTCACCGACGCCAGCGGCAAGGAGGTCAAGGGGTCCGAGGTCGACTACAACGGCAGCGCCGCCGGCTACGCGGACGCTCCCGGCGACGCCCTCGCCTACGTCGACGCCCACGACAACGAGTCACTGTTCGACGCGCTGGCCTTCAAACTGCCGAAGTCGACGAGCGCCGCCGACCGGTCGCGCATGCAGGTCCTCGCCATGGCCACGGCCGCCCTCTCCCAGGGCCCCGCCCTCTCCCAGGCGGGCACCGACCTGCTGCGCTCCAAGTCCCTCGACCGCAACTCCTACGACAGCGGCGACTGGTTCAACGCGATCCACTGGGACTGCGGCGACGGCAACGGCTTCGGCCGCGGCCTGCCCCCGGCCACCGACAACAAGGCCAAGTGGTCGTACGCCAAGCCCCTGCTGGCCTCGGTCTCCGTCGGCTGCGACCAGATCGAGGGCGCCTCGGCGGCGTACCGGGACCTGCTGCGGATCCGCTCGACGGAGGGCGACTTCTCCCTCGACACCACCGGACAGGTCCAGTCGAAGCTCTCCTTCCCGCTGTCGGGCAAGGACGAGACGCCCGGCGTGATCACCATGGAGCTCGGCGACCTCGTCGTCGTCTTCAACGCCACCCCCGAGAAGGCGAAGCAGACGGTGACGGACCTCGCCGGAACGGCCTACGCCCTGCACCCGGTGCAGGCGGAGGGCGCGGACTCTACCGTCAAGTCCGCGTCGTACGAGGCGGAATCCGGCACGTTCGCCGTTCCGGGGCGGACCGTGGCGGTATTCGCACGCTCGGACCAGTAGGACGCTAGCTTGGGTGGTGCAGGCGGAGAGGGCCTGCACCACCCGAGCCTCAGGGACGAGCAACCGTATGAGTCTCATGGCCGACGAAGGACGCACCACCGTTCTGGTGGTGGACGACGCGGCCGCCGGCCGTTACGCCATGGGCGCCGTGCTGCGCAGAGCCGGACACAGTGTCGTCCCCGTCGCCAGCGCCGGCGAGGCCCTCGCCGAACTCGACGAACGCCTCCGCTCGGGAGCCCTGCCCGACCTGGCCCTCGTCGACGTCGGTCTCCCCGACATGAGCGGCTTCGAACTCTGCCGCCGGCTCAAGGCACAGCCCCCGACGGCGGCCCTCCCCGTCGTGCACTTCTCCGCCGCCGCCATCGCCCCCGGCGACCGCTGCCAGGGCCTCGACGCCGGCGGTGAGGCATATCTGACGGTGCCCGCCGAACCCGAGGAGATCCAGGCCGTCGTCCGCGCCGCGGTACGCGGCGCCCGTATGCGCAACGGCGCCGAGGCCCTCGTCCGTCGGCTCACCCTGCTCTCCGAGACCATCGTCGACGTCCAGGCCGCCCGCACCCTCGGGGAACTCGCGGCGGCCGCCGCCGAGGGCGCCGCCCGGCTCACCCGGTCACCGGCCGCAGTGTTCGTGCTCGGCGAGGACGGCGAGCTCTACAGCGGTACCTCCCGCGCCCGCGCCCGCACCACTCTCCCCGACGCCGGCGCCCACGACGCCGTGGGCCGGCTCATCCGGCGCCTCACCGCCGCCGACCCCCGGACGCACGACACCGTCGTCCCCGCGCCCCTGTGGCCCGCCGGTTTCTTCCGGCCCGGCGTCTGCGAGGACGCCCGCCTGGTGCTGGCCCGCACCGAGGGCGGAACCCCCGTGTGCGTCGCCCTGCCCCTGAGCGGCTCCCATGCCACGCCCACCGAGACCACCGGCCTCGTCTCCCGGCTCGCCCAGGCGACCGCGCTCGCCGCGCAGCCGCTGCTCATGTACCAGGTCGAACGGCACGTCGCCCTCACCCTTCAGCACAGCTTCCTGCCCAAACAGGTGCCCGAGTTCCCCGGCCTGGAAGTCGTCGTCCGCTATGTGCCCGCGTCCCGCCAGACCGAGATCGGCGGCGACTTCTACGCCGCCGTCTCCACCCGCGGCGGTGTCCTCACCGCCGTCGGCGACGTCGTCGGGCACTCCCTGGAAGCTGCCACCGTGATGGTCGAGATCCGGCACGCCCTGCGGGCCTTCGCCGTGGAGGAGGCCGACCCCGGAGTGCTGGCCGCCCGGCTCGACCAGATGCTCCAGCACTACCACCCCGACGTCACCGCCACTGTCTGCCTCGCCCTCGTCGAGCCCCGCAGCGGACGCCTCCGCGTCGCCAACGCGGGCCACATCCCGCCGCTGGTCGTCCACGAGGCCGGCAACGCCGAGTACGTGAAGGCGTCCGGGCCGCTCCTCGGGCTCGGCCTCGACCGGCCCGAGCCCACGGAGACGACGCTCTGGCCCACGGACCGGCTCCTCATGGTCACCGACGGACTCATCGAGACCCGCGGCATCGACCTGTCGGTGTCCATGGAGCATCTGCGGACCGCCGCGGCGGACGCCCCGCTCGGCACGGTCGCCCTGTGCGACACCCTGCTGCACTGCTTCGGGCGTGACCGGGATGACGACATCGCGATGCTGGCGCTCCGCCTCCGGCTAGGGTGAGCTGATTTTCCACAGCCACTGGAACACCTTGCCGAGGAGCGCTTCGATGCCGCAGATCACCGTGGACTACTCCGCCGTACTCTCCGATGGTTTCGACCGGCCCGCGTTCGCGAAGGCCCTGCACGAGGAGGTCGTACGGACCGCCGTGGCCAAGCCGGAGGCCTGCAAGACGCAGTTCCGGCGGACCGAGGACACCACGGTCGGATTCGACACCGAGGGGCACGGCGTCGTGCACGTCACGCTGGGGCTGCTCGCCGGCCGCACCGACGAGACGAAGGCGACGCTGACGGAGAACGTGCTGGGCCTGCTCCGCGAGCATGTGAAGGTGGCCGAGGGCCTGGCCTTCCACGCGTCGGCGGAGGTACGCGACCTCGACCCCTCCTACGCCAAGTACGAGCTCTAGACGAGCTGGGCCCGCGCGCCCGCTACGGCCGCGCCAGGGTCATTAGGCGCCCCATCAGATCGCCGAACGGGCCGTCCGCCGGCTCGTCGGCGATCACCTGGCGCAATATCGCCGCCATGTCCTCGTCCGACGCCGCGCTCACCGCCATGAGCGCGGCGAAGTCGTGCACGAGCTGGGTCTCCAGCTCGTGCCGGGGGATCTCGCGGCCGTCCAGCCAGATGAGAGCGGTGGACTCGGCCAGGGAGATCCAGGAACGGATGAGCAGTTCGAGGCGCGCGGGCGGATCCTTGATGTCGAGGTGCGACAGGATCTGGACATAGGCGGCTTGGCGCACGCCGTCGATGAGGGCGTTCGTCCGGGAGGAGCCGAAGGAGGGGCCGCCGCGCATCAGGGCGGAGAAACCGGGGCCGTGCTCGTCGACGAAGTCGAAGAAGCGGCGCATCACCCGCAGCAGGCGACCGCCGAGCGGGCCCTCGCGGGGCTCCACGAAACGGTCCGCGAGATCGTCCGCGGCCCGCTTCAACGCGGCCTCGTACAGGCTGAGTTTGCCGGGGAAGTAGTGATAGACGAGTGGCCGGGAGATACCGGCCGCCGTCGCTATCTCGTCGATGGAGACCTCTTCGGGCGAGCGTCGGCTGAAGAGGTCGAGAGCGACACCGATCAACTGCTGCCGCCGCTCCTCCACACCCATCCTGCGGCGCACACCGGTTCTCATGCGAACACCTTACCGATCGATTCCGGCCTTCGAGCGGCTGGATCAGGGAGATCCGCAGGTTCGGGAGGGTGGGGAG
>NZ_LIQX01000496.1 GCF_001418475.1 Streptomyces ossamyceticus | reverse complement strand
CCCGAGCCCTCCCCGGGCAACGGCCTGCTCGTCACCGAACTGCCGGTGCCCCGGCGCCCCAGGTCGGCCCCGTACACCGTGAACGACCAGCTCATGGTCACCACGGCCCTGATGCTGGCCCACTGGAACCGGGAGCACGGCGCCCGCCCGCGCCCGTTCCGGATCACCATGCCCGTGGACGACCGGCCCCGTGACACCCGCATGCCCATCGGCAACGGCACCCGTCTGGTCGACGTCGCCTTCCTCCCGGAGGAGGTGGACCAGCGCCGCACGCCCACCGCCGTCCTGCTGCGCCGCACGGCCGACCGCACCCGTGCGCTGAAGTCGCTCACCCGACCCCAACTGGGCCACGGCGCCTCGCTCCTGACCGCGCCCGTCGTCCCCGTCTCCTGGCGGGCGGCCCTCACCCGGGGCCTGCGCCGGGCGGCGGCCCCCTGGACGTCGACGACCCTGCTCAGCAACATCGGGCGCATCCCGTACTCCCTGGACTTCGGTCAGGAGGCCGGCCGGGCGCACGCCGTGTGGTTCTCGGCGCCCGCCCGCATGCCGCGCGGCCTCACCGTCACGACCGCCTCCACTGCGGGCCGTCTCCACCTGGCCCTGCGCTGGTCCCGTGCCCTGCTCGGCCACGGCGACGGCGCCCACCTCCGCGACCTCTTCGAGCACTACCTGCACGCGACGGAAGAGGACACCCCCTGATGTCCACGAAGACACCGAGGACGACGACACCGAGGACGACGACTCCGACGGATCCGACGGACACGGCCGACGCCACGGACCGGGCAGGCGGCGCGGACCCGACCACCGGCACCACGACCGACAGCACCACGACCACCGGCACCGCAACCGACGGCACCAGGACCACCGCGGACCGCCCCGGCCTGCGGGACTTCTACGAGGACCCGGCCGTTCCCGTCGCCTCCGGCAGCCCCCGCAGTCTCCGCCAGGCCCGGATGCTCGCCGAGGCGCTCGGCCCGGCCGCCCACGGTGCCCGCACGATCCTCGACATCGGCTGCGGCGACGGCACCGCCGCCGCCACCGCCGCGCCCCTCCTGCCCGGCCACCGCCTCATCGGCGTCGACTGGTCCCAGGACGCCCTCCGCCGCGCCCGCACCCGTATGCCGTACGCCGTGCGCGGCGAACTCACCGACGGGGGGCTGCCGTTCCGGGCCGAGTCCGCCGACGCCGTGCTGTTCAGCGAGGTGATCGAGCACCTCGTCGACCCGGACGCGGCGCTCGACGAGATCCGCCGTGTGCTGCGCCCCGGCGGCCATCTGATGCTCTCCACCCCGAACCTCGCCGCCTGGTACAACCGGGCCCTGCTGCTCGCGGGCGTACAGCCGGTGTTCTCCGAGGTCAGCCTGCGCGGCATCCACGGCCGGCCGGGCACGGAGGTCGTGGGCCATCTGCGGCTCTACACGGCCCGCGCGCTCAGGGAGTTCGCGGCCGCGTCGGGCTTCGAGGTCGTACGGCTGCGGGGCGCGCCCTTCCACGGCGTACCGCGGCCGATGCGCCCCCTGGACCGGCTGGTGTGCGCGGCCCCGTCGGCCGCGTCGATCCTGCTGCTGCACGCGCGCAGGCCGTCGACGCGGGGCGCGTGACCATGTGGTGGGGGGTGGCCGCGGCCCTGCTGGCGAACGCGCTGTACAGCACCGGGTTCGTGCTGGAGAAGCGGGCGCTCGGCACACTGCCCCAGGTGTCGGTGCGGCAGCCGCTGAGACTGCTGCGACTGGTCCTCGGCAGCCCCTTGTGGATCGGGGGTTCGCTGTCGCTGGCCGCCGGGTTCGCGGCGCAGCTCGCCGTGTACCGGACGCTGCCGATCGCCGCCGCCCAGGGCATCTTCGTCTCCGGGCTGGTGCTGCTGGTGCTGCTGTCGGCGCGGCTGCTCGGGGAGGAGACGACGGGCCGGGAGCGGTACGCGCTGGGCGCCATCCTCGCCGCGCTGCTGATGGTGGTGCTGTCGCTGGACGAGGGCTCCGACACGGTCAGCCGCGACGCGCCGTACGCGCTGGTCCTCACCATCTGCCTGCCGTCGCTGGCGCTGGGCGTGTGGCTGTACCGGTCCGCTGAGCGGCGCGCCCGGCACCGGCACCGGCTGCCGACCACGGGCGTCGAGTACGGGGTGGCCGTGGGCCTGCTGTACGGCGTCAGCTCCCTCGCGATCAAGGGGGTGTCGAGCCGTCTCACCGTCGGCGGGATCGGGGACGCGGTGGTCGCCGTGCTGCGCTCCCCGTACCCGTATCTGCTGCTGTTCACCGGCGCGTTCGGTCTGGTCATGTCGCAGGCGGCGCTCCAGCGCTGCCGGGCCTCGCTGATCGTGCCGGTGTGCACGACGGTGACCAGCCTGTTCACGGCCGTGCTCGGCACGCTGTCGTTCGGCGAGTCGCTGCCGGACGATCCGGTGCGGCTGGCGCTGCGGCTGTCCGGCACGGTGCTGGCGGTCGGTGTCCTGCTGAGCATGCCCAAGCACGACGCGCCGCCGTCGGCGCCACAACCCCCCGCCCCCGCCAAGGAGTTGACGCCGCCATGAACCCCGACGACCCGTTGCTGCAGATCCTGGCGTGCCCGCTCGACAAGGGCCCGCTGCATCTGGTCGTGCCCGAGGAGGGACCGGACGAGGCGTCCCGGGCACCGGAGTCGCTCTACAACCCGCGGCTGCACCGCCGGTACCCGATCGTCGACGGCATCCCGCAACTGCTGCCGTCCTCGGGCGAGCAGGTCACGCAGGACGAACACGAGGAACTGCTGAGGAGGATGTGTTCATGACCACGCTCGCCGCCCGGCTGGCTCCGCTGCTGCCCGACCGGGCGGTCGCCGCGACCGCCCGGTTCGTCTATCCCCGGTTCGAGCCCGAGCTGACCCGCCTCGACGAACTGTGCCCGCCCGGCTGCGGCACGGCCGTCGACGTCGGGGGCTGGTACGGCCCGTGGACGCACCGGCTCGCCCGGCGGGCCGCGCGGGTGGTGACCGTCGAGCCGGTGCCCCGGCTGGCCCGGCTGCTCGTCGCGGGCGCCCCCGGCAACGTCCGGGTCGTCCAGGCCGCCGCCTCCGACCGGCCGGGCACCGCCCGGCTGTGGCTGCCGCCCGGCGACGACGGCGGGCGGGGCGTGTCGTCGCTGGTCCGCCGGGACATCCACGCCCGCGCCCTCGACGTCCCGTGCGTCACCCTCGACGGACTCGGTCTGAGCGAGGTCGGCTTCGTCAAGATCGATGTGGACGGCAACGAACTCGCCGTGCTGCGCGGCGCCTCCGCGACCCTCGCCCGTGACCGCCCGGCCCTCTTCATCGAGCTGGAGTCCCGTATCCAGCCGATCGCCCCGGTCGTCGACCTCCTCACCGGCCTCGGCTACACCGGCTGGGTGCTGCCCGCCGGGACGTGGCACCGGCTGAACCCGGCCGTGCTGGAGGCCCACCAGGCGCGCACGTCGTACGTGGCGTCGCACGGTCTGCTGCGCCGGGTCCTGCCGTTCGGGGGGCCGCGGTACGTGAACTCGGTGCTGTTCCTGCCGGACGGGCGCCGACCGGGCGGGGGGACGGTGGGGGACCATGGCTCCCATGCCCTCCGCGAAACGCCCCGGTAGCCCCTCGGGTCCGTTCACCCCGCTCGACTTCCAGCTCGTGCTGCTGCGGCGCATGGCCGACCACAATCCCTCACTCGTGGAGGAGGCGCGGCGGGAGCTGGGGGTGTCGATCGCGGAGATGCGCGAGGCGAACAGGCGGTGGCAGGCGATGGTCCGCTCGCCCCGGGCGCGGGGCGCCGCCGCACGCTACCGGTCCGTGCTGGGCGCGCCGGAGTCCGTGGCGCCGCGCCGCATCGGCGACCTGGACTGCGAGGCCCGGCTGTGGCCGGTGCCGCTGTGGCCGGACCTCCGCTTCGAGGTGCTGGTCGGTCCGGACGGGGCGGTCTGGAACGAGTGGCTCGTCCGGGCGCCGGGGGCCGCCGTCCCCGCCCCGGCCACGCTGGAGGACCTGACCCCGTGGTCGTGCACGGTCGACGAGGTGGCCCGCGCGTTCGCCCCGGCCCGGCCGCTGGAGGGGTCGGCGCCGACCCGCTGGGGGCTGGCGTTCGCCGCGCCGGACGCGCGCGGCACGCGACGGGAGGTCGTCGCCGAGTTCACGTGGGGGCTGTTGCAGCGGGTGAGTGCCCGGTAGGGCCTGCCGCCGGCTCGGGTCAGGTGTCGGCGGGTCGGCGGTCGGCGGTCGGCGGTTGGCTGAAGGCTGTCGGCCCCTCGAGGGCCTGTGGCGCGGGTCCGGGTCGCGGTCACGAGTGGGGGACGTGACCGTTCATCCTTGCCTCCCATTCGCTCGCCGCCGGACCCAAGTCGGCCAGTCGCGATCATCCCCTCAACGGCGGCCCGCGAGGGCTTAGCCTCCGCGCAGAGTCCCGTACCGCCAGGGAGGCGCCCCGATGTCGTCCGAACGTTCCGCGGAGCGTCGCACTGTGTCCGTCGACGGGCTGCGGCTGGGGGATCACGCGTGCATGGCGACGGCGGACGTGGCCGGGGAGTCTCCGTGGAAGGTGTTCACCGCGTACACGCGGACCAGTCTGGCGCGCCGGGAGAAGGTGCTGCTGGTACTGGACCCGGACGACCTGACGGACGACGAGGTGGTCACGCTGCTGGACGGGGGCAGTGGCTGGGCGGTGGCGGCGCGGGACCGCGGGCAGCTGGCGGTGAAGCGGAACACGGAGATCTACGTCCCCGACGGCCGCTTCGAGGAGAAGCGCACGATCGACGCGTACGGCACCGAGGTCGGCCGGTCCCACGCGGAGGGCTGGTCGGGGCTGCGGATCGCGGCCGACATGAGCTGGGCACCCCGCGTCCGTCTCGACCCGGAGCGGCTGCTGGACTACGAAGCGTCCGTGGCGCCGCTGTTCGCGGACCCGTTGTTCACCGCGATCTGCTGGTACGACCGGCGGCGCTTCGGTGACGAGCTGACGGCCAGGGTCGCGGAGGTACATCCGGTGCGGGTGGTGGAGCTGCTCGACTCTCCGACGGTGACCGGGGTCCCGGAGGGCGGCCGGATCGCCGGCGGCGCGGAGCCGGGCACGGGCCCGGAGTTCGTGGAGGCCCTGCGTGAGGCGCTGGGCCACCGGAACGACTCGGGGCCCGGCCATTTCGTCCTCGATCTGCGGGACCTGTGCTTCATGGAGGCGCACTGCGCCTGGCAGCTGATCAGTCTCGCCGCGTCCCTGCCGCCCGGCAGCACGGTGACCGTGCGCTGCGGGGAGCTGCTCGCGCTGGTTCTGGAGCAACTGGGCGCGGCGGAGGTGCCGCAGCTGGTGGTCAGGGTGGAGGACGAGGCGGCGGCCGCCGGGTGAGCCTTGGGGGGCAGACGAGACTTTGCGACACGGCCTAGGACGACGAGCGCGCGCTGAACCAGGCCGCCACCTGGCTGCGGTTGCGGAACCCCAGCTTGACCAGGATCCGTTCGACGTGGCCCTCGGCGGTGCGGCGGGCGATGACGAGATGGTCGGCGATCTGCTTGTTGGTGCGGCCCTGGGCGACGAGGGCGGCGACCTGGAGCTCCCGCCGGGTGAGCGGCACGGGCTCGGCGGGGGCCCTGGTGGTCACGGCGGTGTCGGGGGCACGGCTCCCGGCCGGCGTCCGGGCGTCGCGTAAGCCGGGTGCGGGCCTTGCGACCGCGGCGGGGGCGGGCCCCGAGGCGGTCGCAAGGCCCGCACCC
>NZ_LIQX01000495.1 GCF_001418475.1 Streptomyces ossamyceticus | reverse complement strand
CCCGACGCGCGCGTCGGGTCGACCATGCCGTGATCACGCCGTGATGCTAACCCGTCGCGGAGGCCGGTCGTCCGGTTCCGCCGGGCGAGAGCGTCAACTCGCCAGGCGAATGACCGGTTTGCTTCGGCGGGCGCCTCGTGGGTCAGGCGTCGAACGGCCACGGGGCCCTGTCGGCTACGCGGCCGCGGCGGGTGCCTCGGTGCCGGTCGGCTGCCGTTCCGCCTCCGTCCCCGGGACGGTGGTCCGCGCCGCCGGAATAAGGGCGGCCACCGCCGCGGCGACGAGTGCCGCGCCGCCGCCGATGGTCAGGCCGGTGCGGAAGCCCGCCTCCGAGGGCAGGGAGAAGCCGCCGAGCGTGGTGGTCATCTGGGCGAGGACCACACCGATCACCGCGGCGGCGGTGGACGTGCCGAGCGCGCGCATCAGGGTGTTGAAGCTGTTCGCGGAGGCGGTCTCGGACAGCGGCACCGTGCTCATGATCAACGCGGGCATCGCCCCGTACGCCAGGCCCACCCCGGAGCTGACGACGAGGGAGACGATCAGCAGACCCCAGGTGGAACTCATCAGGGCCAGCGAGACACCGTAACCGGTCGCGATCACCAACGAGCCCGTGACCAGGGTGAACTTGGGGCCGCGGGCGTTGGTGAGCTTCCCGCCGAGCGGCGAGAGCACCATCATCATCAGCCCGGCCGGGGCCATCCACAGCGCCATCGCCAGCATCGACTGCCCCAGTCCGTAACCGGTGGCCTCGGGCAACCGGAGGAGCTGAGGGGTGATCAGCGACTGCGCGTACATGCCGAACCCGACGAGGACCGAGGCGACGTTGGTCAGCACGACGCGCGGGTGCGCGGTGGTGCGCAGGTCGACCAGCGGCTCACGGGTACGCAGCTCCCAGAAGCCCCAGGACAGCAGCAGGACCACCGCGCCGGCGAAGAGACCCAGGGTCGTCGCCGAACCCCAGCCCCAGTCCGCCCCCTTGGACACCGCGAGCAGCAGACACACCACTCCCCCGCCGAGGCCGAGGGCGCCGACGAAGTCGAAGCGCTGCCCCTTCGCGCCGGCCGGGGTCTCGGGGACGAGGAACCAGATCATGGCGGTCACGGCCAGGGCGAGCCCCGCGGAGCCCCAGAACAGCACACGCCAGCTGGCGTACTGGGCGACGGCCGCAGCGATGGGCAGGCCGAGACCGGCGCCGATGCCGAGGGAGGCGCTGACCAGGGCGATGGCGGAGCTGAGCTTCTCGGGGGCCATGACGTCACGCAGCAGGCTGATGCCGAGCGGCACCACCCCCATGCCGACGCCCTGGAGGCCCCGGCCCACGATCATCGGCACGACCGTCGAGGACAGGGCGCACACCACCGAGCCCGCCACCAGCGGGACACAGCACACCAGCAGCATCCGCCGCTTGCCGTGGAGATCACCGAGGCGCCCGCCGACCGGACCGAAGACGGCGCCCGTGAGCAGCGTCGCGGTGATCACCCAGGAGGCGTTGGCCGCACTGGTGTCGAGGATCGTGGGCAGATCGGTGAGCAGCGGCGTCACCAGTGTCTGCATGATCGCGGCGACGATCCCGGCGAGCGCCAGCGTCGCGATGACGCCGCCCGGGCCTGCGGGCGTAGAGGGGTGGGCGGTCAAGGGTTTCCTCCGTGCGTGGACCGGCGACTGGGGCATACGTCATACACCTGGCGTGCAGGATACACGCGACGTGTATGGCACCCGCCTTGTGCATCATGCACATCACCTGGACAGAGGGCGGCCCGGCGGGATGGAAGGATCGCCCCTGCGGTGTCCGCTAGGAGAGGTAGGCGACGTGGAAGAACCGACGCGCCGGGTCGAGTACGAGAACATGCTGCTCGGGCGCTACCAGCATCTGAGCAAGAGCAAGGGGCGCCGCAAGGACTCCACGCTGGAGCGCAGCGCGTACATCCTGCTGAGCCGGATCCGGGTCGAGGGACCCATGTCGATCAGCGAGTTGAGTGACGCCTTCGGCCTGGACGCCTCCACGCTGCGCCGGCAGACCGCCGCCGCCCTGCGGGCCGGGCTGGTCGAGCACACCCTGGACCCCGACGGCGGGGTGGCCCGCAAGTTCCGTATCACCGACGAGGGCGAGCGCCGCCTCGACGAGGAGCGCGAGGGAAACGTCAGCACCCTCGCGATGGTCCTGGCCGACTGGTCCGACGAGGACATCGCCGGGTTCGCCGACTACCTCCAGCGCTTCAACACCAGCATCGAACGGCTGGCCGGGAAGCCGTGGCCGCGCCCGTAGACCGGCAGAGCCGCAGTCGCGTGGCCCGTCAGTCCCGTAGTCCCGTAGTCCCGTAGTCCGGCGGTCCCGTAGTCCGGCAGCAGCCCCTCAGCGCGTGGCGGAGGTCGACGCGACGGGCGCACTGCCGCGTGCACGCGGGTAGTCTCCGGGGCATGCGGATCTCCGTCTCCTCGGACATGGACGAACCCGTGGCCCGTCTCCTCGTCGAGGAGTTGCGCGACCGCGGTCACGACGTGCTGCCGCACGGGGCGCTGCGCCCGGGGGACGACCCCCAGTGGGCGGCGTGCTCGGAGGCCGCGGCGCGGGAGGTCGCCTCCGGTGCGGCGGACCAGGCCGTCGTGTGCTGCTGGACCGGCACCGGCGCGTCGATCGCCGCCAACAAGGTGCCGGGCGTGCGGGCCGCCCTGTGCACGGACGCCTACACGGCGGACGGCGCCCGGCGCTGGAACGACGCCAATGTGCTGGCGATCGGTCTGCGGCTGACCTCCGCCCCGCTGCTGAAGGAGATCCTCGACGCCTGGTTCGCCGCCGAGGCCAGCCAGGACACCGAGGACCGGGAGAACGTCGCCAGGGTCGAGCGGCTCGACCTCAGGGCTGGATGAACACCGGCCTCGCCCAGGCAGGCGGCTCCGGCGGCGGTTCGGGTGCGCCGCTCGTGGGCGTCCGCGCGGTGCGGGTCGGCGGGTGCCCGGTCGGCGTGCCGTGGCGCGTACCGGCGACCCTGAGCGCGGCCACGAAGGACAGGCACGAGTCGTAGCGGTCGTCGGGGCTCTTGGCCAGCGCCCTCGCCAGCACGTCGTCGACGGACGCCGGCAGATCGGGGCGCTGCTCGGTCAGCGGCGGCGGCTGGTCGTACTGATGGGCCCAGAGCAGCGCCATGTCGTCGTCGCGCTGGAAGGGCGGGCGCCCGGCGAGGGTCTCGTGGACGACGCAGGCGAGGCTGTAGACGTCGCAGCGGCCGTCGACGGGCTTGCCGGAGATCTGCTCCGGGGCCACATAGTCGAGTGTCCCCACGAACTGGCCGACGGTGGTGAACCCGGTCAGCGACAGCGATTTCTTCGTCAGGCCGAAGTCGGTGAGGTAGACGTGCTCGGGATGATCGCTGTCCGTGCCCTGCGCGACCAGGATGTTGCCGGGCTTGACGTCCCGGTGCACCAGACC
>NZ_LIQX01000494.1:2794-2941 GCF_001418475.1 Streptomyces ossamyceticus | reverse complement strand
CGCGATCGTCGACCCCGGCATGGTCGCCGACCGCCGGCTCATCCTGGACCCGCTCACGGAGCACGGACTCGCCCCCGAGGACGTCACCGACGTGGTCTTCAGCCACCACCACCCGGACCACACCCTGAACGCCGCCCTGTTCCCCGC
>NZ_LIQX01000494.1:0-2787 GCF_001418475.1 Streptomyces ossamyceticus | reverse complement strand
CCACGCCCGGCCACACCGCCGAGGACGTCAGCACCCTGGTGACCGCGAAGGAGGGCCTCGTGGTCCTCACCCATCTGTGGTGGACCGCCGAGGGGCCGGCCGACGACCCCTTCGCCCCCGACCGCGACCAGCTGCGGGCCGCCAGGGAGAAGGTCCTCGCCCTCGGCCCGGCCCTCATAGTCCCCGGCCACGGCGCGCCCTTCGTGCCGTCGGCGTCGACGCCCGTCTGACGGGCTCCACCCCGGCCCCGGAGGTCGGTGCGCGCCGCGCAACCGGTTGAGCGGGATGCCCCGCGGCGGGATGCTGGAGGCAGCGCCCGTGCCGGGCGCACAGCGCCGTGCTGGACAACGGCAGAACGACGTCGGGGTACGCCCATGGACAACGAGCCCGACACGACCAGGGAAGCGGAGGGACCGGCCGTACCGGACGACTTCGCGGTCGTCGTCGACGCCCGCGGAGTCGTCCTGGTGTGGAGCGACGGTGCCCGGCGGCTCCTCGGGTACCCGCCCGAGGAGGTGGTGGGCCGGCCGGCCGCGCACCTGCGGACCGCGAGGCTGCCCACGGCGACCCGGCGTCACCTGGCCGCCCGCGAACCCTGGACGAGCGACGTGGGGCTTCGGAAACGGGACGGCGACCGGGTCATCGTGCGGCTGCGGGGCACCCCCCTGCTCGACGGGCGGGGCGGGACCCACTGGGTCCTCACCCCGGCGGCGGTGACCTACTCCGCCGGGCCGACGGACACGGGGCCCGCCGAACTCTGGGACATCACGCTCGCGCAGCTCCCGCTGCCCGTCGCCATCTACGACAGCGAGGCCCGGTTCGTCACCTGCAACCAGGTGATGAGCCAGGCCATGGGGCTGAACCCGGACGAGATGAGAGGGCGGACGCTGTGGGAGATCTACCCCGCCCCGCCCCTGGACGAGATCGACCGTCTCCAGCACGAGGTCGCGCGCACCGGAGAGATGATCTACCGCGAGGAGCAGCCCTTCCGGGCCTCCGGTGAGGTCCGCGACCACGCGTGGTCGCTGTTCCTGTCCCCGCTGAAGGACAGGGCGGGCTCCGTACTGGGACTGTCGGCCCTGGTCATCGACATCACCGAGCAGTACTGGGCCCGCCGGCGCCTGGCCGTGCTGAACGACGCCAGCGTGCGCATCGGCAGCACCCTCGACGTGACCCGGACCGCCGAGGAACTGGCCGAGGTGGCGGTGACGGGGTTCGCCGACTTCGCCACCGTCGACCTGCTGGAGTCGGTCGTCCAGGGCCACGAGCCGCAGCCCGTGCCCCCGGACGCGCCGGTCGTCTGCCGCCGTAACGCACAGCGGTCGGTGCTCAAGGGAGTCCCGGAATCCGTGGTCGCCACGGGCGACATCGACATCCACCCGCCCGGCTCCCCGGCGGCCGAGGCCCTGATCACCGGCCGCGGCAGCTACCACAGCGCGGGCGACCCCCTGCTGCGGGAGTGGCTGGCCGCCTCCCCGGGACGCATCGACAACATGCGGCGCTTCAAGATCCATTCGGTGCTGATGGTGCCGCTCCGCGCCCGGGGCATCACCCTCGGCGTGATGCTCCTGCTGCGCCACCGCACCGAGGACGCCTTCAGCGAGGACGACCTGGTGCTGGCCGAGGAGATCGCCGCCAGGGCGGCGGTGAGCATCGACAACGCCCGCCGCTACACCCGTGAGCGGCACACCGCGATCACCCTCCAGCGCAGCCTCCTGCCCGAGCGCCTCCCCGAGGTGGAGTCCGCGGACCTCGCCTACCGGTACCTGCCCGCGGGCCCCGGGGACGAGATCGGCGGAGACTGGTTCGACGTCATCTCCCTGTCCGGGGGACGCGTGGCACTGGTGGTGGGCGACGTGGTCGGCCACGGCGTGCACGCCTCCGCCACGATGGGCCGGCTCCGCTCCGCCGTACGGACCCTCGCCGACGCCGACTTCACCCCCGACGAACTGCTCACCCGGCTGGACGACCTGGTGATCCGCCTCGACCGGGAGGAGGGCCCGGACGCGCGGAGCGCAGCGGAGGGCGCCTCGGGCGAGGTCGGGGCCACCTGCCTCTACGCCGTCTACGACCCCGTGGCCGGTTGCTGCGACCTGGCCCGGGCCGGGCACCCACCGCCCGTCCTGATGCGGCCCGACGGCACCGTGGAGGTGCTGGAGCTGCCCCCCGGGCCACCGCTCGGCCTGGGCGGACTGCCCTTCGAGGCCGCCCGGATCGACATGGCCGAGGGCAGCACGCTCGCCCTCTACACCGACGGCCTGATCGAGGCCCCCGGCCGCGACGTCGACGTCGGACTCGACCTGCTGACCGAGGCGCTGCGCCATCCCGCCGCCGATCTGGAGGAGATCTGCGACGAGGTGCTCCGCAAGGTGCGGCCCGACCCCCCTGCCGACGACATCGTCCTGCTCCTCGCCAGGACCGCCACGCTCGGCGCCGACCGGGTCAGCACCTGGGAGCTGCCCCTGGACCCCGCGGCCGTCGGCGGGGCCCGCCGGATGGCGGCCGAGCAACTCGACGCATGGGGACTGGCCGACCTCGACTTCGCCACCGAGCTGATCGTCAGCGAGCTGGTCACCAACGCGATGCGCTACGGCAACGCCCCCATCCATCTGCGGCTGATCCGCGCCGACGCCCTCATCTGCGAGGTCTCCGACTCCAGCAGCGCCGCCCCCCATCTGCGGCGGGCCCGGGTCTTCGACGAGGGCGGACGCGGACTGCTCCTCGTCGCGCAGGTCGCCGAGCGCTGGGGCAGCCGCCAGACGTCCGCCGGCAAGACGATCTGGGCCG
>NZ_LIQX01000493.1 GCF_001418475.1 Streptomyces ossamyceticus | reverse complement strand
CCGTAGCCGTAGCCGTAGCCGAGTCCGTAATCGCAGCTCCGGACGCAGCCGCAGCCCTGGTGGCAGTCGGCAGTGGCACCGGCCTCGGTCCCGGTCGCCATCCCCGCGGCCTCCAGGGTCGGCGTCCGTACGTCGGCCTCCGTCGCGGGCGTCTCCGCAGTCACCCCCGGTGCGAGCCTCCGCACGTCGGCCGTCGCGTCCGCCGCCGGGAACCGGCTCGGCTCCCGCGTCACCGCGGCGGCCGTTTCGCTCTCCGTCACGTGCGTTTCTCCCTGCCGCGAGCCCCGCGGCCGACCGGAAGGCAAGCCATCAGGCAATTATTGCCGCATAGCAACAGTAGCGCGGGGTTCGAGGGCCGGACAACGCACGTGTGCTACAGGGAGGTTGTTCCCCTGGCCGCGCCCCGCCGCGCCTCGCCGCGCCCCGCTCGTCGGTCATGCCGCCGGAGGCCTCCCGCGCCAGTCCAGGCAGACGACGAGCGCGTCGTCGTCCGCCAGGGCCTCGCCGCGGTGGCCGGTCAGCTCCCGCAGGATCGCGCGCGGCACCTCGGCCGCGGGCAGCAGCCGGGTGGAGTGGATGGCCCGCGCGAGGGCCGTGTCCCCGTACGCCTCCCCCTTCGGAGAGGCCACCCCGTGGACGCCGTCGCTGACGAAGACGAGCCGGTCGCCGGGCTCGACGTGGAAGTCCTGGGCCACGTAGTCGGTCTCCTCGAACATGCCGAGGGGCAGCTGGGCGTCGAACGTGACGCGCTCCACCGTGCCGGAGCGCAGCCGCAGCAACTGGGGCGATCCCGCGTCCACCACGCTCGCGTGTCCGGTGGCCAGGTCGAAGTCGAACATCAGGACGGACAGGTAGCAGCGGCCCCGGTAGTGGGCGTAGACGGCCTGGTCGGCCAGGGCGGCCTGGTCGGCGATGGAGATGCCGGCCCGGCGGGCGTTGCGCAGGGCGTTGATGGCCAGGTTCGTCAGCAGCGACGCCTCTATGCCCTCGCCCATGCCGTTGGTGACGTACAGCGTCAGCCGGTCGGCGGTGGCGGACCAGTCGAAGTTGTCGCCGAAGATGGCGTAGGCGGGCTCCAACTGGGCGCCCAGGTCGTACTCGGGGCGGGAGCAGGAGCGGCCGGGCAGCAGCTGCCACTGCATCTCGGCGGCCAGGGTGAGCCGGTCCTTGCGGCGCGTCTGGAGATAGAGGTCGGTGTCCCGTTCGGCGACGAGCACCTCGTGTCCGAGGACGTCGGCGATCTCGGCGAGTTCGGACTCCCATTCCCGCGCGGCGGCGTCGGGCAGGGTGAGGGACAGGACACCGAGCCGGTCGCCGCGCACGCTGACCGGGAGGTGGAGGCGAGTCCGCCCGCCGGGCCGCTCCTCGTGGTACGGCTTCTGCGAACCGAAGGCCCGGCCGACCGTGGTGTTGTGCACCGACACCGGCTCCAGGGTGTGCGGCAGGACCGACACCGGCTGGAGCACCGTCAGGCTGTAGTCGGCCATGAACAGCTCGGTCTCCTGCGCCCCGTACTGCTCGGCCAGTACGGAACGCGCGGCGTCGACCAACGCAGGGGGAGCCGCGGTGCGCAGCGCGCGCTCGGCGGCCAGGAATCTCTTCATGACGGGCGATACACCAATCTTTCTCCGCGGGATGCGTGCCTCCGCCGGGAGGCCGGGTGCGGACGGGTCGTGCCGGGCGCTCGGGGCATCCACGTCCGCGTGCGCGCCGAGGTCCCTAGTACGCTGACAGTCAGCCCAGCGCCTGCGAGAGTGTGACCGTGACTGCCTTCCGCCGCCGCCCCGAGCCTGACGAGGTCGCGCGTGTGACCACGACGGCCGTCGAGCTGCTGGAAGTCGTGTGGGGCCGTGCCTCCACCGCGCCCACCTCGGCGTCCCAGCTGCGTGTCCTGCACATACTCGAGCACCAGGACGGCATCAACCTGCGCACCCTGGCGGAGACGCTGGCGTCGACACCGCCGTCCACGAGCCGGCTGTGCGACCGGCTGCACGCGGCGGGGTTCATCGAGCGGGAGGTGAGCGCGGAGGACAGGCGCGAGGTGCGGCTGCACCTCAGCAGCCGGGGCCGCGCCTTCCTCGCCGACCTGCGGACCCGCAGGGAGCGGGAGCTGCGGAAGGTGCTGGCGGACATGCCCGCGGCCAAGCGGACCGCCCTGCTGGAGGGGCTGGAGTCCTTCTGCGCCACCGCCGCCACGCAGATCCACGACGAGGCCCCGGACTCCAGCAGCCGGACCGCCTGAGCGATGCCGAGCGGCGTCGGCGGCACCGTCGCCCGACCGCGACGGCGACCCGCGCACGGAGCGGTCTCCGTCCACCGGAGCATCCCATGTCCTTCCCCGTGCCCATCCGACACGGTTACTTTGTTGTCTCACGGCTATTATTGTCAAACGACAACAGTTGGTCCCCGTCGTCGCCTGCACCCGTACGGATACCCCGTGAGGGACGTGTTCTTCAGTGCCTGTGGGCCATGTCTCCCTAAAGGGGGACGAACGGCCGGGGCCGGCGGTGACGGAACGTTCTCCATCCACCGCCGGCCCCGGCCGTTCGTCCGCCCGCTCCGTCTAGGAGAGGGACTTGTAGCCGCTCCAGCCGGTCGCGATCCGGGTCCGTGACCCGAACGAGCCCTTGCCGTCGCCGCTGTTGCGCCACAGGTTGCCGCTGGTGTCGCGGGCGACCAGGTCCGGGCGGCCGTCGTCCGTGAGGTCGCCGACACCGACGAGCGCGTTGTACGAGCCGCCCCAGTTCGACAGCACCTTGACGCGGGCCGCGAACGTACCGTCGCCCTTGCCGTCGTAGCGGTACAGGTTGTTCGACGCGTCCTGGGCCAGGAGGTCCGCCCTGCCGTCGCCGGTGAGGTCGCCGGCGCCGACGATCTTCTTGTAGCCCTTCCAGTTGTCGTAGAGCTTCACGCGGGGGGCGAGCTTGCCGTCACCGGTGCCCTTCATGAGGTAGACCGCTCCGGTGGAGGAGTTCCTCGCGATCAGGTCCGGGCGGCCGTCGCCGCTCGCGTCGCCGGGCGACGTCAGGACGTCGTACTGCGTCCAGCCGCTGGTCGCGAGGGTCGTGTACGCCGTCGACGGCTTGACGGCCGCCCCGCAGCCCGGCTTGTACAGCCGCAGCGCGCCGCTGCTGTAGCGCACGAGGACGTCGTTGCAGCGGTCGCCGCTCAGGTCGCCGAAGGGGACCGCCTTGACGGTCGTCGGCCAGCCGGTGCCCGTGTACTTGTCGCCGAGGCCGCCCGTGCCGGTGCCGCTGTGGAAGGTCAGCCCGCCCGAGGAGTTGAGGGTGAGCAGGTCGCCGCGGCCGTCGGGGCCCTCCGGGCTGACGAAGTCGCGGCGCACGGCGGCCCCGCGCTGGAGGTAGCCCTCGCCGCCGGTCACCGTGACCGCCGCGGCGGTGCCGAGGGCGGTCGCCCGCAGGGTCCAGGTGTAGTGGCCGTTGGGGAAGTGGGCTCCGCTCGCGGTCCTGCCGTCCCAGGTGGCCGTCACCCGGCCCGGGGTCGCGCCGCCGGTGACGGTGCGGGTGGCCTTGCCGCCGGCGCCGCTCTGCACCGAGGTGAAGGTGAGCGACCAGGAGGTGACCGGGCGGGACAGCACCCACCAGCCCTCGAAGGGTGCACCCGTGGACACATAGTCGGCCGTCGACGACTCGAAGGCCGTCACCGCGGACGGGGCGATGCCCGTGGTGGTGACGTGCGTGCGCTCGTAGTCGTCGAACCAGGCGACCAGCCCGGTGTACTCGTCGACCGTCCACCGGTAGCGGCGGTCCGCGCTCAGGCCCTGGTCGGCCAGGTCCGAGGCGAGGGTGCGGATGGTGCCGGTGGCCGCCGCGGTGAGGACCAGCGTCCCGGCACCGTGGTCGTGGCGGACGGTGAAACCGTCGCCGAGGAGCACGTCACCCGGCGTCACCGCCTTCGACGTACCGGCCACGGTGTCGTACACGCCCGCCGAGTCCGTCCCGCAGGCCCAGTACACCCAGCGGCCCGCCGCCTGGAGTTCGCTCGGCACGCAGGCCAGGCCCGGCACGGTCACCGTGCTGAGCGTCTTCTCCAGCGGCACGCTGTACGAGGTGAGCCTGCCCGCGGTGGTGGTGGCGCTCCAGAGGGTGGAGCCGTTCAGGGCCGCGGCGCGCACGGACCGCTTCAGCCTCTGGCCCTGGCCGAACTCGCCGACGTACTGCTGCGGCGTGGCGCCGCCGGAGTCGAACACGGCGTAGTCGTCGGAGACGTCGACGATCCGGCCGCCCTGCCCGCCGAAGTCGAGGGAGTGGCCGCCGATCTCCACCAGCCGGTCGTCGCCGAGGGACTCGCCCTCGTCGGTGCCGCCGTTCGCGTCGAGGTACACGTCGTGGGCGTCGAGGTTGCCCCACAGCGCGGAGCAGGTGACGCCCTCGTACGGGCAGAGGGCGGAGCGGACGGAACCGCTCGCCGTGGCCCCGGACGCGGTCAGGGTGGCGGAGCCGTCGGTGGTGAGGGTGCGTACGGAGGTGGTGTCCGCGACGGCGGCCGGGTCGTCCTCGGCGACACGGAGGCTGCCGCGGCTGAGCGCGATGCCCGTCTTGGTGTTCTCCGGCGCCGGGGTCTGCCGGACCTTCGTCACCTCCAGCGAGCCGTCGCCGGTCTGGCTCACCTTCTGCACCCACCAGTCGTCGGCGTCGGTGCCGCCGGAGACCAGCGCGCCGCGGTCGCGGGCCGCGAGCGCGTAGGCGCCCGCGCTCGCCAGCAGGGTCCGCTGCACGGAGGGGTCGTCCACGTCGACGGCGACCAGTCGGGAGCCGAGCGCGTCGGAGGCCAGCGGCAGCAGCAGCCAGTGGCCGACGAGGACCGGGTCGCCGTCGAGCGCGCCCGGGTGGGCGGGCAGCGTGACGACCCGCTCGGCGGCGGTGAGGTCGGAGCGGGACTGC
>NZ_LIQX01000492.1 GCF_001418475.1 Streptomyces ossamyceticus | reverse complement strand
CCGGGCGCACCCTGCCGGCCGCGCGCCGCTCGGCCGGCAGGGTGCGCCCGGTGGGGTTCTGGAACGTGGGCACGGTGTAGAAGAGCTTGGGCCGGGTCCGCGTCACCAGCGCGGCCAGCGCGTCGGGGTCGACGCCGTCCGCGTCGCCGGGCACGGCCAGCACCCGCGCCCCCGCGAGCCGGAACGCCTGGAGCGCGGCCAGATAGCAGGGGTCCTCGACGAGGACGACGTCGCCCGGTTCGAGGAGCGCGGTGGCGAGCAGCGACAGCGCCTGCTGCGAACCGGTGGTGACGAGCATCCCGTCGGCGTCGGTGGGCAGCCCCCGGGCGCCGTACCGGGCGGCGAGCGCCTCGCGGAGCGCCGGCTCACCCTCGGTCGTCGCGTACTGAAGCGCGCGCCCGGCCGACCCGGCGAGCACGTCCCGGTAGGCCGCCGCCATCCCCTCGGTGTCGAACAGCTCGGGGGCGGGCAGACCACCCGCGAAGTTGACGACTTCGGGCCGTGAGGTGACGGCGAGGATGTCCCGCACGGGGGAACCCCCGACGGAGGTGACACGCTCGGCGAGGGCCGGCACGAGCGCCGCGGCGGCCCCGTCCGACCCTGCGCGCACTTCGCCCGGAACGATCGAACCTCTGACAAATCCCACGTCGTTTCTGGCCCGCACAGCGTCCACAGCACCCACCCCACACCCGTAGTGGCATATTCAGGGCGGTTCGACTCCGCCCGCGTCCTCACTCTAGAGAGATACATGCCCCTTACATTCACCGATTTCGCCATGCGGACGCGACCCCGTACCCCCTAGGCTGCGCGCATGCTGCCCAGCGTGGACACGAACGACGAACTGGAAGAAGTCGTCGGTGACGAGGCACTGCTGCGACCGGCCGCCCAGGATCTCTGTGCTCAACTCGGTCTCGCCGGCGCGCGAATCGTGCGCTTCCCCGAGGGCTCGTTGCCGGTGTACGCGGTCGGTGACGCCCTCGTCCTGAAGCTCTATCCGGGCTTCGAAGCGGCGGAAGCCGTGCGGGAGGCCCGGCTGTTGTCCCACCTGTGGGGGCAACTGCCGATCCCCACCCCCCGGTTGCAGGCCGCCGACCAGTACAAGAACGGCTGGCGCTTCGTCCTGATGTCCCGGCTGCCCGGCGAGGACCTCAACGAGGCCTGGCCACGTATCCCGAGGGCGGACCAGGAGCGGATCGTCGCGGAGACCGCCGAGTGCCTGGCCGCCCTGCACGCCCTGGATCCGGGCCCGGTGGCCTCCGTCGTCGGGCCGCCCGACTGGTCGCGGTTCCTGGCCGGTCAGCGGGCCGCCGCGGTCGAGCAGCAGGCGAGCGGGGGCCTGCCGGAACCTTGGCTGGAACAGATCCCCGACTTCCTGCGCTCGGTGTTGCCGCTCACCGCTCCCGCCCGGCCGGTGCTGCTCCACACGGAGCTGATGCGCGAGCACCTCACGGTGGACCCGCACGACGATTGGCACCTGACCGGCCTGTTCGACTTCGAGCCCGCCATGATCGGCGCGCCGGCGTACGACTTCGTCAGCGTCGGCCTGTTCCTGACCGCCGCCGACCCGGCCCTCCTCAAACTCTTCTACGACGCGTACGGCCGGTCCCCGTTCGACCCCCGGGAACTGATGGCGTACACCCTCCTGCACGTCTACAGCGACCTGAACTGGTATCTGCGCAGGCTCCCGGCCCCGCCCCGCGAGGACCTGGACGCCCTGGCGGAGACATGGTTCGGCACGGGAGGCTGAGCTGAACGGAGACGGGGCGGCCGTCCCCTCTTGAAGAAGGCGAGGCGGCCGCAGGCCCCTCCGGCCGCTAGCCCTTCCTGCCGGTCGCCGCGTACACGTTGATGTCCGCGTCGGTCACGTCGTTGATGTCCCGATAGCGGACCTTCTCGATGTCGTCCAACGCGGCCAGCGTGTGCGGCTCCATCTCGGGAGGCAGCGGCGCGCCCCCCTCGAACCGCCAGTGGTGGACGGGTACGACGCCCGGCTCGTCCACGGCGAGGCCGCTCTGCTCGAAGAACCGCGCCACCTCGTCGCGGGAGCGCAGCACGAAGGTGAACCCGCGCTTGGTGTACGTGTCGCGCACCGCGCGGATCTTCGACGGGTTGAGGTCCTCCGTGAGGTGGGTGAGGACGAGCCGGCTCCCGGCGGGCAGCGCGTCGACCAGTTCGCGTACGACGGGGTAGGCGACCTCGTCCTCGACGAAGTGCAGGAGCGCCACCAGGCACAGCGCGATCGGCTCGTCGAAGTCGAGTGTCCTGGCGGCCTCTTCGAGGATGCGGGCCGGCTCCCGGAAGTCGGCGTCGATGTAGTCGGTGGCGCCCTCGGGCCCGCTGGTGAGGAGCGCGCGGGCGTGCGCGAGGACCACGGGGTCGTTGTCGACGTACACGACCCGGGTGCCGGGGGTGATGTCCTGGGCGATCTGGTGGACGTTCTCGGAGGTCGGCAGCCCGGTGCCGATGTCGAGGAACTGCCGGACACCCTCGTCCTTGGTGAGCGTGGTCACGGCCCGGCGCAGGAAGTCCCGGTTGTGCCGGACGTCGAGGTAGCCGCGCGGGTTGGCCGCCAGCGCCGCGCCGGCCGCCTCGCGGTCCACGGGGTAGTTGTCCTTGCCGCCGAGGAAGACGTCGTAGACGCGTGCCGGGTGCGCCTTGGTGGTGTCGATCCTCCTCCGCAGGTCGGCGGGGTCCTGGCTGAGCGCGTCTGCGGCCATGAAGCCTCTCCTGGGGGTCGTCATTGAACGCACAACAACCTAGTCCCCAAGGGGAGTTCACTACGCCGAATTCCGGACGCCCGCCCGGCCCCGGTCCCCGCCGGCCCGCCCTGGTGCCCGCCGGCCGCCCCGGCTCAGCCGTCGTCGCCGAGGGTCGTGCCCTCCTTCACCCACTGCTTGCCGTGCAGCGGGAACTCGTAGGCCGGACGCCCGTTGTTGCCGCTCGTGCGGAACGGTCTGCCGTCGTCCGTCACCGTCAACGTGTCGCTGCGGGCGCCGGAGGTCCACTTGACCTCCAGGTACCAGCTGACGTCGTACACCGAGGCGTCGGCCAGGATGTAGTACACCTCCGGGTCTGACTCGCTGACGGAGTACGGGAAGTCCCTGCTCCCCGCCGCGGGCTTGACGACGGGCCGGGCGGCGTCGAGGGCGACCGTGAACGACCGGGTCGGCACACCGGCCCCGCACCCGACACCGGGAAACCCCATGACGTAGTCGTTCCAGGGCAGGGGCTGCCGTTTGGCGACCGTGCGGACCTGGACGCTGTTCACGACGACCGTCTCCTTGCCGGTGCCCTGGACGGTGAGCGTCAGGAACTGCCCGCCCGACGAGACCGCCCCGTTCCGCGCCACCCAGGAGGCCGCGTCCGGCTCCGGCGGCGGCCCGTCGACCTCCGCGGGCGGCCGGTTCACCAGATACCGCTGGACGCACGGGCTCTCCCAGCTGTACGGCTCCACCTTCACGGACAGCGGCGGGTCGAGGGACGCGGAGTCACCGCCGCCCGCCCCGGAACCCGTCGGGGTGGCCGCACCGGCGGACGCCGGCGCCCCCTTCCCGTCGCCCTTCGCCCCCTTGCCGTCCTTCGCGCCCTTCCCGTCCGCCTCGCTCCCTGAAGGGGAGGGCGAGGCGTCGGACGAGGGCAGGGACCCCTCCTCCAGCCCCGCCGCGTCCCCGGCGGGCACGTCGTCGAGGGAACGGCGACCGCCGTCGCCCCCGGACTCGTCCGACGGCAGGCTCACCGCCAGCGTGACGGCACCGACCAGCGCGGCGACGGCCACACCCGCGACGAGAGCGAGCCGGGTACGCCGACGCGGACGGGGACGGGGAGCCGTACGGAACGACCCGCCCCCCGGGCCGCCCTCGGCGACCCCGGCCCCGACGACCACGTTCTCGGGCACCGCGCCCCCGGCGGGAACGGCTGCCCCGGCGGCCATGGCCGCCCCGACC
>NZ_LIQX01000491.1 GCF_001418475.1 Streptomyces ossamyceticus | reverse complement strand
GAGATCGTCCTCGTCAGCCGCAGGGTCCGCCAGTCGAAGGAGTGCCGGCGGCTGACGAGGACGATCTCGTCGCCCAGATCGGTGTGGGTGAGCCGGGCGTCCGTGTGGTGCTTCTTCCACGCGCCGATGGCGTCGTTGAGCCGGTTCACGGTGGCCGAGCCGATGCCGCGCTCGGGAGCCTGGAAGACATAGGCCAGATCGTGCAGTTCCTCTTCGGGCAGGTCGTAGGTGAACAGGTAGTGCTCCTCCGGCCGCAGACCGGTGAAGCCCAGTTCGGGCCGGTTGAAGTAGGGGCTGAACCGTTCGATCGCGATCCGGGCGGACAGGTCGACCGGCGGGTTGAGGTGTTCGAGCGCGGGCAGTTGCCCGATGACCGGCTCGTAGTCCTCCGCGGTCTCGCCCGGGAAGCCGTGCAGGTAGTTCCAGGACACGGACAGTCCCGTCTCGGCGGCGTCGCGGAGCATCCGCACGTTCTGGCAGCCGCTGACGCCCTTGTCCATGAGGTCGAGGACCCGGCTGTTGAGGCTCTCGATGCCGGGCTGGACGTAGATGAGCCCGGCGTCGGCGAGGACCTGGAGCTGGGGGCGGCGCATGTTGGCCTTGATCTCGATGTGCATGCGCAGGTCGTAGCTGCTGCCGATGATCCGGGGCAGCACGGTGGACAGGTACCGCATGTCGAGGATGTTGTCGACGACGTACATGTCGAGGACCCGGTGGCGCTCCGCCAGATCCATGATCTCCTGGTAGAAGGTGTCCGGGCTCTTGCTGCGGAACTGCATGAACGAGCCGTTCAGACCGCAGAACGTGCAGTGGTGCTTCTCGCCCCACCAGCAGCCCCGGGCCCCTTCGACCACGAGCTTCGGCTCCACCCAGTTGCGGGCGACGGACGCGGCGAGGCGTTCGAAGTAGCCGCTGTAGTCGGGGGGAAGGATCGCGGAGGGAGGCATCGGCCCGGTCGGCATCGGGTTGGCGACGGAGACTCCGTCGGCGCGGTGGCACAACCCCGGGATGTCCGCGACCGCGCTGGAGGGGGCCTCCGGCGCCTGTTGCAGGGCCTGGAGCAGCCGGGGGAACGCCTCCTCGCCCTCGCCGCGCACCACGAAGTCGACGAAGGGGAAGTTGCGATGGACGGCGGCGCCCTGTTCGGCGTCGCAGTTGGCGCCGCCCATGACCGTGACGATGCCGGGGGCCAGCCGTTTGATGTGCCGGGCCGCGGCCAGGGCCGCCGTGTTCTGCTGGAAGGTCGACGTGAGGCCCACGACGTCGGGCGCGAGGTCGGCCACCCGGCGAGCGATCTCCTCCACGAACTCCGGTACGACCTCGTGCAGTTGCTTGCTCATACGCATCCGCGAGGCGCGCAGCTTGCCGGTCATCACATCGGTGAACTCGGCCGTCTTCCACGCCGGGTCGTCGTACAGGGCACTGGAGAACACCCAGTCGCCGCAGCCGAGGAAGTACGAGGACAGCGCGAAGTACTCGTAGTCCTCGGCGGAGAACTCGGTGCGCTCGGTGATCCAGTCGGTGAACTCCAGGTTGGCGTGCAGCACCTCGCACGTGGCGCCCGGAACGCGTTCGTCGACACTGCGCTTGAGGATGCCCAGGGCCAGGGACGGCAGGTCGATGGGGGACCAGGGCATGTTGAGCAGGAGGACACGCACAGTCGGCTCCTCGGGGACGACGGGGCAGGAGAAGGGCCGGTGGCAGACCCGGCCGGCCCCTGTTTCCCGGGGCCGGCCGGGCGAGGATCACTCCTCGTCGCCACCCTCGTCCGCGTTGCGGAACGGGATGGTGATGGTGATGCCGATGCCCGGCTTGCGGTTCTCCTCGTCGCCCGCGAGCGGGTCGTTGTGGATGATGTCCTTCTGCACGGTTCCTCCTCGGTGTTGTGAAGTGGTGCTGTGCGTCCGGTCCCGCTGGTGGCTCAGCGGGACCGGAGTCCCCCCGTCGGTGCGGGGGGACGTCCGATGGCGCGGTGCGCCGGGTCGGGAAGCCGGTCGCGCAGGAAGCGCAGGGCACGTCGCAGGACGGCGACGTGCGCGGCGCCGTCGTAGCCGTCGTGCCCGGTGTCGAGCCACAGGGTGTCGTGGGGGACGTCCGCTGCGGCCAGGGCGTCGAGGTAGGCGCGGATCTGGCCCGGCGGGCACTTGTCGTCATGGGTGGCGCCGACCACGAGCAGGGGCGCCGAGACCTTCGCCGCGTACGTGATCGGTGAGCTGGCCGCGTACCGTTCCGGGACCTCGTCCGGGCCGCCCCCGAACAGCTTGACGTCCAGAGCGCGCAACGCCGGTGTGGTGGCCCGGTGCGCGGCGACCCAGTCGGCGACCGGTTTGACGGCGACGCCCGCCCGCCACAGTCCGGGACGCGTACCGAGGGCGAGCAGCACGAGGTACGCGCCCCACGACACCCCCCACAGCGCGCACGCGTCCCCGGCGACCAGGCCGGCCGAGACGAGGTCGGCGCGGACGGCGGTCAGGTCCGCCACCTGGGTGTGGCCGACCCCGGCGGTGAAGTCCTGCCGCCAGTGGGGGCCGTAGCCGGTGGAGCCGCGGTAGTTGACGCGGACCACCGCGTACCCCGAGGCCACCAGCGAGTGCACGGTCGCGTCGTAGGCGTCCCGGTCGTGGTCGGCGGGCCCGCCGTGGACGAGGAACACGGCCGGGGGCGGTGCGTCGCCCTCCGCGTGCGGAAGACTCAGCAGACTGTGCACACGGCCCGCACCGACGGGAGTCCACCGGTCGGTGTGGCGGCCGGGCACCACGGTCGACGGGCCGGAGGGAGGCAGCAGGAGCGGCTCGGCGTCGGCGGACGACGACGGGTGCGCCGTTCCGGGTGTCCTGCGCAGGACCGGCGGGTGCGCGGTGTCGGTCCACAGACAGTCGACGGCTCCACCGGGCCGGGGCGCCGCGTCCAGCAGGCTGCCCACGGGCGTCGGTACGACGGTCCGCCGCCGGGCGTCCAGATCGACGCGGTGCAGCAGCGAGCGGCCGTGCCGGTCCTGCCGCACCAGCACCGTCCGCGACTCGGGACACCAGCGGGCGGTGATCTCCGTGTCGAAGGTGCACCAGGAGTGGATGCGCAGTCCGCTGTCCAGTGCCCAGGTGGCGGGGGCGTAGCGGTCGCCGAGGTCCCGCACCAGCAGGAGTTCGGTGTGTCCGGGGCGGGGGGAGAAGCCCTGGCACCACAGTCGGCCGCCCGGACGGCCGACGCCGGGCAGTTCGGCGACGAGCCGACCGTCACGTGTGTGGACGGTGACGGCATCGGCGTCGTCGGCCGACGACGCCAGCGCGATCAGGGTGCCGTCCGCGCTGATCCCGCCCAGCCGGCAGGCCCGGCCCGTGCGCACCACTTCCCGGGGGACACGGCCCCGGCGGCCGACGAGCACCGCGGTCTCCCGCCCCTGACGGAACGCCGCCGCTGTCACGCCGTCCGCGGTCACGGCCAACCCGCGCGGCTGTCCGAGCGGTGCGCCGGGCAGCCCCGGCAGCCGGGGGCCGCCGTCGAAGTGCTGGAACCACCAGCGGCCCCGCCCCGCCGGGTCCTCCTCGAACCACCACACATGGCCGGCGGCGTCGATCGCCCGGTGGAACGTGCCGCCGGGGCTGTCGGTGACCTGCCGGGCCCGCCCCGCGGCGCCGTCCCAGGTGAACACCTCGCAGCGCCCGTCGGCGTCGGCGGTGAACACCATGCGGTGCGGGGCGGTGGGGCAGACGTCGGGCAGCGCGGTCACGAACACCTGGTACGGGCTGGTCATACGCCACGCTCCGCAGGCGGGCCGGCCGGGGCGGAAACCCCGCCCGCACTCGCGGACGTGAGGGAACGCAGCACCGCCGGCGCCATCCGCTGGGTACGTACCGCGAGCAGCGCCAGGACCACGGCGCAGGCCGCGGCGGGGAGTCGTGAACCGCCCCAGCTCACCAGGAGGGCGGCGACGGCGGGCGCTCCGGCGGCCGTCACCGCGGTGGCCGCCCCGAACACGGCTCCGGTCCGCGACTGCAACCCGTGCGGTACGGCGAGGACGGCCGCCGTGCCCAGGACCACGGTGATCACGGGCAGCACCAGGCAGATGACGCCGAAGCACACCCCCCACAGCCACGGCCCGCCGGCCACGCTCAGCGCGACGCACGGGGGCAGCAGCAGCCAGGTGGCCGCCGTCAGCGAGCGCCGGGCCCCGAGCCGCCGCACCACCCGAGCCGCCAGCAGCGAGCCGACGAGACCGGCCGCGCCGGACACGGCCAGCACGCCGCCCGTCGCGGCACCGCCCGCGTCCGGGCCCAGGACCAGCACCGCCGTGTAGAACAGCAGGGTCAGTCCGCCGCTCGCGACGGACGTCCACCACAGCACCAGCCGCAGCACGGGGGAGCGCATCACCACTGTCAGCCCGGCCCGCAGGGTTCCCGAGGACGCCGACCGCCGCGACCCGGTGCCGTCGGTGGGGGTTCCCCGTACGGCCGTTCCGCCGTCGTCCTTCGCCGTTGGCGCTGTCTCGGCGTCCGGCGCGTTCAGCGGCGTACGGATGGCGAGCACGCCGAATGCCGCCGCCGCGTACGAGACCGCGTCGACCACGAACGGAAGGGAGCGGCCGACTCCGAACAGGACGCCGCCCAACGCCGGTCCGGCCACCAGCGCGGCCTGGTCGCCCGCCTGAAGGTTCGCCATGGCGCGCGGCATGTCGTCCGGTGACGCCAGCAGGGTCAGGGCGCCGCGCGAGGCCGTCTCGTACGCCGTCGCGCACAGACGCTCCGTGAACGCCAGCACCAGCAGGACCCACAACGGCGGGTGCCGCAGACAGGCCAGGGCCAGACCGGCCATCGCGACCGCCGCGAGCACGGCCGCTCCGGTCATGATGCGACGCCGGTGCCCCCGGTCCGCCGGCAGGGCGACCAGCGGGCCCAGCGCCACACCGGCGAGGGCGGCGGCGCTCGCGAACACGCCGACCACTCCGGGCCCGTGCCCGAGATCCAGGAGCAGCAGGGGGAACACCAGCCCCGAGGCCTGACTGCCCAGCCCGTCGACGGCGTTGACGCACCAGAACACGGCGAGGTCGCGCCGCCCGCGTGTACGCCCGGCGGCACCGCGATCAGAGCCGGGTCCGGCCTCGGACACCACGTCGGCCACGGTCTCGGGCACCCCGCCGGTCACGGCTTCGGGCACCACGTCCGGCACGGCTTGGACCGGGGAGGGCTCGGCGAGCGGCACCGGCGACTCGCCGTCGGTGGGGCGGCCTGTGCGGAACGCGTCGATGGTCCTTCACCCCCCTTGCTGCGCCGCGCAGCCCACCCGCGCACCCGCATGCGACATGCGCATGCCAATGCAAGGGGAGATTCGCCGACATCGGTCGTGATGCGTGGAATATGTGCAGGAAGTGCGAAAGCGAGCAGGAGCCTAATCATCCTCGCGGAGCCCGAACAAGGGCCCGGACGCCCTTCGGGTGGTGCTCAAGGGGCTGGAATTAGACGCCTGTTGAGCTGCGGGATGCGGTGCTCGGCGTTCCGCTTGTGTCGCTCCTGTCGCTCGGTCGCCCTGGGGTGCGACCGCCGCGACGCGTTGCGGTCGTGCATCGGGAGGGGGTCGGCCCCCCTCGTTCCTCGAAGAGTGCGGAACGGGGCCGTTGCGACGCGAAACAGCGCAGGCGTCCGCACATACGCCTCGCGCCCCGGCGCACGACCGGGGCGCGGTCGCCGTCCACGGGATGAGAGTGCTTGCTGTGTCGTTGCCGGAGGACGCCATATTGGCCGACAACATCTCCTGATCGACCGGCCCGCGGCCCCCGGCACGGTCCGGGCCCTGCCCGGTGCGCGCCGCTCGGCGCCTCGTTCGGCCTCGAAACCCGCCGTGTGGCGCGAAGGGGCGCCGCCGCCGCTTCGAAACACGACCGTCGGGCCTGTCTCGTCCAAGGATCAAAGATTGGCGTGTTCATGGCGATACGGCCGGGACGTCAGCGATCAATACTGCGGTCTGGCCCGGCCGGCAGGCCCGGCCGGTCGGTACACGACAGCGGCGCGGCGGGCTCGTCCGCCGTGCCCACCAACCTCGAGGAGACGCTGGTATGAGGGGCTTACGGATGGCCGGACGTCGGAGATCACTGGCCGGCGTTCTGGCCGCGGCCGCGTTCATGGGTGCCGGTCTGTCCGGTACGGCGGCGTACGCGACGGAAGCCGCCCCGCGCGGCGTCGCGCCGCAACTCGGCATCCAGTTCAACGCCGACGGCGACGCGGGCCAGTGCGGTGGGAGGACGGGCGAGCAGTGGGCCGCCTCGCCGGACTGGACGCAGGCCATCCGCTTCGACACCGACGGCCGTTCCGGCGGCTGCCAGCTCGCGTTCGGCGTCCACGACCCGGACAGGGCCCTCGCGGGGGCTTCCATCAGCTATTCGCTCCGGCCCAGTGCCGGCGGTGACGCCGGTCAGTGCGGGAACCAGCAGGGCAACAACGCCGTTCCGATCCTGCCGATCCCGGTGTTCGGGCAGGCCGTGCGGGTCGACACCGACGGCCGACCGGGCTGGTGCGACCTCACCTTCACCGTGACCGGCAACATCGTTCTCGACGTCCAGTTCTTCCCCGACGGTGACGCCGGGCAGTGCCCGGACGCGCTTCCCGCGGGCCAGCACCGCTCGGCCTTCGCCGGGACTCCGGTCACGGTGAAGATCGACGCCGACAACCGCTCCGGCGGCTGCCAGTTCCTGATGCGCCTGCGGCACTTCTAGCACCCGCACACCCGGTCACCCGGCCGGTGGTTCACAGGAAGCGGCGGACCGGGGTGACCGCCGCTTCCTTCACGCGTTGGAGCCACGCTCGGCGTCTCCATCGGGCGAGGTCGATGTCCACGCTGTTCTCGAGGTCCGCGTCGTAGTCACGGTCGAGCGCGGCCGTGAACTCCTCGTCCAGGACGGCGAGCATGACCTCCTCGTCGTGGTCCATGGACCTCCGGTTGAAGTTGGTGGACCCGATGAGCGCGGCGACCGAGTCCACCGTGATGATCTTGGCGTGCATCATCGTCGGCTGGAACTGGCGGATGTGCACACCGGCCTGGAGCAGCCGGGTGTAGTGGTGCTGGCCGGCGAGCTGACAGGCCCGCTGGTCGGTGTGCGGGCCCGGCAACAGGATCTCGACGCGCACACCCCGGCGCGCGGTGTCGCTGAGCAGGTCGATGAAGTAGGTGTCGGGGGCGAAGTAGGCGGTGGCCAGCCGGAAACGTTCCTCGGCGGAGGTGAGCATGACCCGGATGAGGGTCTGCATGTCCTGCCAGCCGATGCTCGCGGAGCCGCGCACGACCTGCACCACGGACGAGCCCACCTGCGGGTGTTCGGTGAAGCGGTCGCGGTGGTCGAAGAGTTCGTCGTGGCACTCGGCCCAGTTCTGCGCGAAGGCGGCGGCGATCCCGTCCACGGCCGGACCACGGACCTGGACGTGGGTGTCCCGCCACTCGGAGGGCGTGCGGGCGTCGCCGCACCATTCCTCCGCTATGCCGACGCCGCCGGTGAAGGCCGTGTGCTCGTCGACGACGAGAGCCTTCCGGTGGCAGCGGTGGTTCTGCTTGAACGGCGACAGCCACACCGGCTTGCGGAACCAGGCCACCTGTACGCCCGCGTCGGTCATGAGGTCCAGCAGCCGCCCCTCGATCTCCTTGGCGCCGAAGCCGTCGAGCAGCAGCCGCACCCGCACACCCGCGCTCGCCTGTTCGGCCAGGGCGGCGGCGAAGTCACGGGCGATCTGACCCCGCCAGTACACGAACGTCATCATGTCGATGGTGTGCCGGGCGGAGCGGATCGCCCCGAGCATCGCGGGGAAGATCTCGTCACCGTTGTGCAGCGGCACGAGGTCATTGCCCTCGGTGGCGGCCACGCCGATCAGCCGCTCCAGGCGCCTGCGCAGACGCTGCTTGCGCGCCGCGACGTCGGGAGCGCCGACGGACGCCGGGGGAGCCGAGATCGGGTCGTAGAGCATGCCACACCTCCTACTGGCCCATGACGCCCAGAACGCCACGGGATACCGGGCGAGCCCGAACAAGCGGATGCCCGGCCGGCCCCGCTTCACGCACCGGAAATCGGCCGGAGACGGGGAGCCGACCCTCGGGACCGTGAGCTCGCATGTGCAGGTGTCGCGTATGCGCGGCCGAGCCCGGACGGGGGCTCGCGCCGAGTGACGTGCCGGTCTGCCGTGGCGAGGTGTCCCGCCCTCCGTTCAGTCCTCGGCGCTCCGCCGGCGAGCCCCCGCTCCCGGCCGAGCCGTGACGTCCCTCGGGGTCAGCTCGGTGTGTTCGGCCGCGCATTCCACCACCACCCGGACCGGGGCCCCGCAGTCGGTGTGCCGGACGTCGAGCACGGGGCCCCCGGGGGCGGGGGCGTGGGTCTGGCCCCACTGGCGCAACGCGATCAGGACCGGCCACAGCTCCCACCCCTTGGGGGTGAGCCGGTACTCGTTGCGTGCGCGGCTGCCGGGCTCCCGGTACGGGACGGTCGTCAGGATGCCGGCGGCCGTCAGTTTCCGGAGCCGGTCGCTGAGGACCGCCTCGGACATCCCCATGTGGCGGCGGAACTCGTCGAACCGGCGTACGCCGTTGACCGCGTCCCGCAGGATCAGCAGGCTCCACTTCTCGCCGACCACGTCGAGCGTGCGCTGTACGGGGCAGTCCTCCGTACTCACCTCAAGCCACTCCATGCGGTCATGGTAGGGACTCTGGCTTCGACATTGACAGCCAGAAGACGCGACAGCTAGCTTCGATCTACGAAGTCAGCTGGGCAAGGTCAAGCGGGAGGCAGGGGCTGTGGGGCGGACGCGTACGTACGAGTGGGAGGACCCCGAGCTGACGGCCGCTGCCGTGGGCCGCGTCTCCGGCCTGGAGTTCCTGCGTGACCTGGCGGCGGGCCGGCTGCCGGCCCCGCCCGTCTCGGCCACGCTGGACATGGCGCTCGAAGAGGTGGAGTTCGGCCGGGCGGTGTTCTCGCTGCTTCCGGGCGAGGAGCACTACAACCCGATCGGCAGTGTGCACGGCGGTGTCTTCGCGACCCTGCTCGACTCGGCGGCGGGCTGCGCCGTACAGTCCACGCTTTCCGCGGGGATGGCGTACACCTCCCTCGACCTGAACGTGAAGTTCCTGCGGCGCATCACGGTGGACACCGGCCGGGTCCGCGCCGTCGGCACGGTCCTCAACGGCGGCCGCCGGACCGCGCTGGCCGAGGCGAAGCTGATCGACGACCAGGACCGTCTCCTCGCCCACGCCACCAGCAGCTGCCTGCTGTTCCCGCTCCCGCCGAAGCCGCAGCCCTGAGACTCCGCCGAACGTGGGCCGCCCACCGGGGCTACGCGTCGTCGCGGGCCCGGGAGCGCCGGGCGGCGCGGCGGCGCAGGCCCAGCGGGAGCACGTACCAGCACAGGCCGAACCACAGCATGACCCCGCCGACGAGCACCTCGGCGAGCACCCCCGGGACCACGAAACGCAGGATCAGCAGCAGCGTGCAGCCGATGGTCAGCGCCAGGAGGACCATGCCGCACATCATCAGCCGACCGGCCGTCTCCACCAGGTCGTCCTTCATGCGCTGACCCGACAGGAAACGGTGCATGGAGACGGGCGCTATCAGCGCTCCGGTCGCCGACGCGCCGAGCACCACGGTGGTGACGTAGATACCGCGGTCCAGCGCCTCCAACTCCTTGAACGACGCGGTGAAGGCGACGCTGAGCAGAAACCCGAAGAGGATCTGCACACCGGTCTGGGTGACCCGTGTCTCCTGAAGGATCTCGTTCCAGCGCCTGTTGACTCTCTCGTGCGCCGCTTCTGGCCCTTCGCCACCGGGCGCCGGGCCGCGCTGGTCGCCGGACGCGCGGCGGGTGGTCTCCTGGCCCGCCGGGTCGGCCGGTTGCTCGGTCATGGCCATGGCATCCTCCAACGTCTCGGGGCACACCGCCTGCCCGCTCCGCTCTCCGACCAGTATGAAAGAGGCCCGAGCGGGCAGGCGGTGTGCCCCGAGACGTTGGAGGATGCCATGGCCATGACCGAGCAACCGGCCGACCCGGCGGGCCAGGAGACCACCCGCCGCGCGTCCGGCGACCAGCGCGGCCCGGC
>NZ_LIQX01000490.1 GCF_001418475.1 Streptomyces ossamyceticus | reverse complement strand
GGGAGGCCCGGACGCGGTCGCCGAGGCCGCCCGCAGGGCCACGGCCCTGGCCCTCGGCTGGGCCGAGGAGACCGGCGCCGACGGGTCCGACGCCAAGCCCGGCTCCTCGGACGCCGAGCCCGGCTCCTCGGACACCCCGTCCGGCGCCCCCGACTCCGCTCCGGACGCCGGATGACCGCCCAGGACGCCGAGGAACTCGACGTGGACGTGGAGGAGGCGCTGGCCGTGGCCAACGACAGGCCCGCCCGAGGGCCGGGCGCACCCCGCCCCGCCGACGGCACCCCGGCCGACGGCTCTCCCACCGCGCACCGGGCGAGGAAGGACGCCCACCACCGGTCCACCCCCTGGCCCGAGGCCCGCGCCGTCGCCGAACGCGCCGCCCGCTCCTGCGGACGCCGCTCCCCACTCTCCGTCACCGTCGAGGACGCCCTCGGTCTGGTGCTGGCCGCCCCTCTCACCGCCCTCACCGACCTGCCCTCCTTCGACACGTCCGCGATGGACGGCTGGGCGGTCGCGGGGCCCGGCCCCTGGGCCGTCCGGGAGGACGGTGTGCTGGCCGGGCACGCCGAGCCCGAGCGGCTCACCGACGGCGAGGCGGTCCGGATCGCCACCGGCGCACGCGTCCCGCTCGACACCACCGCCGTCCTGCGCAGTGAACACGGCCGCACCGACGAGCAGGGCCGACTGCACGCCACCCGGGACATGGCGCACGGTCAGGACATCCGCTCCCGGGGCCAGGAGTGCCGCAGTGGCGACCAACTGCTGCCGCTCGGCACGCTACTCACCCCCGCCGCCCTGGGCCTCGCCGCGGCCGCCGGGTACGACACCGTGACCGTGCTGCCGCGCCCCCGCGTCGAACTGCTCGTCCTGGGAGACGAATTGCTCACCGCGGGACTTCCGCGTGAGGGCCTGATCCGTGACGCCCTCGGCCCGATGCTGCCGTCCTGGCTCCGGGCACTCGGCGCCGAGGTCACCGCCGTACGCCGACTCGGTGATGCCGCCGACACCCTGTACGAGGCCGTACGGTCCTCAACCGCCGACCTGATCGTCACCACGGGCGGTACCGCCGCCGGGCCCGTCGATCATGTGCACCCCACGCTGCGGCGCATCGATGCCGAACTTCTCGTCGACGGCGTCAAGGTGCGCCCTGGCCACCCCATGCTGCTGGCCCGCACCAAGGAGAACCAGCATCTCGTGGGCCTGCCGGGCAACCCCCTGGCCGCCGTCTCGGGGCTGTTCACGCTCGCCGAGCCCCTTCTGCGGACCCTGGCCGGACGGGTCGCGCCCGAGCGGTACGGGATGCCGCTGAGGGAGGCGGTGCACGGGCACCCGTACGACACCCGGCTCATCCCGGTCGCCCTGCGCGGTGACGACGCCGTACCGCTGCACTACAACGGTCCCGCTATGCTCCGCGGCATCGCCACTGCCGATGCCCTTGCCGTCGTCCCACCCGGCGGTGCCCGCCCCGGTCAGGAGCTGGAGTTGCTCGATCTGCCCTGGGCGACCGCGGGGATCCAGGTGTGTTTCACGTGAAACATCCAGGCGCCCCAACCGACGTGCGGGCGTGGGGGTTTCACGTGAAACAAAGGGCACATGAAGGCGTAGTGATGCCAGGGGATGTACGGGGAAGCGGGGAGTGTTTCACGTGAAACTGCCGGGTTATGACGTGATCGCCCGCACGGCGGACGAGCGTCATGTGACGCATCCGGTGAAGCTGCCGAAGAGGGAGGTCGAGCGCCCCAGCCACCAGGTCGGCAAGCGGCTGGCGATGGCCTTGCTCGTCCTGGTCGCGACGGCGTTCATCGTCTACGCCGACGGCGAGGGCTACAACGACAACTCGGATGGCCGCGTCGATCTGCTGGACGCGTTCTACTACGCCACCGTCACCCTCTCGACCACCGGGTACGGCGACATCACCCCGGTCAGTGACGCCGCCCGGCTCACCAACATCTTCGTGATCACACCGCTGCGCGTACTGTTCCTGATCATCCTGGTCGGCACCACGCTGGAGGTCCTCACGGAGCGCACGCGCGAGGAATGGCGACTGAACCGCTGGAGGGCGGCCTTGAGGGAGCACACCGTTGTCGTCGGCTTCGGGACCAAGGGGCGGTCGGCGATCCAGACCGTCTGCGCGACGGGACTGAAGAAGGAGCAGGTCATCGTCGTCGACCCCAGCTCCAAGGTGATCGAGGCGGCAACGGCCGACGGGTACGCGGGCATCGTGGGGGACGCGACCCGGAGCGATGTGCTGCTGCGGGCCGAGGCGCAGAAGGCGCGGCAGATCATCATCTCCACCGCTCGGGACGACACCGCGGTGCTGGTCACGCTGACCGCGCGCCAGATGAACCGTGGCGCGAAGATCGTGGCCGCCGTTCGGGAGGAGGAGAACGCGCCGCTGCTGAAGCAGTCCGGGGCCGATGTCGTCATCACCAGTGCCAGCGCGGCCGGACGGCTCCTCGGTCTCTCGGTGCTCAGTCCCGCCGCCGGCATGGTCATGGAGGACCTCATCCAACAGGGCAGCGGCCTCGACATCGTCGAACGGCCCGTCATAAAGGCCGAGGTGGGGCGGAAGGTACGGGAGACGGAGGACCTGATCGTGAGTGTGCTGCGCGGCCACCGGGTGCTCGGCTACGACGACCCGTCCATCGGTGAACTCCAGCTGACGGACCGCCTCATCACGATCGTCCGTGCCACCCCGAGCACCAAGATCACCCCTGAGACCAAGCACTTGCCGTAGCCACACCACGAGGGCGCCCCCGGGGATGTGCTCCCCGGGGGCGCCCTCGTGGTGTGCGCTACTTGCGGTTGTACAGCCGCATCGTGATCGGCCCGAAGACAAGCACGAACAGGGCGGACCAGCCGAGCGACCAGGCGATCTCGGCCGTGGGCCACTCGCCCGCCATCAGCTCGCGTACTGCCGAGGCGAGATGGGTGATCGGGCTGTTGTTGACGAACGCCTGGAGCCATCCCGGCATGGTGCTCGGGTCGACGAAGACGTTGGACAAGAAGGTCAGCGGGAAGATCACCATCATGCTGACACCCATCACCGACTTCTCGGTGCGAAGCATCAGCCCGAACATCGTCCAGATCCACGAGAACGCGAACGAGAAGACGATGAGCAACGCGACCCCGGCGACCACGCCCACGACGCCGCCGTCCGGGCGGTAGCCGAGGACCATGCCGACGGTGAGCATCACCACGGACGCGATGGCGTACCGCAGGGCGTCGCCCAGGAGGTAGCCGACCATCGTCGACGGCCGCCAGATCGGCAGCGAGCGGAACCGGTCGAAGACACCTTTCTCGATGTCCGTGTTGACCGAGACACCGGTGTACATCGTGATCATCACGACCGACATCACCAGGATGCCCGGCAGCAGGAACTGGATGTACTCCTTCGGGGAGCCGGCCAGGGCACCGCCGAAGAGGTACGTGTACATCAGCACCATCATGATCGGGAAGGCGGTGACGTCGAACAGCTGCTCCGGGACGTGCTTGATCTTGAGGATGGCCCGCCAGCCGAAGGTCAGTGACGCCGACAGCGCGCTGGGCCGCGGCGGGCGTTCCTTGGTGATGAGCAGCGCGGCGAGCGACTCGGCGCTGACGGGGGCGAGTTCCTTGCTGTCGGTGCTGGTCGCGGTGCTCATGCCGCAGCCTCGTCCTTCTTCTCGACGTGTCGGGAGTCGTGGGCCTTCGTGTCGTGTCCGGTGAGGGCGAGGAACACCTCGTCCAGGCTGGGCTGCCCCAGCGAGAAGTTGTCGACGACGACGCCGACGCGGGCCAGCTCGGCGAGGGCGCGGGCCGCGGCCTCGGCGGCACCCTGGCCGTTGGCGGATCCACCGCCCACGCGTGCGGTCAGCGCCACCGGGTCCGGCTCGCGCTGCACCTCGGCGTCGAGCGCGAGACGCAGGATCTCCTCGGCCTGTGGACGCTGGGCGGCGTCCCGCAGCCGCAGGTGGACGGAACCGGCCCCCACGGACGCCTTCAGCTCGCCCTTCGTGCCCTCCGCGATCACCTTGCCGCGGTCGATCACGGCGATCCGGGACGCCAGCTGGTCCGCCTCGTCCAGATACTGCGTGGTCAGCAGCACCGTCGTGCCCTGGGCGACCACCGCGCGCACGATGTCCCACACCTGGTTGCGGCTGCGCGGGTCGAGACCGGTCGTCGGCTCGTCGAGGAACAGCAGGTCCGGGGTGTTCAGGATGGACGCGGCGATGTCGATCCGGCGCCGCATGCCGCCCGAGTAGTGCTTGACCTGCTTCCCAGCGGCCTCACTCAGCCCGAAGGCCTCCAGCAGCTGCTCGGAGCGGAGCCGCGCCGCCCGTTTGGCGTGGCCGAGGAGACGGCCCAGGAGCACCAGGTTCTCGGTGCCGGTCAGGTCCTCGTCCACAGAGGCGTACTGCCCTGTCAGGCTCACCCTGCCGCGTACCTCGTCGGCCTCGCGGACGACGTCATGACCGAAGACATGGGCCTCGCCGCCGTCCGGTCGCAGCAGCGTGGCGAGCATCTTCACCGTGGTGGTCTTGCCGGCGCCGTTCGGGCCGAGGACGCCGTAGACCGTGCCGGCCGGCACGGCGAGGTCGACGCCGTCGACGGCCCGGGTCTCGCCGAACGTCTTCACCAGACCCGCGGTCTCGATCGCGAGGCCGGATGTCTGTGTGCTCATGTCTGAGGTCCTTCCGCGTACAGGGCCCGTGGCCGGGGCTACGCAAGGGGAGACCGCCGGTTCCGCCGGAACTCATCGGCCGTGCGGGCGTGATTTCTCCACGGTCCCTCCGACGGAGATCGAACGCACCCCTATTTCCGACGTGGCGGCGGCCGCCTCGACGGTGGCCTTGGCCGGGGCTTCGGCCGCGGCCTTGGCTGGGCCTCGGCGGTGGCGAGGCTGCGCAGGGCGTGGTCGAGGGTGTGACCGGTGTGGTCGCGTACGGACCCCGGGCACTCTGGGAGAGGCGGAGGCGCGAGGAGTAGCGTCCCCTCATGCATGCGATCACGATTCCCGAACCCGGTGGACCCGAGGCCCTGGTGTGGGACGAGGTCCCCGACCCCGAGCCCGGCGAGGGCGAAGTGCTCGTCGAGGTGGCGGCGAGCGCGGTGAACCGCGCCGATCTGCTCCAGCGGCAGGGCTTCTACGACCCCCCACCGGGCGCCTCCCCCTACCCCGGCCTGGAGTGCTCCGGACGTATCGCGGCGATCGGGTCCGGCGTGTCCGGATGGAGCATCGGAGACGAGGTGTGCGCGCTGCTCTCGGGCGGCGGCTACGCGGAGAAGGTCGCCGTCCCGGCCGGCCAACTGCTGCCCGTCCCCTCCGGTCTCGATCTCAACCGGGCGGCCGCGCTGCCCGAGGTGGTCTGCACGGTCTGGTCGAACGTCTTCATGATCGCCCACCTCCGTCCGGGCGAGACCCTCCTCGTCCACGGCGGCTCCAGCGGCATCGGCACGATGGCCATCCAGCTGGCGAAGGCGATCGGCGCGAGGGTCGCCGTCACCGCGGGCACCGAGGAGAAGCTCCGCCGGTGCGCCGAGCTCGGCGCGGACATCCTGATCAACTACCGCGAGCAGGACTTCGTCGAGGAGGTCCGCAAGGCCACCGACGGCAAGGGGGCCGACGTCATCCTCGACAACATGGGGGCGAAGTACCTCGACCGCAACGTCCGGGTCCTCGCCGTCAACGGCCGTCTCGCCATCATCGGTATGCAGGGCGGCGTCAAGGGCGAGCTGAACATCGGGGCGCTCCTCGCCAAGCGGGCCGCCATCAGCGCGACCTCGCTGCGCGCCCGGCCACTGGAGGAGAAGACGGCCATCGTCGCCGCCGTACGCGAGCACGTGTGGCCGCTGGTCGCCGGTGGCCGGGTGGTCCCCGTCGTCGACCAGGAGATCCCGATGCACGACGCGGCCACGGCTCACCGGGTCCTGGAGGACAGCGGCCACGTGGGCAAGGTGCTGCTGGTGGTGCCGTAGCCAAGGGGAGGGCGGGCCGCGGCCACGGCTCACCCCGGGCCGCGGCCACCCACCTCCAGCCGCGTCCGTCGGCCACCTTCGGCGGGCCGTGTCAGCCGCCCGGCCCTCGCCGTGTCGCCGGCGGCTCCTTCCACGCCGACGGCGGCTCGGACCGTATGGCCCGTACGAGTGACCGCACCAGCTACTCGAACGCCGTGCGAGGGACCGTACAGACGCCGCTGTCGATGCTGCCGCCCACGTCGTACAGGGAGGCAGACCGGCGGCGCAGACGGGTGGCGCAGGGCGGGGGCAAGGCGGCCGCTGTCGCGGCGAAGCGGCCGGCCCCGCCCCCCTCAGCCCCTCCGGATCCGCAGGCCCACGAATGCCAGGCCCAGGCCGATGCCCATCAGCATGAGGCCGCCGCCCAGGGCGAGGGC
>NZ_LIQX01000049.1 GCF_001418475.1 Streptomyces ossamyceticus | reverse complement strand
TCGGCGGAGCCGAAGGTGAACTGGCCGCGGTTGCGCTCGGTCGCGTCCCACTTCATCTCGTTCTCGGGGGTGACCTGGTTGAACTCGCGGTCCAGGATGCCGGTGTACTGGCCGTCACCGAGCGCAACCGCGGCCAGTTCACCTTCGGCTCCGCCGACCAGATCGTGAACCGCGCGGCGTCCCGCGGCCAGAAGGTGCGCGGTCACACCCTGGTGTGGCACTCCCAGCTGCCCGGCTGGGTCAACTCCATCAGGGACGCCAACACGCTGCGCAGCGTGATGAACAACCACATCACCACCGTGGCGGGCCGCTACAAGGGGCGCATCCACTCCTGGGACGTGGTCAACGAGGCCTTCGCCGACGGCGGCAGCGGCCAGATGCGCAGCTCGGTCTTCCGTGACGTGCTGGGCACCGGCTTCATCGAGGAGGCGTTCCGCACGGCCCGGTCCGCCGACCCGTCGGCCAAGCTCTGCTACAACGACTACAACATCGAGGACTGGAACGCGGCGAAGACGCAGGGCGTCTACCGCATGGTGCGCGACTTCAAGGCGCGCGGCGTGCCCATCGACTGCGTGGGTCTCCAGTCCCACTTCGGTGCGGGCGGCCCTCCCGGCAGCTTCCAGACGACGCTGTCGAGCTTCGCCGCTCTCGGGGTGGACGTGCAGATCACCGAGCTGGACATCGCTCAGGCCCCGGCGAACGGGTACGCCAACACGGTCAGGGCCTGTCTGAACGTGGCGCGCTGCACCGGCATCACGGTGTGGGGCATCCGCGACAGCGACTCGTGGCGCAGCGGCGAGAACCCGCTGCTGTTCGACCGCGGCGGCAACAAGAAGCAGGCGTACCGGTCCGCGCTCACCACGATG
This sequence comes from Streptomyces ossamyceticus, assembly GCF_001418475.1. Classification (GTDB taxonomy): domain Bacteria; phylum Actinomycetota; class Actinomycetes; order Streptomycetales; family Streptomycetaceae; genus Streptomyces; species Streptomyces ossamyceticus. The sequence goes on along the minus strand of NZ_LIQX01000049.1, from coordinate 21,129 downwards.
GGCGGCACGCCCTGACCTCAGGGGCCGGCCGCCGGTGCGCACCGGACCGAGTCCGGTGCGCCGACGCCGGACACTGACGGCCGCGGGCCCCCGGCGTGGTGCGCCGGGGGCCCGTCCGTCGTGGTCGGCCCGTGGAAACGGGGGAAGGCCCCTCCGCCCGGGGGCGGCGGAGGGGCGCCCGCCGGTGTCAGGAGGACGTCCGCTCAGGGGCCGGTGTCCTCTGCCGCTTCACGCCGGCGGTGTGGGGGGATCTTCCGTGTTCCGGCCGCTCGTGTGCGCGGCCTGACCCATCCCATCGCGCCGGCGGCTCTCCGTCACTCCGCCGATCGGCGGGGGAACCCCCGCCTGTCGGCCGGGGTTCGTGCGCGGGAGCCGTCCGACCGGTCAGAGGGCCGTGAAGGTCCACTGGAGGTTGGTGCTGCCGCCTGAGGTCCACTGCTTGGCGACGGAGCCGGAGGAGACGTTGCCCCCTCCGTCGAGGACCAGGCCGGTGGCGCGGTTGGCGACGGTGTGGCGGTCACCGCCCCGGTTCGTGATCTTCCACTGCTGGTTGGGGCTGCCGTTCCAGGGGGCCTGTCTGGCGGTGGAGCCGTCGGAGGTGGCGCCCCAGCCGTCGGCGACCATGCCGTTGGTGCGGTTGACCAGCCGGTAGTAGCCGCCCGCGATCGGCTCGGCGTGCCACTGGAGGTTGTTGTGGCCGTCCCACGTCCACTGCTTGAGGTTGGACCCGGAGGCGACGTCGCCGCCGCTGTCCAGGGCCAGGCCGTTGGTGACGTTGGTGATCCGGAAGTACCTCGCCGGGTTGAACTGGACCCTCAGGGAGGTGATCTGGTCGTTGTTGCCGGTGTTCCGCAGGTCGGGGTTGTCGGCGGTGAACGTCCAGGAGGTGCCGGTGAAGTTGTCCCCCGAGTACCCGATCACCTGGTGGCCGGGGCTCAGGCGGAGGGAGGAGAGGGTGCGTGTGCCCAGTCCGGCCGCGGTCAGGTCGGCCGCGGTGTAGTCGCCGAGGGCGAACGGGGCCGACTTGCCCTGGTAGTTGACGTCCGAGAAGGTGACGGCGCCGGCGAGCGGCGCCATGCCGGGGATGGTGCCGGAGAAGGAGAGCTTCAGGACGTAGGCGTTGGCGCTGTAGGGCGCGGAGGACGGCAGGGCGACCGTGAGGCCGGAGGAGTTCTGCGTGGGGGTGGGCAGGTCGATGGTGGTACCGGCGGTGGAGCCGAGCAGTTTCACCGAGGTCAGCGAGGAGAGGTTGATGCGGTCCGAGCTGAGCGTCTTGATGGTCAGCGAACTGCCGGGCCAGCCCAGGACGGTGGCGTACAGGACGTTGTCGGCCTTGTTGCGGGTGAAGCGGATGTCCTGCGCCGTGCCGGCCGTCGGGTTGGTGAAGGAACCACCGCCCATCTTCGTCGGGCCCTCGCCGTAGACCGTCCAGGCGCGGGTCGCGTAGATCGACTCGCCGAAGCGTTTCAGGTGGTCGCCGATGCCGAGCAGGATGTCCTTCTGCGCCTGCGGGATGGTGCCGTCGGCCATCGGCGCGATGTTGAGCAGCATGTTGCCGTTCTTGCTGACCCGGTCGATGAACGCGTGCAGCATCTGCTTGATGCTGTAGTAGCCGATGCCCTGTGTGTAGCACCAGCTGCTGTTGGAGATGCTGTCGTCGGTCAGCCAGTACGGGGTGGTGAGGTCGGCCGGGCCGCCGCGCTCGTAGTCGAAGACCTCGCCCTTGCCGTTCATGCCGTCCTTGTAGGTGGCGACGACCTCACGGCCCCAGCTGTTGGCCTGGTTGTAGTAGTAGGCCAGGAACTTCAGGCGCTGCTGCTCGTCGACGGCGTCCAGTTTGAAGTCCTGCCACAGGATGTCGGGCTTCGCGCGGTCGATGACCTCCTTGAGCTTGTCGAACCAGAGCTGGTTCTCCGCCGCCGCGCCCAGTTGCCCGTAGAACTTCTTGAGGCTGGGGTCCGTCTGGGCGGGGGCGAACTCGTAGAAGCCGTTGTAGTGGAAGGCGTGGTGCATGGCCACCAGCAGCTTGAGGCCCTTGGCGCGGACGGCCGTGGAGAAGAGGCCCAGCAGGTCGAGGCCGGGGCCCTTCTTCACCGAGTTCCACTCGTTGACCTGGCTGTCCCACATGGAGAAACCGTCGTGGTGCTCGGCGACCGGGCCCGCGAACCTGGCCCCGGCGTCGACGAACAGCTGCACCCACTCCTCGGGGTCGAACTTGCCGCCGGCGGACTTCAGCTTCGGCGCGAACTTCACGAAGTTGCCCGCCAGGTCCTGAGCACCGTTGATGAAGTTGTGGTACGGCCACGCCGAGGGCTGGCCGTAGGTCGCGATGTGGTGCTGGTTGGCGGAGTCGCCGGCCCGGTACATGTTGCGCGGGTACCACTCGTTGCCGAAGGCCGGGACGCTGAAGACGCCCCAGTGGAAGTAGATGCCGAACTTCGCGTCCTGGAACCACTCGGGGGCCGGCGGGTGCTGGTCGACCGAATCCCAGTCGGGCGTGTAGGTGCTCGGCGCCGCCTGGGCCACGCCGGCGCCGAGGACGCCTCCGGCGACGACCGCGGCGGCCACCCAGGTGGCCCCGGCCAGGAGCCGGCGTCTGCTGATCGAACTCGACATGGTCACATCCCTGATGCGGAGGGGGGAGGGGGGAACGCGAGGGGAACACGCACGAAGGTCGAGCACGTCGCCTCGCGATGTCAACCGGCGTGCAGGGATGAAAAGCACGAGAGGGAGGCGATATCGCCCTGGAATATCCCGCTTTGCTGCACTATGCACATACGTAGACATGGTATGTATTCACCTCTGGCCCCTGCGCGTCCGCGAGGACCCACCAGTCGCATTCATGGGATGGATCTTGCGGCCTCCAGGTCACCCCCACCATCAGGCCACCCTCTGAACTGCTCGTTTCTCAGGAGTTACGCAAGAGACTGGACAGCCGGGCCGGAACGAGCCTATAAAGACATCCCATCTCTACTCCGCCGCGATATCGGATGTCGTCGAGGCGAAACGTCTCCCGCTACGGGACCAGCGCGAGGAAACCCTCATGAGACTCAGAACAGCCCTCTGTTCCGCCGTATCCGCCCTGTCCGCACTGGCGCTCCTCAGCGCGTGCGGCAGCGGTTCCACCGACTCCTCGGCGTCGGGTGACAAGCCGCTGGTCGGCGTCGACTACCCGCGCTCCGACACCGACTTCTGGAACTCGTACATCAAGTACACGCCGGAGTACGCCAAGGAGCTGGGACTGGATCTGAAGACCACCAACTCGCAGAACGACGTCGCCAAGCTCACCGCCAACGCGCAGACTTTCATCAGCCAGGGCGTCAAGGGCCTCGCGATGGCCCCGCAGGACACCGCCGCCATCGCCCCGAGCCTGGCGCAGCTGGAGGCGAAGAAGATCCCCGTCGTCACCGTCGACACCCGCCCCGACAGCGGCAAGGTGTTCATGGTGGTGCGCGCCGACAACCGCGCCTACGGCGAGAAGGCCTGCCAGTTCCTCGGCACGAAGCTCGGCGGCAAGGGCAAGGTCGTGATGCTCCAGGGCGGTCTGGACTCCATCAACGGCCGTGACCGCACCGAGGCGTTCAACGACTGCATGAAGAAGAACTACCCGGACATCACAGTGTTCGGCGAGGCCACCAACTGGGACGGCGCCGTCGCCGCACAGAAGCTCCAGACCCGGCTGACCCAGCACCCGGACATCAAGGGCATCTACATGCAGTCCAGCTTCGCGCTGTCCGGGACGCTCCAGGTCCTCAAGCAGAAGGGTCTGCTGGTGGACCCGAAGGACAAGAAGCACGTGTTCGTCGTGTCCAACGACGGCATCCCCGAGGAGCTGAAGTCCATAGCCGCGGGCAAGATCGACGCCACGGTGTCCCAGCCGGCCGACCTGTACGCCAAGTACGCCCTGTACTACCTGAAGGCCGCGATCGACGGGAAGACGTTCAAGCCCGGCAAGACCGACCACGACAGCACCATCATCAAGGTCCGCGACGGCCTGCTGGAGGACCAGCTGTCGGCCCCGCTCGTCACGGCCGACGGCGGCTCCTACGGCGGTGTGCCCAGCGTCAAGAGCGACGACACGTCCCTGTGGGGCAACAACCTCGGCTGACCCCTCACCCGAACGCGAAGGCTGACGAGAACAAGGCGGTTGAGATGAGCGACGGGGAGCGGACAGTCACCCCCGCGCCCGCCCCGGCGGACGGCGGACGGGCCCCCTCGGACCCGCCCGTCGTCGAGGCGGCGGGCATAGTCAAACGATTCGGGCCGACCGTGGCCCTCGACGGCGCCCGGATCACCATCCGGCCCGGCGAGACCCACGCCCTCGTCGGCCGCAACGGAGCCGGAAAGTCGACCCTGGTGTCGGTCCTGACCGGTCTCCAGGCCCCCGACGAGGGAACGGTGACCTTCGGCGGCCGACCCGCTCCCCGGCTCAGCGACCGGGACGCCTGGCGGCGCCAGGTGGCCTGCGTCTACCAGAAGTCGACCATCATCCCCACCCTGACGGTCGCCGAGAACCTCTTCCTGAACCGGCACGACCGGGCCCGCGGCCGGCTCATCAGCTGGCAGGCCACCCGGCGCCGCGCGCAGGAACTGCTGTCGACCTGGTCGGTGGACGTCGACCCGCAGACCCCCGCCGGGGAACTGAGCGTCGAGCAGCGGCAGTTCGTGGAGATCGCGCGGGCCCTGTCCTTCGGGGCGCGGTTCATCATCCTCGACGAGCCGACCGCGCAACTCGACGGTGCCGCCATCAACCGCCTCTTCGACCGTATCCGCGATCTGCAACGCCAGGGCGTCACCTTCCTCTTCATCAGCCACCACCTCCAGGAGATCTACGAGATCTGCGACATGGTGACGGTCTTCCGCGACGCCCGGCACATCGTGACGGCGCCGGTCGCGGACCTCGCCCGGGCCGACCTCGTCGCCGCCATGACCGGCGAGGCCGCGACCGACCTGGCCGCGGAACGGTCCACGACCCTCGACGCCACCGCCCCCGCCGCGCTGCACCTCAACGCCCTGCGGGGCGACGGCTACGACGGTGTCACTCTCCGGGTCGGGGCGGGCGAGATCGTCGGGCTCGCGGGCGCCGCCGGCAGCGGACGCACCGAGGTCGCCGAGACCGTCGTCGGCCTGAGGGCCGCGGCGGCGGGCGAGGTGGAGATCGCCGGGCGGCGCCCCCGGCCGGGCAGCGTGCCCGCGGCGCTCGCCGCCGGCGCCGGGTTCGTCCCCCAGGACCGGCACCACCAGGGCTTCGTACCGGACATGTCGATCGCGGACAACGCCACCCTGTCCGTACCGCAGCGGCTCGGCCAGGCCGGGTTCCTCAGCCGGGGCCGCCGGGACCGGCTCGCCGAAGGCATGATCGAGAAACTGGCGATCAAGACACCCGGACCCGACCTGCCCGTGTCCGCGCTGTCCGGGGGCAACCAGCAGAAGGTCGTCATGGCCCGGGCCCTCGCCGACGACCCCCGCCTGCTGGTGCTGATCAATCCGACCGCGGGCGTGGACGTGCGCTCCAAGGAGTTCCTCCTCGGCAAGGTCGAGGAGACCGCGGAGACCGGCACGGGGGTGCTCATCGCCTCCGACGAACTCGACGACCTGCGCATGTGCGACCGGGTCCTGGTGATGTTCCAGGGCCGTGTGACCTCAGAGATCGCCCGCGGCTGGCACGACCACGAACTCGTGGCCGCGATGGAAGGAGTGGACCTGCATGCCTGACGTGATGCCAGAAACCGTCCTCGCGGACACCGCCGCGACCGAGGCGCCCGCGCCCCGGCCCCGGCGGACCGCGCTGCTCGGCGGCCGCATCCCCCTGGCCCGGATGCGCGACCTCGCGCTGGTCCCGGCCATCGTGGTCATCGCGATCGTCGGACAGATCGTGAACCCGGTCTTCCTCCAGGCCGACAACCTCGTCAACGTCCTGCAGACGATGTCCGAGATGGCCCTGCTGGTCCTCGCCCAGACGATGATCCTGATCGTCAAGAAGATGGACCTGTCCCTGGAGTCCACCATGGGCCTCGCGCCCGGAGTCGCGGCCTGGCTGGTCGTGCCGACCGGCGCCGGCCACGGACTCGGACTGCTGCCCGGCGCCTGGGCCGTGCCCGTCACCCTCGCCGTGGGCGCGCTCGTCGGGGTGATCAACGCCCTGCTGATCATCCGGTTCGGCCTCAACGGCTTCATCGTCACCCTCGGCATGCTGATCGTGCTGCGCGGAGTCCTCACCGGCATCTCCGGCGGCCAGACCTTCTTCCAGCTGCCGGAGTCGATGCTCTACCTCGGCACCGCCGCGTGGTTCGGGGTGCCCGCGTCGATCTGGATCTGCCTGCTGCTGTTCGCCGTCGCGATCGTCGTCCTCGGCTGGACCGGTTTCGGCCGGTCGCTGTACGCCATCGGCGGCAACGTCGACGCGGCGAAGGCGGCGGGCATCCGCACCGACCGGGTGCTGTGGATCGTCATCGTCTCCGGCAGCGTGCTCGCCGCGCTCGCCGGGCTGATGCTCTCCGGGCGTCTCGCCTCGGTCGCGTCCGCACAGGGCAACGGCTACATCTTCACCGTCTTCGCCGCCGCCGTCATCGGCGGGATCAGCCTCAACGGCGGCAAGGGCACCATGTTCGGCGCCTTCAGCGGCATCCTCCTGCTCTTCATGATCCAGAACGTGCTCACCCTGGCCGGCGTGCCCGCCCAGTGGATCGGCGCCCTCAACGGCCTGATCATCCTGGTCGCGCTGACCATCTCCCGCATCACGGGCGGCAAGGTCCAGGAGTGACCCGGCGGCCGCACCGGCCGCCGCACTCCGCCTCCGGCCCCCGTTCCCGTCACGCGGGGCCGCCCGTAAGTACCCCGCCCCTCACAGGAGTTGCCGTCATGCAATCCGTCCCGTCCGCTTCCCCGGCTGCCGCCCGCGTCACCGCCCTCGAGGTGCTGGACGTACGTTTCCCGACGTCCGAGCACCTGGACGGGTCGGACGCGATGAACCCCGAGCCCGACTACTCCGCCGCGTACGTCGTCCTGCGCACCGACGCCGGCGACGGGCTGGAGGGGCACGCCCTGGCCTTCACCACCGGCCGCGGCAACGATGTCCAGGCCGCCGCCATCGCGGCCCTCGCCCCGTACGTGGTGGGCCTTCCCGTCGAGGAACTCTGCGCCGATCTGGGCGCGTTCTCCCGCTCCCTCGTCCACGACCCGCAACTGCGCTGGCTCGGCCCGGAGAAGGGCGCCATCCACATGGCGACCGGGGCCGTCGTCAACGCGGCCTGGGACCTCGCCGCCAAGCGTGCCGGGAAGCCCGTGTGGCGCTTCCTCGCCGAGATGACGCCCGAGGAACTGGTCGCGCAGGTCGACTTCCGCTGGCTCAGCGACGCCCTCACCCCCGAGGAGGCGCTGGAGATCCTGCGCAGCGCCGAGTCCGGCCGCGAGGAGCGGATCGCCCACCTGCTGGAGCGGGGCTACCCCGCCTACACCACCACCCCCGGCTGGCTGGGCTACTCCGACGAGAAGCTGTCCCGCCTGGCGCGCGAGGCCGTCGCCGACGGCTTCACCCAGATCAAGCTGAAGGTCGGCGCGGACCTCCAGGACGACATTCGGCGCATGCGCACCGCCCGCGAGACCGTCGGCGCCGACATCCGCATCGCCGTCGACGCCAACCAGCGGTGGGACGTCCAGCCCGCCATCGACTGGATGCGCGAGCTGGCCCCCTACGACCCGTACTGGATCGAGGAGCCCACCTCCCCCGACGACATCCTCGGCCACGCCGCCGTCCGCAAGGCGCTCGGCCCCATCAAGGTCGCCACCGGCGAGCACGTCGCCAACCGGGTCGTGTTCAAGCAGCTCCTCCAGGCGGAGGCGGTGGACATCGTGCAGATCGACTCCGCGCGGGTCGGCGGGGTCAACGAGAACCTCGCGATCCTGCTGCTCGCCGCGAAGTTCGGCGTACCGGTGTGCCCGCACGCCGGCGGAGTGGGCCTGTGCGAGATGGTCCAGCACCTGTCGATGTTCGACTACGTCGCCGTCTCCGGCACCACCGAGGACCGCGTCATCGAGTACGTCGACCATCTGCACGAGCACTTCGTCGACCCGGTGCGCATCGCCGACGGCCACTACCTGGCGCCGACGCTGCCGGGGCTCGGCGCGCAGATGCATCCCGCCTCCCTCAAGGAGTACACCTACCCCGACGGCCCCGTCTGGTCGGCCCGTGTCTGATGTGCCCGGGCTGGTCGACGCCCACCACCATGTGTGGGACCTCGACCGTCGTCCCCAGCCCTGGCTGAGCGAGCCCGGCCACGCGCCGATCCACCGGACCTTCGGCACGGACGACCTGCGGGCGGCCGCGACCCGGTCGATCGCCGGGCGGCGGCTGCGGCGCACCGTCGTCGTCCAGTGCGTCACGTCCGTGCCGGAGACCCGAGAACTCCTCGCGCTGGCCGAGGGGGACCCCCTGGTCGGCGCGGTCGTCGGCTGGGTCGACCTGACCGCACCGGCTGTCGGCGACGTCCTCGACGAGCTGCGGGCCGGCCCCGGTGGCGAGTATCTGCGGGCCGTACGCCACCTCGTCCAGGGCGAGTCCGACCCGCAATGGCTGCAACAGCCTGCCGTGGAGCGGGCGTTGGGTACGGTGCGGGAGCGCGGGCTGGCGTACGACATCCTCATTCGTGATCATCAGTTCGATCAGGCGGTGCGGTTGGCCGAGCGTCTCCCCGATCTGCCGCTCGTCCTCGACCACGCGGGCAAACCACCCATCGCCTCGGGTGAACTCGGTGCCTGGGAGCAGGGGTTGAGACGGCTCGCCGCCCATCCGCAGGTGCGGTGCAAGGTCTCCGGTCTGGTCACGGAGGCCGCCCACCGGACGTGGACGACCGACGACATCCGCCTGGTGTGGGAGCTGCTGCTCTCCGTCTTCGGCCCCGACCGGCTGATGTTCGGCTCGGACTGGCCGGTCTGTGTCCTCGCCGGCGGCTGGAACGCCTGGGCGGCGACCGTCGAGGAACTGCTCGGCGGCTGCTCCGCGACCGAGACGGAGGCGATCCTGGCCGGCACCGCGACCGCCTTCTACCGCCTCGACCCCCTTGAACCGCCCGCTCCCGAGAGGAAGGAGAGGACACCGTGCTCCTGACCGATCTGCTGCACCCGGGCATCCTCGAAGCGCTGGCCGGCGCCGGCCACGGGGCCCGTGTGCTGCTCGCCGACGGCCACTACCCGGCGAGCACCGCCACCGGCGACCGCGCCAGGACCGTGCATCTGAACCTGGCCCCCGGGCTGCTGGACGTCACCACCGTCCTCGACGTCCTGCTGACCGCGCTGCCCGTGGAGTCGGCCCAGGTGATGGTGCCGCCCGAGGGCGAACCGGAACCGCCGGCCATCGCCGAGTACCGCGCGCGTCTGGCCCCCGCCCCGGTGGAGACCCTCGACCGGTTCGCGTTCTACGACGCCGCCCGCTCCCCCGACCTCGCGCTGGCCGTCGTCACCGCCGACGTCCGCACCTACGCCAATCTGCTGCTGACCATCGGCGTCCGCGCCGTAGAGACCCCGGGAACACGATGACCCTCGCCGTCCGTTACACGGCTGCCCGTACCTTGGACACGGCTCCCGCACCGAGCGTGGAGCCGGGCCCCGGTGAGGTGGAGCTGGCCCCCGCCTACGTCGGTATCTGCGGCACCGACCTGCACATCTTCCACGGCGACATGGACACCCGCGTCGCCACACCCGCCGTCCTGGGCCACGAGATGTCCGGCCGTGTCCTCCGCGTCGGCCCCGGAGTCGAGGACTGGGCGCCCGGCGACGCGGTGACCGTGATGCCGCTGCGCTGGGACGGCACCTGCCCCGCCTGCCGCGCCGGCCACCACCACATCTGCCAACACCTCGACTTCATCGGCATCGACTCCCCCGGCGCCATGCAACAACGCTGGACCGTACCCGCCTCCACCCTGATCCGCCTGCCGGAAACACTCCCGCTCGACCGGGCCGCCCTCGTGGAACCCACCGCGGTCGCCGTCCACGACGTCGGCCGCGCCCGGGTCACCGACGGCGAGAAGACCGTCGTCGTCGGCGGAGGACCGGTCGGCGTGCTGATCGCCCTGGTCGCGCGGGCCGCCGGAGCCGACGTGCGGGTGGTGGAACTCAGCGCCCACCGCCGGAAGCTGGCCCAGGAGTTGGGGCTGACCGTCTGGGACCCGGCCACCGACGACATCGGCGCCCTCGTCGGCGCGTGGACCGGCGACGCGGGCGCCGACGTCGCGTTCGAGGTGTCCGGCGCGGCCGGCGGCGTGGACACCGCCGTCGAGGCACTGGGAGTACGCGGCCGGCTGTGCCTGGTCGCCATCCATCCCCGGCCCCGCGAGGTGAACCTGCACCGCTTCTTCTGGCGCGAACTCACCCTCATCGGCGCCCGCCTGTACGACCGCAGCGACTTCGAGCAGGCCGTCTCCCTGGTCGCCGACGGCACGATCCCCGCCGACCGGCTGATCAGCAAGGTCGTCCCCCTCACCCAGGCCCCCGCCGCGTTCGAGGCCCTGGAGGGCGGCGGCGACGTGATGAAGATCCTCGTGGACTGCACCGACGACACCGACACCTCCGACGACACGCAAGGAGTGGCCGTATGAGCGCCTTCGACCTCACCGGGAAGCTCGCCGTCGTCACCGGCGCCCGCCGTGGTATCGGCCGGGCCATGGCCCGTGCCCTCGCCGCCGCCGGAGCGGACATCGTCGGAGTGAGCGCCAACCTGGAGGAATCCGGCAGCGACGTCGAGAAGGACGTCACCGCCGCAGGCCGCACCTTCGAAGCCATCCGCACCGACTTCGCCGACCCCGACGCCGTCCGCGCCCTCGGCACCGACCTCGCCGGACGCGAACGCCCCGTGGACATCCTGGTCAACAACGCGGGCACCATCCGCCGCGCCCCGGCCGCCCAGCACAGCGACGCGGACTGGGAGTTGGTGCTCCAGGTCAACCTGAGCGCCCAGTTCGCCCTCACCCGCGCCGTCGGCGCCACCATGGTCGCCCGCGGCCAGGGCAAGGTCATCTTCACCGCCTCTCTGCTCAGCTACCAGGGCGGGATCACCGTCCCCGGCTACACCGCCGCCAAGCACGGCGTCGCCGGTCTGACCAAGGCCCTCGCCAACGAATGGGCACCGCACGGCGTCAACGTCAACGCCATCGCCCCCGGCTACATCGCCACCGACAACACCCAGGCCCTCCAGGACGACCCCGTCCGCAGCAAGGCGATCCTCGACCGCATCCCCGCCGGACGCTGGGGCGACGCCGACGACCTCGCCGGGGCCACCGTCTTCCTGGCCTCCGACGCCGCCGCCTACATCCACGGCACCACCCTGCCCGTCGACGGCGGATGGCTCGGCCGATGAGCGGCACCGACCTCGCGGGCGTGCTCGACGGCTGCCGCATCCTGCCGGTGCTGACCGTGCCCGACCCCGGCACGGCCGGCCCGCTCGCCGACGCGCTCACGGCCGGCGGCGCGCGGTGCGCGGAGGTCACCTTTCGCACGCCGGACGCGGCGCAGGTCCTGAAGACGATGGCCGCGCACGGTGGCCTGGTCGTCGGTGCCGGGACCGTGCTCACCGCCGAGCAGGCGGAACGGGCGGTGGCGGCGGGCGCACGCTTCGTCGTCTCCCCCGGCTTCGACGGGGACGTCGTCGCGCGCTGCCGCGAGCTGGGGGTGCCCGTCGTGCCGGGCATCGCCACCGCGACCGAGCTGATGCGCGCCCTCGCGGCGGGCCTCGACACCGTCAAGCTCTTCCCCGCGGAACCGCTCGGCGGGGGCGCGCTGCTGCGGGCGCTGGCCGCGCCCTTCCCCGGGGTGCGTTTCGTGCCCACGGGCGGCATCGGTCTCGACCGGATGTCCGACTACCTCGCCCATCCGGCGGTCCTCGCCGTCGGCGGCAGTTGGATGGCCACGCCGGGCCATCTGGAGCGTGCCGACTTCGCCGGGATCCGCCGGCTGACCGCCGAGGCCGTGGAGAGGAGTGCCCGGTGATCGACGTGCTGGCCCTGGGCGAGGTGATGCTCCGCTTCGACCCGGGCGAGGGACGCATCCGCACCACCCGTACCTTCCAGGTGTGGGAGGGCGGCGGCGAGTACAACGTCGTACGCGGTCTGCGCCGCTGCTTCGGGCTGCGTACGGCCGTCGTCACCGCCCTCGCCGACAACGCGGTGGGCCGGCTCGTCGAGGACCTCGTCCTCCAGGGCGGCGTCGACACCTCGCTGATCCGCTGGGTGCCGGACGACGGCATCGGCCGCGCCGCCCGCAACGGCCTCAACTTCGTCGAGCGCGGCTACGGCATCCGCGGCGCCCTCGGCGTCAGCGACCGCGCGCACACCGCTGTCTCCCAGCTGCGCAAGGGCGACATCGACTGGGACACGCTGTTCGCGTCCGGGCCCCGCTGGTTCCACACCGGCGGCATCTTCGCCGGCCTGTCCGACACCACCGTCGACGTCGCGGACGAGGCCATGGCCGCCGCCCGCCGCCACGGCGTCACCGTCTCCTACGACCCCAACTACCGCCCCAGCCTCTGGACCGGCCGCGGCGGTGCCGACCGGGCCCGCGAGGTCGACCTGCGGCTCGCCCGGCACGCCGACGTGGTCGTGGGCGCCCTCGGGCTGGCCGGGCCGTACCCGGGAGCGGTGCGGGTCGACCGGGACGAGGTGCCCGACGCGCTCGCCGAGGTCGCCGGCCGGCTGCCGTCGGCGCGGGTGCTGGCGACGACGCTGCGCGCGGTGCCGTCGGCGGGCGTGAACGACTGGTCCTCGGCGGCCTGGTCGCCGACGGACGGCTTCGTCGCGGGCCCCGACCTGCCCGGACTGCAGGTCCTGGACCGCATCGGCTCCGGCGACGCGTTCGCCGCCGGTCTCATCCACGGGCTGCTCGCCGGCACCGGCCTGGAGCGCGCCCTCGCCTACGGCACGGCGCACGGAGCGCTCGCCATGACCACACCGGGCGACGTCTCCATGGCGTCGCTCGCGGAGGTCGAGGCGCTCATGGCCGGCGGCTCGGCCGCCGTCCGGCGCTGACCGGCGCCCCGCCCCTTCCGCACCCCCGCCCCCAGGAGCACGTCGTGCGCAACCGCAGGATCGCGAACACCTCCGTCGAGGTCACCGAGCTGGGCTTCGGTGCCTCCGTCATCGGCAACCTCTACCGGGTCACGCCGGTCCAGGACGCGACGGCCGCCGTCGACACCGCCCTGGACGCGGGCCTCCGCTACTTCGACACCGCGCCCCACTACGGGCTCGGACTGTCCGAGCAGCGCCTCGGAGCCGCTCTGCGGGGCGTGCCCCGCGAGCGGTACGTCGTCTCCTCCAAGGTGGGCCGCCTCCTCGTGCCCAACGAACAGCCGCGGGGTGTCGACAGCGAGGGGTTCGTCGTCCGGGACGACCTGCGCCGCGCGTGGGACTTCAGTCGCGAGGGCGTCCTGCGGTCCATCGACGCCACCCTGGAGCGGACCGGCCTCGACCGGCTCGACATCGTCTACCTCCACGACCCCGACGAGCACTGGCGGCAGGCCGCCGACGAGGCCATGCCCGCCCTCGCCGACCTGCGTGACCAGGGAGTCGTCGGGGCGATCGGCGCCGGGATGAACCAGTCGGCCATGCTCGCCCGCTTCCTGCGCGAGACCGCCGCCGACGTCGTGATGCTCGCCGGCCGCTACACGCTCCTCGACCAGTCCGCCCTCGACGACGTCCTGCCCGCCGCCGCCGAGCACGGCCGGAGCGTGGTCGCCGTCGGCGTGTTCAACTCGGGTCTGCTGTCACGGGACCGCCCGGCCCCCGGCATGAAGTACGACTACGCGGACGCCCCACCGCACCTCGTCGCCCGGGCGCGGGAGATCGCCGAGGTCTGCGAACGTCACGGGACGACCCTGCCCGCGGCCGCGATCGCCTTCCCCTTCAGCCATCCCAGTATCATCAACGTCACCCTGGGAATGAGGAACGCGGAGCAGGTCAGGCGGAACGTGGACCTGTACCGTCGGCGGGTGCCCGAAGGCCTCTGGGACGATCTTCGCACCAGGGGACTGATCAGACCGGACGTACCCACGCGCAACAGCGCGGAGCACACTCCGGAGACGGAAGGGGTGGGCGTTGTCTCTGACGGACCGGGCCATTGAGCAGATCCGCGAGCTGATCCGCACCGGCGCGTTGCCGCCGGGCTCCAAGCTGCCGCCGGAACCTGAGCTGGCCGCGCAGCTGGGCCTGTCGCGCAACCTGGCGCGCGAGGCCGTCAAGGCGCTCGCCGTCGCCCGTGTCCTGGAGGTGCGGAGGGGCGACGGCACCTATGTGACCAGCCTCCAGCCCAGCCTGCTGCTCGAAGGTCTCGGTGGCGCGGTGGAGCTGCTCCAGGGCGACACGGTGGCGTTGCTGGACCTGATGGAGGTGCGCCGGCTCCTCGAACCGGTCGCCACCTCCCTCGCCGCCACCCGGATCACCGACGAGCAACTGGCGGAGGTGAAGCGGCATCTGGACGCCATGCGCGCGGCGCGGGACGACGTCGAGCAGCTGAACGCGCACGACGCGGCGTTCCACCGTGCCGTCGTCGCGGCCACGGGCAACGAGACGCTGCTCACCCTGCTGGAGGGCATCTCGGGCCGTACGCTGCGCGCCCGTATCTGGCGCGGTCTGGTGGACGACCAGGCCTCGGGGCGCACCCTCGCGGAACACGAGGCGATCTTCGAGGCCCTGTCGTCCCGTGACGCCGTACTCACTCACGCCGCCGCGCTGATGCATGTGAACCACACCGAGCAGTGGTTGCGCGACCATCTCAGGAACGCCGACTCCCTGGAGGACGGCCCGCAGGTGCCCCCCGTCGACGACTGACGCCGGAGGTCCACGCCCCGCCGTCCCTCCACGCCCCGCCGTCCGTGCCGGGCCCCCTACGGCACGGACGGCACTCGGGGTCGCCTCCGGGTGGCACCGTCCGCTCCTCGAACGCCGCGGGGGCCGATTCCGGGTCCGCCGTGGTCAGCCCGTCGGCGACCACTCGATAATCGAACAGTTTCCGGCCAAAGACTTGATATGCCCCTGACATAAGCGGCTCACATCTGTCACTCTGTGCCCACTCCGTCTCACGACGGAGCACGCGCACCCGCAACGCAGCTCTCCCTGCACCACCCGGCGCCCCATCCGTGCGCCGGGTCCTTCGTACGGCCGTTCGTCCAACGTCGGCCGCAGCAAAGGAGTTCGCGTGAGATCCACCCCCCACAGACGTACAACGGCCATGGCCACGCTCGTCGTCGCGGCAGCGATGCTCGCGGTGGCGGTACCGGGCGGCTCGGCAAGCGCCCGCGGCGACGGCGGCGAAGGCACCGCCCGTCCCGCGGCCGCCAAGCCCGACCGCGGGTCCCTGCCCGCGAAGCTGAGCCCCGCTCAGCGCGAGAGCCTCATCCGCAAGGCCGAGAAGGCCACGGACAGCACCGCCGACCGCCTCGACCTGGGCGGCAAGGAGGAGCTTCGGGTCCGTGACGTCGTCAAGGACGCCGACGGCACCCTGCACACCCGCTACGAGCGCACCTTCGCCGGACTTCCCGTCCTCGGCGGCGACCTCATCGTCCACGCGTCGAAGTCCGGCGCGGTCGAGAGCGTCACCCGTTCCTACAAGCCCCGGCTGAAGGTGTCGGACCTCAGCGCCGCGGTCAGCAGGGCCACGGCCGAGAAGCAGGCGCTCAAGGCGGCCAAGGACGAGGGCTCGGCCAAGACCGAGGCGGACAGCGTCCGCAAGGTCGTCTGGGCCGCGAAGGGCACGCCCACCCTCGCCTACGAGACCGTCGTCAGCGGGTTCCAGCACGACGACACCCCGAGCGAACTGCATGTCATCACCGACGCGCAGACCGGCAAGAAGCTGTTCGAGTACGAGGGTGTGCACACCGGCACGGGCAACACCCGCTACAGCGGCACCGTCACCCTCGGCACCAGCGAGTCCGGCTCGTCGTACACGCTGACCGACGCCGACCGGGGCAACCACCGCACGTACAACCTCAACCGCGGCTCGTCCGGGACCGGCACCCTGTTCAGCGGCTCCGACGACATCTGGGGCGACGGGACCACCGCCAACCCGGAGACGGCCGGCGCGGACGCCCACTACGGCGCGGCGCTGACCTGGGACTACTACAAGAACGTGCACGGCAGGAACGGGCTGCGCAACGACGGCGTCGCCCCGTACAGCCGGGTCCACTACGGCAACAACTACGTCAACGCGTTCTGGCAGGACGCCTGCTTCTGCATGACGTACGGCGACGGGTCGGGCAACGCCAACCCGCTCACCTCGATCGACGTGGCCGCGCACGAGATGACGCACGGTCTCACCTCGGTCACCGCCAACCTCAACTACAGCGGTGAGTCCGGCGGGTTGAACGAGGCGACCTCCGACATCTTCGCCGCCGCCGTCGAGTTCGCCGCGGGCAACCCCGAGGACGTCGGGGACTACCTGGTCGGCGAGAAGATCAACATCAACGGCAACGGCACGCCGCTGCGGTACATGGACAAGCCCAGCAAGGACGGCTCCTCGCGCGACTACTGGTCCTCCTCGCTCGGCTCCGTCGACGTCCACTACTCCTCCGGTCCGGCCAACCACTGGTTCTACCTGGCCTCCGAGGGCAGCGGCACCAAGGTCGTCAACGGGGTCTCCTACGACTCCCCGACCTTCGACAACCTGCCGGTGACGCCGATAGGCCGGGCCGCGGCCGAGAAGATCTGGTTCCGGGCGCTGACCACGTACATGACGTCCACGACCAACTACGCGGGCGCCCGCACGGCCACCCTGCAGGCCGCCGCCGACCTGTACGGGCTCGGCTCGGTGACCTACAACAACACCGCCAACGCCTGGGCCGCGATCAACGTCGGTGCACGGATCCTCGACGGTGTGACCGTCGTCCCGCCGGCGGCCCAGTACTCCCTGGTCGGTCAGGCCGTCACGCTGGACGTCCAGGCGTCCTCCACCAACCCCGGCGCCCTGTCGTACACGGCGAGCGGTCTGCCGGACGGGCTGTCCATCGACGCCTCCACGGGCCGGATCTCGGGTACGCCGACCGCGGCCGGCACCTCGACACCGACCATCACGGTGACCGACGCCACCGGCGAGACCGGTACGGCGAGCTTCGCCTGGCGGGTGGACGAGGAGGGCAACCAGTCGGTCTTCGAGAACACCGCCGACTACCAGATCCCCGACAACTCCACCGTCGAGTCCCCGATCAACGTCAACCGGGCGGGGGCCGCGTCCAACCCGCTCACCGTGGACGTGAACATCGTCCACACGTGGCGTGGTGACCTGGTCATCGACCTCGTCGCTCCGGACGGCACGGCATACCGGCTGAAGAACTCCGCGTCCTCCGACTCGGCGGACGACGTGATCGCGACGTACACGGTGGACGCGTCCTCCGAGACCGCCGCGGGCACCTGGAAGCTGCGCGTCCAGGACGTGGCGAGCCTCGACACCGGTTACATCAACAGCTGGAAGCTGACCTTCTGACAGAGCGTCACCTCACTCTGCGACAGGTCGGTCAGGCGGTCGGTCCCTGCTTCACGGGGGCCGGCCGCTCCGCCGTGTTCCCCTCCGCGTCGATGTGCGGCAGCACGCGGTCCAGCCAGCGCGGCGTCCACCAGGCGTGGCTGCCGAGCAGGGTCATCACCGCGGGGACCATGAGCAGGCGGACGACCGTCGCGTCGATCAGGACGCTCACGGCGAGGCCGAGGCCGAGCATCTTCACCACGATGTTGTCGCTCACGATGAACGCGGCGAACACGCTGACCATGATGAGCGCGGCGCAGGTGATGACGCGCGCGGTGATCTCCAGGGCGTGCGCGACGGAGGCGCGGGCGTCCCCGGTGCGCTGCCAGGCCTCGTGGACACGGGAGAGGAGGAAGATCTCGTAGTCCATGCTGAGGCCGAAGATGATGGCGAACATCATCATCGGGACG
Source organism: Streptomyces ossamyceticus (assembly GCF_001418475.1). Classification (GTDB taxonomy): domain Bacteria; phylum Actinomycetota; class Actinomycetes; order Streptomycetales; family Streptomycetaceae; genus Streptomyces; species Streptomyces ossamyceticus. The sequence continues at coordinate 3,223 of NZ_LIQX01000049.1, read as the reverse complement.
TAGCTCTCGATGGGCACCTTGCCGTTGACGCCGAGCGCCGGGCCGCCCCAGCCCCACTGGAAGACCGCGACGACCACCCCGTACGAGGCCCCGATGGACAGGACGTTGAGGACCGCCGCCTTCAGCGCGACGAGCGGACCGCGGAAGACGGCGAGGATGATCAGGAAGGCGAGGGCGACGACCACGGCGATGATGACGGCCAGTCGGCTCGCCACGATGTCGCGGAAGTCGACCTGGGACGCGGTGGTGCCGGTGACATAGCCCTCGGCCTTGGTGCCGGAGACCGCGCCGGGCAGGGTGTCGTCGACGAGGCGGTTCACCAGGTCCGTGGTGTCGGCGCTCTGCGGGGACTGCGTGGAGTAGACCGTGCCGACCAGGACGTCCCCGTCCTGGGTGGGGGTCAGCGGGGTGACCGCGTACGCGCCCTTCACGTCGTCGAGGTCCTTCTGCACGGTGCTCTGCAGGGACTGCCGGTCGGAGGACGGGACGGACGTCTGGTCGACGACGACGGTGAGGGGCCCGTTGGAGCCGGGCCCGAAGGCGTCGGTCATCAGGTCGTAGGCGCGCCGGTCGGTGAACGAGGTGGGGTCGGCGCCGTCACCGATGTGACCGAGCTGCATGGAGAAGACGGGGATCGCGAGGATCGCCACCGTCACCACGCCGGCCGACAGGAACCGCCAGGGGTGGTGCTCCACGCGCTGGGCGTAGCGGTGCCAGGTCCCGGTGATCTCCTCGCCCTCCTGGACGCCGGTCTCCGCGACGGGACGGCGCACGTGGTAGCGGTCGATGCGGCGGCCGATGAGGCCGAGCAGGGCCGGGAGCAGGGTGAGGGCGCCGGCGATCGCGGAGACGACGGTCGTCGCGGCGGCGAGCCCCAGCTTGCCGATGAAGCTCACCCCGGACGCGTACAGCCCGGCGAGGGCGACGATCACCGTGCAGCCGGAGACGAGGACGGCGTGCCCGCTGGTGGAGGCGGCCCGGCCGGCGGCCCGCACCGGGTCGGCGCCGTCCATGAGGGCCTGCCGGTGACGGGTGATCAGGAACAGGGCGTAGTCGATGCCGACGCCGATACCGATCATGGTGGCCAGGGTCGGGGAGACGGTGGCGAAGGTGAACGCGGCGGCCAGCAGACCGAGGCAGGCCAGACCGCCGACCACGCTGAGCAGTGCGGTCACCAGGGGAAGACCGGCCGCGATGACACTGCCGAAGCCGATCAGCAGGACGACGATCGCCACGCCGAAGCCGATGAGTTCGCTGACCCGGTCGTCCGGGGCGGGCCGGGCCAGTTCGCCGAGCGGACCGCCGTACTCGACCTCGGCGCCCGCGGACCGCAGCGGCTGCACCGCGTCGTCGACGCCGTGGAGGTAGCTGTCCTGGAGGGTCGACGGCTGCACGTCGAAGCGGATGGTGATGTACGCGGTCTTCTGGTCCGAGGACAGCGGGCCGACGTTCGGCTGCTTCGACTGGTCGGACTGGCTCGACTGGTCCGACTGGTCCGACTGTGAGGAGGCCGTGGTGAGCGGGTTCTGCACCGACAGCACGTGCGACAGCTTCTCCAGGTCGTCGACCGTGTCGGACATCTGGGAGCCGAGTTGGGTCAGCGGCTTGTCCTTGTCGTGGACGACGATCTGGCTGCTGTAGCCGCCGGCCTGCGGATCGTGCGCCTTCAGGACGTCCAGCCCCTTCTGGGACTGCACACCGGGCAGGGAGAAGTTGTCCGAGTAGTCGCCGCCGAACGAGCGGTTGAGAACCTGGAGGGCCGCCAGCACCACCAGCCAGGCGACGATCACGATCACGAAGTGCCGGGCGCACCACTCGCCGAGTCCGCGCAGCCCGCCGGTGCGGCTGCTGCCGCCGCCCTTGTCGTGGGAACGCCGTGCGCTCATCTCTCTCCCTGGGGACGATCTCCGACCCTCATTAGACGGTCCGCACGGCACCCCGGCATCTCCTGCGCCGCCGGTCCCCCGGATGGCGGCCCCGGCTTGACGGGCGGACGATGGGGAGTGGGACGGAACGGAAGGAGCCGCCATGCTGGAGATCAAGACGGTCGAGAAGCCGGACGAACGCCGGGACTTCCCGCGGGGGCACCTCGAAGCCGTCCACCTCACGGGGCTCGACTTCGCCGTGGGTGTCTTCGAACCGGGATGGCGCTGGTCGGAGTCGGTCGCACCGATCGCGGGCACGGACAGCTGCGAGGTCCACCACAACGGCTACATCGCGCAGGGGCGCATGCACATCCGCATGGACGACGGTGGTGAGGGCGAGCTGGGGCCGGGCGACGTCTTCGTCTGCCCGCCGGGCCACGACGCGTGGGTCGTGGGCGACGAGCAGTGTGTCGTCTACGACTTCGCCGGACAGATGGCCAAGGACTACGCCAAGTCCACCGGTGACCGACCCGGGTGAGGGTGAGAGGGAAAGGAGGCGGGGGCGTTCGCGCCCCCGCCTCCGCCGTGCTCCGCCGTCCCCGTGCCGGGGCACGTCAGACGCGGCCTAGACCCCGTCGATCTCCTTGAGGTTCTCCAGCGTCGCGGTGGTGTCGGTCTTGAGCCAGTCGGTGACCTCCGCCACCTCCGGAAGGCTGGCCGCGTCGTCGTCGTAGGTCGACGCGTACGCGCTCCAGCTCATCTCGTACGTCACCCAGCCGTCGCGCACCGCGAGCGTGGCCGAGCGGCTGCCGCTGCTGTCGCCGCCGGAGGTGGTGTCCTCGGTGACCAGGTACGCCTCGTCGCCGAAGCCGCTGACCCGCTCGACCTCGTAGTCGTCGTAGCGCTGGTCGTACTCGGCCCAGCGGGCGGTGAACTCGGGGCCAGGGTCGGTCTTCTTGTGCAGCTCCAGTTCCACGGAGAAGTACGCGTCCGAGAGGGTGGAGGTCGAGGACTTCTTCAGGGAGAGGCTGCAGTAGCTCTGGTCGAGGGCCTCGTGCTCCAGGGACTGGTTCACCGGGCTCGAGTCCTCCTCCGGGTACTCGTCGTCGAACGAGGAGTGCTCCACCTCCCGGCAGAGCTCGGACTTGGCCTCGTATCCGCGCAGGTCCGCCTTGTCGTCGCGGCCCAGGAGGAAGACGCCTCCGGCCCACGCGGCCGAGGCCAGCACCGCGCCCAGCACAGCCCAGAGCACGGCGCGTCCGGCGCCACCCGAGCCGGGGGCGGCGGGGGCCTGGGGGTAGCCGGCGGGCGGGTAGCCACCGGGCTGCGGCTGCCCGTAGGGGTTGTGCTGCGTGGGC
>NZ_LIQX01000489.1 GCF_001418475.1 Streptomyces ossamyceticus | reverse complement strand
TCGCGGCAGGACAGGGCGGGGGACCCCGCCCTGTCCTGCCGCGACGTTGATTGCTGCGTTGGTGTCCGCGTTGCAGGTGAAGCCACAGGAGGAACAGACGAACCCGGCTTGGCTCTTGCGCGAGTTCTTGTCGATCCAGCCGCAGGCACTGCACCGCAGACTCGTGTAGGGGGCGGGAACATCCTCGACCCGCCCGGGGGCCTTGTGTCCGGTGCGCTGCCGCAGCAGGCCCCAGCCCTGGGCGAGGATCGCCCGGTTCAGGCCGGACTTCTGCGCCACATTCTGGCCGGGCCGCTCCACGGTTCCCTTCGCGGAGCGGGTCATCGTCTTGATGTTCAGCTTCTCGAACCGGATGAGGTGGTAGGAGCGGGCGAGCATGGTGCTGGTCTTCTCGCACCAGTCCTTGCGCCGGTTCGCCTCCCGCGCCTTGAGCCTGGCCACGTTCGCATGCTCGGCCGCCTTGGCAGGGCTGCCTTTCGGGGCTCTGGCCGCGCGCCGCTGGTGTTTGCGGATCTGGGCGCGTTCTTTGACCGTGAGCTGTGGGCAGTTCAGTGTCCGGCCGTCGGAGAGGGCGGCGGTGATGGTGACACCCCGGTCGATGCCGATCACCGTGTCCGTGCCGGGCGCCTGGACCGGCTCGGGGACGACGGCGAAAGCGATGTGCCACTGCCCGTTACGGAAGGTGACCCGGAACGTCTTGGCGGCGGGCAGTTTCGCGCCCTTGCCCCTTGCGCTGAGGCGAAAGCGGACCCACCCGCAGCCGGGCAGCTTCACCTGCGCCCACCGCCGGTTCAGCTTCTGCACGACCACCGAGCGGCCCATGACCTGCCTGCCGGTCCTCGCGTTCAGCTTCGGGGACCCGTCCACCTCGTATTCCGGCACGCGGTCGGTGCCGATGACCCGAAAGCCCTCGTGCACATGCTTCCTGCGCCAGGTCGGCTCACCGAACCCGGACGTGAAGCGGGCGTTTCTGGCCTGGGCGAAGTCCTTCAACGCCTGCTGCTGCACGTCCGCGTTCCCCGCACCCAGCCACTCGTTCTCCCGCCGGGCCTCGGTGAGCTGACGGCACTGCTCCGCGAAACCGGGCGCGGACCTGCGCCACCGCCGCCAGTGCGCACGCTGCTCGACGGCAAGATTCCACACGTATCTCGCGTGCGCGCAGTGCGTGAGCATCTGCTCTGCCTGCGCGGGCGACGGATACATGCGGAAACGTGACATGCCGCGAACCTAGCCACCCCGTTCCCCTCCCGCGCGTGCCTTCGACCAACATCACCCATGAGAGTGACCGGCACGCTCACCCCTACCAGGGCCCCCACAACAGGGCCCCAATCAGCCGACACCACGAACGGTTGAGGCGGCCCCCACCTGTTGTCCCTCCCGAAACGCCGAATCGCCCTGACGGCGATTCGGCTTCCCCTGCCCCGCTACGCGGGAGCGGTCCGTTACGCGGGAGCGGGCATTCACCCCGGCCCTGAAGGACCGGGCACCCTGCCCGACAAGCAGGGTGGCGGCGGCGTGCTCCCTTCGCCGTCCTGCTGGCCGTCCCCGCGACCAGCGCCCTGTACCGGCTGACCCTGGACGGCCCCGGTCAGCCGCTGCCGTACACCGGGCTCGTGATCGTCCACACGGTCGCCGCGCAGTCGTCGGCGCGCAAAGGGCTGGCCACCGGGCTTCTGCTGTTGGTCGCCGTCCCGGTCGGGTTGTGGCTCAACTCCCGCTCGCCGGGCGAACTCACCTGCTCGTTCTCCGTGTTCGCGGCGGCCTACGTCTTCGGCAGGCTGACCGACGCCCGCCGGCGCGATCGGCGTGTCGAGGCCGAGCGGGCCGCGGCACGCGAACGCGCCCGCATCGCACGCGAGATGCACGACATCCGAAAGGCCAGGACATGAACAAGGTCGCCCAGAAGATCATGGTGGCGGCGTACGGCATGCCCGGGGGCACCGGGACCGCCCGCTGACCTGCCTCCGCCGGCCCCGCCACCCTCGGGTTAGGGAAGTGGGCCTCGGGGGCATGATCCACCGGGCCGAGGATCCGCAGGGGGCGCGATCCGGTGACACAGGGGGAAGACCGACGATGAGCGCGACGGTGACGGCGGTCAGCAGCAACGCCGAGTACTCGTTCACCAAGCCGAACCGGGACGGCGTCACGCTGCTCGCCGGGCTCGGGGTGGAGGGGGACGTCCACGCGGGGGTGACGGTCAAGCATCGCTCGCGGGTCGCGCAGGACCCCACCCAGCCGAACCTCCGTCAGGTGCACCTCATCCACGAGGAACTGTTCGCCGAGGTCGCGGCGGAAGGCTTCGACGTGGCGCCCGGTGAGCTCGGCGAGAACATCACCACCCGCGGGATCGACCTGCTCGGCCTGCCGGTCGGCACGCTGCTGAAGGTGGGCGGCGAGGCGGTGCTGGAGGTGACCGGTCTGCGCAACCCGTGTCTCCAGATCGACGCCTTCCGCAAGGGCCTGCTGAAGCAGGTCGTCGGCCGGGACGAGTCCGGCGGGCTCGTGCTCAAGGCCGGAATCATGAGCGTCGTACGGCAGGGCGGCGTGGTACGCCCGGGGGACCCGATCGGTGTGGAGCTGCCGAGCGGCCCGCACCTCCCGCTGGAACGGGTCTGACCCCGCTCCACCGCCTCACCCCGCCATCGCCGCGGCGGCGCCTTTACGCCAACTCCATTTTCGTACAAGCGGGTTGACCCGTAGTAAGCGGTGTCCGGCTACCCTTTCCCCATGCGACTTTGGCGGCGCCATGACAAGAACACGGAGTTGCCGCGCGATCCGCGAGCCGACGCGTACCCGATGCCGGCCGTGCCGTACGGCTGGTACGCGGTGCTGCGCAGCCGGGAACTGCCGCCGGGGAAGGTCGTCAGCCTGCACTACTTCGGGCGGGCGCTGATCGCGTTCCGCGGGCCGGACGGACGGGCCGCCGTACGGGACGCCTACTGCCCGCACTACGGCGCGCACCTCGGCGTGGGCGGGAAGGTCGTGGCGGGCACGGTGGAGTGCCCCTTCCACGGCTGGCGGTTCGGCGCGGACGGGCGGTGCGTGGAGGCGCCGTTCGCGGCGCGCACCCCGAAGGTCTCCCTCGGCGGCTTCCCGGTGCGCGAGCACAGCGGCCTCGTCCTCGTGTACGTCGGGCCGGGCGAGCCCGCGTGGGAGGTGCCGGAGGTCCCGGAGGCGGTGTCGCGGGAGTTCACCCGGCCCATCGACGACACCTGCCGGGCGCGGATCCACATCCAGGAGATGCGCGAGAACATCGTCGACGAGTCCCACTTCCACTTCATCCACGGGCAGAGCGAGCCGCCCGTGCAGGAGTGGCGGGCGGACGGACCGTTCGCCGAGGCGCGGGGGTCGTTCAGCCGACGGGTGTTCGGCCGGGACATCGACAACACCTTCGACGCGTTCATGTACGGGCCGGGCGTGATGGTGGTCCGCACCCACGGCCCGGTGCTGTCGGTCACCGCCGTCGCGCTCACCACACCCGTCGACGACCGCACGAGCGAGCTGCGGATGCTGTACCACCTGCGCGGACCGGCCCGCGGCCCGCTGCTCTCCGCCCTGCTCTCCCCCCTCCTCAAGTTCGTCTTCCGCAGGGAGGCGCTGGGCGAGGTCCGCGAGGAGGTCCGCATCTGGGACCACAAGATCCACCAGCCGCGTCCGGTGCTCCTCCCGCACGAGAAGGGCATCAGGGCGATACGCCGCTGGTACGCCCAGTTCTATCCGCGGCAGGCGCCCGGCGACGCCGCTCGGGGGCTGCCGGCCGCCGGATATTGGGCTGCGGGTGACGACCGGTCAGCTCTAGGCTCCGCCCCGGGGGCCGGCAAGGCGCCCTGACGACGATCGGCCGGTGGATCGGAGATCACGGGGATGACCTGTCAGCTGTACGCGCTCTGCTTCGACGCCGACCGCCCACGGGACCTCGCCGCGTTCTGGGCCGGGGTCCTCGGACGGCGGCTCTCCGAGGACCCGCGGGACGGCGTCGCGGTCCTGCCCGCCGACGGATACGGGTTCCGCCTCGACTTCTTCCCCGGCGACGAGCCCAAGCCCGTCTCGAACCGGATCCACTTCGATCTGACGAGCACCACACCGGAGAACATGCGGGAGACGGTGGACCGGGCGCTCCGGCTCGGCGCGCGGCACATCGACGTCGGTCAGCGCCCCGAGGAGGGGCACGTGGTGCTCGCCGACCCCGACGGCAACGAGTTCTGCGTCATCCCTCCCGGCAACGCCTTCCTCGCCGGCTGCGGCTTCCTCGGCGCGCTGGCCTGCGACGGTTCGCAGGCGGTCGGGTACTTCTGGAGCGCGGCGCTTCAATGGCCGCTGGTCTGGGACCAGGACGAGGAGACGGCGATCCAGTCACCGCACGGCGGGCCAAAGATCACTTGGGGCGGCCCGCCGGTCGCCCCCAAACACGGCAGGAACCGCCTCCACTTCGACCTCGTCCCGCCCCCGGGCGGCGATCAGCGGGCGGAGGTCGACCACCTCCTCTCCCTCGGCGCGAGGCTCCTCGACCCGGCCCCCCACGAGGACGGCCGCATCACGATGCTCGACCCCGACGACAACGAGTTCTGCGTCCTGACGCCCCGCTAGGACGGCGGTTCTCTGCCTGCGACCGGGACGGCGGATGTCTGCCTGCGACCGGGACGGCGGATGTCTGCCTGCGACCGGGACGGCGGATGTCTGCCTGCGACGAGCCGCCCGGACCCCGCGTGTCACATTTCCCGGCTCTGTTCCGTCGGGTCGGTGGAACACCATCGGCGCTCCGTCGTGAGACGGAAAGAGGGGAACGGGACATGGCTGTTCAGACGGCATCGGCGTATCGCGGGCCGGCGTTCGTGCGCATCGCGGTCGCACTGCAGACGCTGACGCTCTTCTTCCAGGCGGCCACCGCCGGGCTGCTGCTGACCTCGGCCCACGGCGAGCTGCTGCACGACGTCGGGGCCCGCGTGATGTACGGGGCCTCCATGCTCTACGTACTGGCCGCGATCCTCGCGTGGCGGCCGGGCGGCGCCTCCCCCCGGCCCGTCCTGTACGCCTCGGGGTTCCTCCTCCTCGCCTCCCTCCAGGTGGTCCTCGGCATCGCCCACCTGCCGGCGCTGCATGTCCCCCTCGGCATCCTGATGTTCACCGGGAGTGTGCTGGTGCTGCTCGGCACCCGGCCGGGCGGGGCGCCGGGCCGCCCCGGTACCGCAAGGTGATCGCTTAACCTCGGACGTGGACGTCTGATACGCGGGGTTCCACGGTGAGGAGGCCATGGTGCTCGGTAGGGGCACGCGTTTGCTCGCGGGCGGTCTGGGCGTGGCCTGCGTCGTCCTCGTCGGCCCCAGCGCGCCGGGCGGGGGCCTGTTCGGCGCCTCGGCGCCCGTGAAGGCCGTCCGGGACGTCGTGCCCGACCGGGTCATGACGTGGAACATCTGCAACCCGTGCGACACGAGCGACGTCGACCGGGCTGCGGAGATCGCCCGGTACGCGCCGCAGGTCATCGGTGTGCAGGAGGCGTGCGTACGGGACGTCGAGCGGATCCGGGACTATCTGGAGCACCTGCACGGGCTCGTCTACCACGTCGAGTACGGGCCGCTGCTGCGCAACTGGAACCGCTGCGGCGGGGTGCCGTGGAAGCCCGGCGGCTTCGGGCAGGCCATCCTCTCGGCGGCGCCCATGACGAACCCCGTCAGGAAGCTCTACCCCGAGGGCGGCTCCGAGGAGCGCGGGTACCTGGCGGTCACCACCACCGTGGACGGCAGGCCGGTCCGGGTGTTCAACACCCATCTCGCCCAGCGGAGCCAGGAGGCGGTCCGGGAGGGCCAGGTCGAGGTGCTGGCCGAGGCCGTCGCCCGGTACGACCGCGCGATCGTCGTCGGCGACCTCAACGCCGTGCCGGACGCCCCCGAACTCGCCCCCCTGTGGGCGCTGGCCACGGACGCGGACCCCGGCTGCCGTCCCCCGGCCACCGGGGACTGCGAGGTGACCACCGACTGGCGGCTCAAGTTCGACTACGTGTTCCTGCGCGGCGCCGCCCCGCTGGAGCAGGGGGTGCACCGCACTCCGGTCTCGGACCACGACCTGGTGCACGCCGACGTCGACACGGCCGGGCCGGCCGCCGGGGACACCCGGCCCGAGGGGTGAGCCGGGCGCACGGCCGGGCTCACGGTAGGTGTCGGTCGGCGGCAACTGCCGCCGGGCAGTGGAGAGATCGCCTGGAATCTGGGCCACCGTGGCACCACGCTCGCCTTTTTGCCCTCTCATCAGCTAGACATTGCCCCGACTCACCTTGACCAGTGGGTACTTGAGGGCATGACCAGCACAGGGGGAAGGACACATGACGACATCCCACGGCGCACCGAGACGTTTCGGTCGTCTGAGAACGGCGGGGGCCGCGCTGGCGGCGCTCCTCGTCGCCGGCACGGGGACGGCGACCCAGGCGATGGCCTCGCCGAAGGCACCGGACACCCTGCCGACCCCGCCCGTGCCGTCCCTGGCGTGGACGGACTGCCAGGGCGGCTACGAGTGCGCGAACGCGGACGTGCCGCTCGACTACCGGGACCCGACCGGTCAGAAGATCACCCTCGCGGTGGTGCGCAAGAAGGCCGCCGACCCGGCCAAGCGCAAGGGCACGCTGTTCATGCAGCCCGGCGGGCCGGGCAACTCCGGGGTGGACTTCGTCCGCAACAACTACAACGGGCTGCCGGCCGCGCTGCGCGAGTCGTTCGACGTGTTCGGCTACGACGTCCGCGGTGTCGGTCGCAGCTCGGCGCTCACCTGCTTCGACGACACCCGCTACTCGAAGGCCGTCACCGACGCCAAGGGCGTGCCCGGACCGGACGCGTTCGGGCCGGCGCTGACCGAGGCCGCCGAGTTCAACCAGGCGTGCCTCGACAACGCGGGCGGGCTACTGCCGTACGTCGGCACCGAGTACGTCGCCCGTGACATCGACCTGCTGCGCCAGGCGCTCGGCGAGGAGCAGCTCACCTACTACGGGCGGTCGTTCGGCTCGTACATCGGGACCGTGTACGCGGCCCTGTTCCCGCAGCGGGTGCGGGCGCTGACCCTCGACGGGGCGTACGACCCGGTGCACTACGCCAACCGCCCGTACGCCTATGACCGGCCGCAGTACCTGGCGCTGGACGGGGCGATGAGCCGGTTCCTCGACTGGTGCGCCGCCGACCAGCCCATCTGCGGGTTCGGCGACGGCGACCCGCGCGGCGCGTTCGAGCAGCTGAAGAAGGACCTGGACGCCAACCCCGTCACCACCGCGAGCGGCGGCAAGGCGAACGGCTACACGCTGGTCTACCGGCTGATGTTCAACATCAACGAGGGCAAGGTCATCTGGCCGTCGCTCGGCGCGGCCCTGAAGAAGGCGCAGCTGCGGGACAACACCTCGTTCCTGCTGCGTCCGCCGTCCCCGGCGAGCTTCGACTTCCTCGGCCCGAACGTGGCCGTGGAGTGCACCGACCGGGACTACCCGCGCGACCGGCGGCTGCTGAAGCACAAGGTGGAGTCGTTCGCCGCGGCGGCGCCGCTGCTCGGCCCGGCGATGGCGTTCGGTCCGCCGACCTACGACCACCAGCACGCCACCGCGTGCGCGCAGTGGCCGGCCGAGCGGGTCAGCCGCTACGACGGCTCCTACCGGGCGCAGGGCTCGGCGCCGATCCTGGTCATGGGCACCACCGGTGACCCCGACACCCCGTACCAGGACGCGGTGGCGCTGTCCCGGCGCCTCGACAACGCCTCGCTGCTGACGTTCGAGGCGGAGGGCCACACGGCGTTCGGGCGCAGCGCCTGCGCGACGGACGCGGTCGTCAAGTACCTGGTGGACCTGACGGTTCCCGCCCACGGCACGACCTGCGCGGACGAGACGCAGCCGCCGTCGTCGACGCCGAAGGTGGCCCCGCCCGGCACGACGCTGGGTGAGCTCCGCAACGGTGTGAACGAGCGTGTGGAGAACATCGGCTCCGTGGCCTGACCGGTCCCGACCGGTCGGCGGCGGCGCACCCGCACCACGGCACCTCCCGAGGCGTCGGCCCCACGGCCGGCGCCTCGGTCGTGCGCGGGGCGCGGTGGCCGGCGGGACCGGGCCCGGTGCCCTACCGGTCCGGGTCCGGGTCGTCGGCCGGGTCACCGAAGGTGAGCGTGTCCAGGTCGCCGTCGAAGTCGTCGGGGACGGGGCACAGCAGGTCCAGGGGGTCCGGCGGCGGTCTGCGGGGGTCGGGGCCGGTCAGGGGCTGCTCGGTCCAGATGCACTTGCCGTCGGGGGTGTAGCGGGTGCCCCAGCGCTGGGAGAGGGCGGTGATGAGCTGGAGGCCGCGGCCGCCCTCGTCGGTGTCGGTGGCCCGGCGTATGCGGGGCATCGTGAGGCTGCCGTCGAAGACCTCGCAGGTCAGCTCGGAGCCGTGCAGGAGCCGTAGCCGCACGGGCCCCTTGGCGTGGCGTACGACGTTGCCGACGAGTTCGCTGGCGAGCAGTTCGGTGGTGGGGGCGAGGTCGTCCAGGCCCCAGGCGGCGAGCTGTTCCCGGACGTGGCGGCGGGCCTGCCCGGCGGCCCTCGGGTCGTCGAGGAGCGGCCAGCACGCCACCTTGTCCTCGGTGAGGGCGTGCAGCCGGGCGACGAGGAACGCGGCGTCGTCGGCGGCCTGCTGGTGGGCCGGGAGCAGCCCGTGGATGAGGGTGTCGCAGAGGAGTTCCAGGTTGTCGGCGGTGCCGTCGTCGTGGGCGTTGCGCAGCAGGCGGGCGAGTTCGGCCATGCCCTCGTCCATCTCGCGTTGCGAGGACTCCACGAGGCCGTCGGTGTAGAGCACGAGCATGCTCCCGTCGGGCACGTGCAGTTCGACCGTCTCGAAGGGTGGCTCGGCCGCGCCCAGCGGCGGGTCGGCGGCCAGGTCGGGGAAGCGCACACTGCCGTCGGGCAGGACCAGCGCCGGCGGCGGGTGCCCGGCGCGGGCGAGGGAACAGATCCGGGTCGTGGAGTCGTACAGCGCGTACAGGCACGTCACGTACGACTCCTCGCCCATGCCGGCGACGAGGTCGTTGAGGTGCGTCATGATCTCGTCGGGCGGCAGTTCGAGGTCGGCGAGGGTGTGGACGGCGGTGCGCAGCCGGCCCATGGTGGCGGCCTCGGGCAGTCCGTGGCCCATGACGTCGCCGACGACGAGGGCGACCTGGCCGCTGGAGAGCGGGATGACGTCGTACCAGTCGCCGCCGACGTCCATGCCCCGTCCGGCGGGCAGATAGCGGGCGGCGGACGCGCAGGCGGGCAGGTCGGGCAGGGCTTGCGGGAGCAGGCTCCGCTGGAGTTCGCGGGACCGGGTGTGCTCGACGTCGAAGAGCCGGGCCCGTTCCAGGGACTGGGCGAGGAGCGCGCTGATCGCGGTGAGGAGGGTGCGCTCCTCCTCGGTGAGGCGGCGCGGCCGGTCGAAGGAGACGACGCACACACCGAAGGTGTGGTCGGAGGCGGTCAGCGGCAGGAACGCCCAGGACTGCTTGCCCGACCGGCGGGGCAGGTCCGCGTTGCGCGGCGCGTACGCCGTGTACTCCTCGGCCGAGGAGAGGAAGACGGGCCTGCCGGTGGTGATGGCGTCCCAGGCGGGGCCGTGCCGTGTCTTGCGGCGGTGGTCGATCAGCTCGATGAACTCGGCGGAGTAGCCGACGTACCCGACGTTGTGGAGCCGGTCGCCCTCGACGTCCTGGACGAGGAACCCGGTGGCGGCGAACGGGGGCAGCACCCGCCGGGCGACCGCCTCGATCACATCCCGCGTGGTGGTCGCCTTGGCCAGCGCGGCCGTCAACTCGGCTATCCGCGAGGCCCGTTGGGTGGCCGCCTGCTCGGCGGCGCGGCGCTCCTCCTCAAGGCGGCGGTTCTCGGTGGTGTCGGTGAAGTACAGGGTGTGCCCGTCGGGTCCCGGAACGACCCGGAGGTGGAACCAGCGGTCCTTGCCGGGGCTGTGCACGTCGAACCCGGTGGGCCTCTGGTCGGCGGCGGCCTTGCGGCACAGCCGCTCCAGGCCGGGCACCCCGTCGCACTCGACGGCCAGTTCCCACAGCACCCGTCCCACGATCTCGTCCTCGGACAGGCCCAGCATGCGTTCGGTCTCCAGGTTGGCGAAGGTGATCCGCCATGCCGTGTCGACCGCGAGGAAGGCGTCGCTCATGTGGCGCACGGCCCGGCTGAGCGCGTCGCGGGTGGAGCCGGACTCGGCGCTCTCCCAGCCGACGCCCACCATCCGCCGGGGTGTGCCGCGCTCGTCGTAGGTGGCGCGGCACACCCCGGCGGAT
>NZ_LIQX01000488.1 GCF_001418475.1 Streptomyces ossamyceticus | reverse complement strand
TCGCGAGGGGGTCCGTGGGCATCGGTGGGGCCTTTCGTGGGGCGGTGGCGTGTGTGGCGGCGAGTGTCGGAGCCGTCTCTCGAGCACGGGTTGAGCCACCCCCGGCACGGTCACGGCAGCGGGGTCCACCGCAGACCCGATGTCCACGGAAACGAGGTAACCGCCATGCGCGTGCTGTTCAACGTCTCCCCCGGCCTCGACCACCTGTATCCGGCACTGGGCCTGGCCTGGGCGTTCCGTACGGCCGGCCACGACGTGGCCGTGGCGACCGCGGGCGTCTCCGTCGACGCCGCGGCCCGGGCGGGCCTGACCGTGCGGGACGTCGCCCCGGACGCCGACTTCACCTCGGTGTTCCCGAAGAAGGGCACGCCCGAGGAGCGGGTCCGGATGATGCGGGAACGCGGCGCGGAGATCACCAGGTCGGAGCGGACGCCCGAGATCATCCTGGAGAAGTTCGGCCTGATCAACGACATGATGGCCGACGGGACGCTGGAGTTCGCCCGCAGCTGGCGCCCCGACCTGATCGTGTACTCGCAGCTCCAGGGCACCGCGCTGCTCGCCGCCCGCGACCTCGGCGTCCCGGCGGTGGAGAACGGCTTCAGCTTCCTGCGCGAGGGCGACCTGCCGTCCCGGATGCTCCCCCACCTCGCTCCGACCTTCGAGCGGCTCGGGGTGCCGGTGGAGCTGCCGTTCGTGCAGCCCGTGTACTTCACGTCGCAGAAGCTGATGCGCGGCGAGGGCGAGGGCTGGTCGATGCGGTCGATGCCGTTCCAGGGCGGCGGTGTGCTGCCGGACTGGCTGGCGGCGCCGAAGGAACGGGCACGGATCGTGGTGACGCTCGGCACCATCGTGCCGGGCGTGGCCGGTTCGGGCAGCCTGCGCAGCGTGCTGGACGCCTCGGCGGGCCTGGACGTCGAGTTGGTCCTCGCGCTCGGCGACCACGTCGACCTGGCGCCGCTGGGCACCCTCCCGGAGAACGTCCGGCCGGTCGGCTGGACCCCGCTGAGCGCGCTGATGCCGACCCTCGACGGTGTCGTCCACCACGGCGGCTGCGGCACCATGCTCGCCGCCGCGCAGGCCGGCGTGCCCCAACTGGCCATGCCGTACGGGGCCGACAACTGGATCAACGCCTCGATCATCGAGAGCGAGGGCATCGGTTTCGACCGGCAGCCGGAGCAGGTCGACGGGTCCGTGCTGCGCGCCCTGGTGGAGGACGGGCCGGTCCGCAAGAACGCCGCCGCGCTGGCCGAGGAACTGGCCCTGGAGCCCGGCCCCGACCGGATGGTGACCCGTCTCGTCGAGCTGGCGGGCAGCCGGCTCTGAACCCCCGACGTCCGGCCGCGGGCCTCGACCGCGCCACGACCCGGACTCGACCGGCGGTGGAGCGGGCGCCGAGAGCATCGGCCGTATCTGAAAGAGGAAGGCAGGCAAGCACGTGAGAACCCAACTGTCGCCCCTGGCCGCGCGCGGCCTTGGTGTCGCCCTGGGCACCGCCGCCCTGACGGCCGCGACCGCGTTCCCGGCGGGAGCGAGGACGACCGTCACCGACCTGGGCACACTGCCCGGCGGCACGACCAGCCTGGCGTACGCCGTGAACGACGCGGGGACCGTCGTCGGCTCCTCGGCCAACGCCGACGGCGTCACCCGCCCGGTCCGCTGGAGCGCCGACGGGCTGATATCCGACCTGGGGACACTGCCGGGCGACGTGTCCGGCACGGCGTACAACATCAACCGCGCCGGTGTGGTCGTGGGACGCTCGGTCGGCGCCGACAAGGCCGAGCACGCGGTGCGCTGGACCCCCGACGGCCGCACCGCGCAGCTGGCGGGGCTGCCCGGCTCGACCCGGAGCAGGGCCTACGGCGTGAACACGCGCGGGGTCGCCGTGGGCTTCTCGGCCACACCGGAGCTGGTGTACAAGGCGCAGCGCTGGGACGTGGACGGCAGGGCCACGCATCTGCCGCCGCTGCCGGGCGACGTGTCCAGCGCCGCCGCGAAGATCAACGACAGCGGGGCGGCCGTCGGCTTCTCCGGCACCTCGGACGGCAAGCAGCACGCGGTGCGCTGGAACGCCGACGGCACCACGGTGTCCCTCGGCGGCATCCTGCCCGGTGACGACTCCAGCCAGGCCAGCTGGATCAACAACCGCGGGGCCATGGTGGGCAACTCCTACCGGGCGGGCAAGGGGTACGACGGCCCCTTCCACGCGGTCAAGTGGGCGCGCTCGGGCACGGCGGTCCCGCTGAACCCGCTGCCCGGTGACACGGGTTCGGCGGTGTACGGCATCAACGACGCCGGTGTCGCGGTCGGGTTCTCGTACACGCCTGGCGGGGTGTTCCACGCGGTGCGCTGGTCGCCCGGCGGCCAGGTCACCGACATCGGCGCGGCCGTGTCGGGGCCGAGCGAGGCGTATCTGCTGAACAACGAGGGCGTCACCGTCGGCTATCTGACCACCGATCAGGGCGTGGTCCGCGCGGCCCGCTGGAGCGGCTGAGCGGCCCCGACGCGAGGAGGAGCACATGGCATCGCCACAAGCGGTGTGCGAACGGCACGAGGTCACGGTGCGGGCGGCGGCCGGCGACGTCTACCGGCTGCTGGCGGATCTCGACGCCTGGCCGCGGATCTTCCCGCCCTTCGTGCACCTGGAGCGGCTCGGTTCCGTGGACGGGTACGAGCGGGTCGGCATGTGGGCGCTGTCCGGGGCGGGTGAACCGGCCGGCGTGCGCGTCGAGCACTGGGTGGCGCTGCGCCGTACCGACGAGGACGCGCTGCGCGTCGAGTTCCGGCCGGAGCGCGTGGAGCCACCGCTGGAGTCGCTGTGCCGCACCTGGTCCGTGGAGGCGGCCGGGGACGACCGCTGCGTGGTGCGGCTGGAGCACGCGTACCGGCTGAAGGACGACGACCCGCGGGCCGCGGAGGCGGTGCGGCGCACCACCGAGGAGATCGCCCACAGCGAGCTGGCCGCGGTGCAGACGGCCGCCGAGATCACCTGCCGCTTCCCTGAGCTGCTGATGACGGTCGAGGACGCGGTGGAGATCGACGGGCCGCCCGAGGAGGTCTACGACCTGCTCTTCGACGCGGCCGGGTGGCCCTCGGTGATGGCGCACGTGGTCCGGGCCGATGTGCGCGGGAGCGGGCCCGGAGCGCATGTCCTGGAGTTGGAGACGCTGGAGCGGCACGGCGGCCGGTTCACCACGCGCACCGCCCGCGTGGGGCTGCCGCACCACGGGATCGCGTACAAGCAGTTGCTGCTGCCGCCGCTGGGCAGTTCGCACCATGTGCGCTGGCGGATCGGGGCCGGCCCGGACGGTTCGACGACGGTGACGTCGGTGCAGACCGTGGTGATCAGGGAGTCCGGCATCGCGGCCGTCCTCGGGGAGGGCACCGGGCTGGAGACGGCGCGTGAGTTCGTGCGGGCCGAGCTGAGTTCCAAGGTGCGGCTGATTCTGGACGCCGTGAAGGAGCGCGTCGAGTACAAACGGCAGCACGATCAAGGCGAGCGCAGTGGAAAGGACGCATGATGCGAGCGGCGACGTTGTCCTCGTTCGGGCCCCCCGAGGTGCTGGAAGAGACGACGCTGAAGGAACCGCAGGCCGGGCCCGGGGAGGTCCGGGTGCGGGTGAGGGCGGCCGGGGTGCTGCCGTTCGACGTGCGGGTGCGCGGCGGGTGGACCCCGCCGTTCATCAAGCGTGAGTTCCCGATGGTCCTCGGCAACGAGTTCGCCGGGGTCGTCGACCAGGCGGGCGAGGGCGTGACGGCGTTCGCGCCGGGTGACGAGGTGCTCGGTTACAGCGTGCTCGGTGCCTACGCCGAGTACCTGACCGTGCCGGCCGACCAGATCGTCCGCAAGCCGGCGGACATGCCGTGGGAGATCGCGGCCGGTTTCCCGGGCAACGGGCAGGGCGCGCACATGGCCCTGTCGACCGTGGGCGTGGAGCCGGGTGACACGGTGCTCATCAACGCGGCCGCCGGCGGTTTCGGCACGTTCGCCGTGCAGCTGGCCCTGGCCTGGGGCGCGGGCACCGTCATCGGTACGGCGAGCGAACGCAACCACGACCATCTGCGGGCCCTGGGCGCCGTGCCGGTCACCTACGGCGAGGGGCTGGAGGAGCGGGTGCGGGCCATCGCGCCCGACGGTGTGGACGCGGCCGTCGACGCGGCCGGCCCCGAGGCGCTGCGGGCGTCGGTGGCGGTGGCGAAGAACCGCGACCGGGTGGTCACGATGATCGCCACGGAGGAGGCCGAGCGCCTGGGCCTGCGGGACGTGGCCGGTGCCCGGTCGGCCGAGCGGCTCGCGGAGCTGGTGGACCTGTACACCGAGGGCAAGGTGACGATCCATCTGCGCGCCACCCACCCGCTGGCCCACGCCGCCGAGGCGCACCGGGACGTGGAGAGCGGGCACGGCCGGGGCAAGGTCGTGCTGACCGTCGACTGAGCGGGCGAAGGACCGGGCCGCCACAGGCACCGGTCCCACGAAGGGGCGAGCCCTGCCGGGGCTCGCCCCTTCCGGCGTCGAGGGCCCGCGGCCTTCGAGGTGTCCACGACCGGGGCTTCGAACGGGTGGGCGCACGCTCGTCACGACGACGGCACGAGCCGACGACGACAAGCCGACTACAGAGGTGAGCAGGACGTGAAGGGAATCATCCTCGCCGGCGGGAACGGCACCCGGCTCCACCCCATCACCCTCGGGGTCTCCAAGCAGCTGCTCCCGGTCTACGACAAGCCCATGGTCTACTACCCGCTGTCGGTGCTGATGCTGGCCGGCATCCGGGACATCCTCGTCATCTCCGCGCCGAAGGACCTGCCGCAGTTCCGCCGGGTCCTCGGCGACGGCAGCCGGCTCGGTCTGCGCCTGTCGTACGCCGAGCAGCCCGAACCGCGGGGCCTGGCCGAGGCGTTCGTCATCGGGGCGGACCACATCGGCGACGGCCCCGTCGCGCTGGTCCTCGGCGACAACGTCTTCCACGGCCCCGGCTTCTCCCAGGTGCTGCGCAGCCATCTCCCGCACCGGGAGGGCGCGTTGCTGTTCGGCTACCCGGTGCGCGACCCGGAGCGGTACGGCGTGGGCGAGGCCGACGCGGAGGGCCGTCTGCTGTCGGTCGAGGAGAAGCCGAAGCGGCCGAGGTCCAACCGGGCCATCACAGGGCTGTACTTCTACGACAACGACGTGGTCCGCATCGCCCGGAACCTGAAGCCGTCGGCGCGCGGCGAGTTGGAGATCACGGACGTCAACAAGGAGTACCTGGGCCGTGGTCAGGCGCGTCTGGTGGACCTGGGGCGCGGCTTCGCGTGGCTGGACACCGGCACGCACGACTCGCTCCTCGACGCGTCCCTGTACGTGCAGACGCTGGAGCGGCGCCAGGGCCTCAGGATCGCGTGCGTGGAGGAGGTGGCGCTGCGGATGGGGTTCATCGACGCGGACCAGTGCCACCGGCTGGGCGAGGAGCTGGGCAAGTCCGGGTACGGGGAGTACGTGATGGCGGTCGCCCGGGCCGCGCTCGCCGACGGCACGGCGGTCGGCGCCCCGGCGGGCATCACCGCGGGCATCACGGCGGACCCGCGGGGCATCCGGCGGGTGGCGTGACGGGAGCGCGGGAGAGGGACCGCCCGGTCGTCCACGGGACGACCGGGCGGTCCCTTCATGGGTGCGTGGGGCCTAGGTTCCCGCGCTGGCGCGTAACGCGCGGGTGCCGTCGGCCGCCACGGTGACGTCAGTGGTGTCCCGACTCCGCCGGCTGCCCCTCCTCCCGCTCCACGCCGGTCTCCGGCTCCCTCGGCTTGCGCGGCATGAGGAGCGCCGGCAGCAGCATCAGCGCGACCAGGCCGAGCACCCACCAGAACGTGTCGCCGTACGCCGCGGCGTCCCCCGCCCCCGCCTCGCCGGGCGCGGCGCTGAGGCCGACGGACAGCAGCAGGGCGACGACGGCCGTGCCGAAGGACGCGCCGACCCGCTGCCCGACCGCGATGAGTACGGTGCCCCGCGCGATGCGGTCGGCGGGCACGTCGCGGTAGGCCGTGGTGATGACCGCGACGCCGATGACACCCAGGCCGAGGCCCCGCACGCACAGGGACAGGCCGAGCAGCAGGTCGCCGGGGTGCTCGGCGAGCTGGGTGAAGGCGACGGTGCCGAGGGCGGCGACCACGGTGCTGCCGAGGATGAGGGTGCGCGGGTCGTACCGGTCGGTGAGCGCGCCGGCCAGCGAGATGCCGATCAGCATGCCGAGGCCCTGCGGGGCGAGCAGCCAGCCCGTGGTGGAGCTGTCGTGGCCGAGCACCCGCGTGTAGTACAGCGGCAGCACGAAGAGGGTGCCGTAGATGGCCACGCCGTGCAGCAGGATCAGCGCCGAGGACGTGGAGAACACGCGTGAGCGGAACAGCCGTACGTCGAGCAGGGGGTCCGCGGACCGCGCGGAGTGCACACAGAACCCGGCGACCAGGGCGAGGCCGGCCAGCAGCACACCGAGGGTGAACGGGTCGGTCAGCTGGGACACGTCCCGGACCCGGGAGAAGCCGTAGACGAGGGCGACCATGCCGGGCGGCAGGAGCAGCATGCCGACGCGGTCGACGCGGGTGCCGCGCCGTTCGCCCGAGGAGGGCAGCACCTTCCAGGCGAGGGCGAGGGCGAGCAGGATGACGGGCACGTTGACGAAGAAGATCCACCGCCAGCCCGCCGCGTCGATGATCAGACCGCCGGCCACCGGGCCCATGATGGGGGCGAGTTGCCCGGGGATGCCGACCAGGCTCATCACCCGGCCGAAGCGCTTCGGCCCGGCCGCCTCCGCGAGGATCGCCTGCACCATCGGCAGCACCATGCCGCCGCCGATGCCCTTGACCACGCGGAAGGCGATCAGGCTCTCCACCGACCAGGCGAGCCCGCACAGCACCGAGCCGCCCAGGAACACCACGAGGGCGAACATCCACATCCGCTTGTCGCCGAAGCGGTCCACGGCCCAGCCGACGAGCGGGGTGACCAGGGCCAGGGTCAGCAGATAGGACGTGTTGACCCAGGACAGCGCGGTCTCGGAGGCGTCCAGTTCCTCACCGATGTCGTTCAGGGCGACACTGACGATGGTCGAGTCCAGGAGGGACGCGATGGCACCGATGAGGAGGGTGCCCGCGAGGACGAGGAGCTTGCGGTCCAACCGTTCGGGGGGCGAAGTCTGCATGAGGGCAACCTAAGAGCCACTGATCCCGGCCCCCTCGAATCCGGCTCGAGATCCGGCCACCCCCCGCACCGTCCCGCGGGGGCCGCCCGGCGGCTCCGGACGGGTACGGCAGCGCTGCCGGGCCGTCGGTGCGGACGGTCCGGCAGCGCTGTCGTGAAGCCATGCGGCCGTCGTTCAGGCCGGGTTGATGTCGATGCGTCCCATCTGGCCGCCGGAGGAGTGGCCGAGCTGGTGGCAGTGGTAGAGGTACTGGCCGGTGTAGGGGCCCCAGGTCATGGCGATCTTCACGGTCTCGCCGGGGCCGAGGCACACGGTGTCCTTGAGCCCCGAGTCCTGGACGCCGGCCGGTTTGCCGTTGCGTTCGAGGACCCGGAAGTACGTCAGGTGCGTGTGGAAGCTGTGGTACAGGTGGAAGTCCGGCGGCGCGGCCGGCGGCGCCTCCACGTTGCGGATCGTCCAGATCTCGCTGCTGCCGACGGTGGTCGCCACGTCGACCCGGTCCGGGTCGTAGCTGACGCCGTTGATGGTCATCGCGGGGAACGTGCGCAGCTCGAAGTCCCGTTCCACCGTGCCCCGCGGCACCGGCGGCAGCGTGGAGAGCCGCGCCGGGACCTGGCTGTTGTCGGTGCTCCTGCGGTCGATGTCGAAGCGGAGCACCTCGGGGCGCTCGGTGGGCAGGGCGCCGGTGTTCTCCAGCACCACCGACTGGCCCACGGCGTAGCGGGAGAAGTCGACGACGACCTCGACGCGTTCGCCGCCCAGCATCAGCAACTCGTCGCGCTGCACCGGGTGTTCCAGCAGACCGCCGTCGGAGGCGATCTGGGTGAACGGCGTGCCGTCGGCGAGCCGCAGCCTGATGTAGCGGTTGGCGCAGGCGTTGTAGAGGCGCAGCCGGTACTTGCGGGCCGCGACCTTGAAGTACGGCCGCTCCTTGCCGTTGACCAGCATGTGCGGGCAGTCGGAGGGGCGGGTGTAGCGCAGGGTGCCGTCGCTCTCCACGCGGGCGTCGCGGATGACCAGCGGCACGTCGTAGGCGCCGCGGGGCAGCGGCAGCTTCTTCTCCTCGGCGTCGCTGATCAGGTAGAGCCCGTGCAGGCCCTTGTAGACGTTCTCCGCCTCCAGGTGGTGGGCGTGGTCGTGGTACCAGAGGGAGGCCGCACGCTGCTTGTTCGGGTAGTGGTACGTCCGGTTGCCGCCGGGCGCGATGACGTCCATGGGGAGGCCGTCGTGCTCGGAGCGGACCTCGCCGCCGTGCAGGTGGACGGCGGCGTTCACGGTCAGGTCGTTGTACTGGCGCACCTCCACCGCGCGCCCGTGGCACGCCTTGATGGTGGGGCCGGGGAACGTGCCGTCGAAGGTGCGGACCCGGGAGGTCAGCCCCTTGACGATCTCGACGTCGGCCTCCCGCATCCGCATCTCGTACACGTCGGTGGTGGCGCCGCGGCTGAGGGGGGCGAGGGTCTTCGGCACCGGCAGGGCGTGCGCGAAGGGCACCGTCTCGGCGAGGTCGCCGGCCGCGGCGGCGGATCCGCTGCCGCTCAGCCCCTCCCAGGGGAACAGCGCGGCGGCACCGCCCACGACGGCGGCCTTGAGCAGATGGCGTCGGTTCAGCATGATCGGGTTCTCTTCTCCACGAGTCTCGGCGGACGGTCCGCGCGGTGCCGTGCGCCCGACGGCACCCCGACGGCGACGGCGAGCAGCAGACCGGCCGGGGCGCAGATGCGCAGCGCGGTCAGGGCGTGGTCGCCCGCCGCGGCCCACGACTCGGCGGGCGCGCCGGGGGTCAGGGCGATCGCGAGCGCGGTCACGGGCACGGCGACGGCCGCGCTCACCACGCCGCTGACGACGGCGAAGGTCCACGCCCCGCCGCCCAGGTGCCGCACGGTGTGCGCGGCGAGGGCGAACAGGGGCAGCAGCAGGTACAGGGCGGCCGTGGCGAGCGCGAGGTACAGCACGGGCCCGCTCGCGTCCCCTCCGGCGGATGGGCCGCCGCCGTGCCACCAGGCGTGGTCGCCGGGCTGCGGGGCGGGCGGACGCGTCCGCCCGTAAGCGATCCAGGCGACGGCGGCGGCCTGCGCGAAGGCGCAGACGCCCAGCGCGAGCGGACGCAGGGACAGGACCGCGCGCCAGGCGATCCGCCGGGCCCACAGGGCGACGCCGCGAACGAACCGCCCCGGCCCACCGGGCCGGACCGCGCCGCGAGCGTCGACATCCGAGGCGACACCGGACACAGCCACCGCCCCAGAGGCGCCCGGCGAAACCGCCCGCGCCCCGGCGGACCGGGCACCCCACGTGCCGCCAGAAGCAGCCCGCGGCCCCGCACCCGGCCCACCGGGCCGGACCGCGCTACGAGCAGCCACGGCCGACGCGGCACCGGACACAGCCACCGCCCGCGAGGCGTCCGGCAAGGCCCCCGCCCCGGCGGGCGGCCCGCCCGGTGGGCCGGGGGCGGCCGGGCTCGGGGCTCGGCTCGTCGCCGGGCGCGCGGTCGGGGTCACGGTCGGGCGTCCGTTCCGTCGTGATCCGTCGTGCGGGCCAGCGCGTCCCACTCCTCCCACTCCGCGAGGCGTTCGCGCAGCACGCGGGGGGCGAGGTCGGCGGCGCTGTTGCCGAGCAGGAGCCTCAGCGGCGGCCGCTCCGCGTCGAGCAGCTTCAGCAGGGCCTCGCCCGCCTTGCGCGGGTCGCCGGGCTGGAGGTGGGCGTACGCCCCGGACAGTCCGTGCCGCCGCCCCGCGAGCACCTCGTCGTACTCGGGCATGGGCGTCGCGCGGACCATGCTGCCGGCGCTCCACTCGGTGCGGAACTCGCCGGGCTCGACGATCGTGACGCGGATGCCGAAGCCCGCGACCTCCAGAGCCAGGGTCTCGCTCATGGCCTCCAGGGCCCACTTGCCGGCGCAGTACATGCCGAGGTTCGGGTAGGTCGTGACCCCGGCGATGCTGGACATCTGGAGAATATGGCCCGCCCCTTGCCGGCGCATCACCGGCAGCACCGCCTGGGTGACCCACAGCGCGCCGAAGAAGTTGACGTCGAACTGGTCCCGGACCTGCCGTTCACCGACCTCCTCGACGCCCCCGGCGAGGCCGTAGCCCGCGTTGTTGAGCAGGACGTCGATCCGGCCCGCCCGCTCGGCGGCCTCGGCGACGGTGGCGAGGACGGCGGCGCGGTCGGTGACGTCGAGGGCGAGCGGGACGACCCGGTCGCCGTACCGCTCGACCAGGTCGTCGAGGGTCTCGGGCTTGCGGGCGGTGGCGACGACTGTGTCGCCCGCCTCCAGCGCGACCTCGGTGATGGCCCGGCCGAGCCCGCGGGAGGCGCCGGTGACCAGCCAGGTGCGCGGTGTGTGCCCGCTCATCGCGCGGCCGCCCTGCGCTTCTCGGCGTACTCCTTGGCGTGGCCCAGCGTGGCGCGGCTGTTGGAGCCGAGGGCGCCGCGGATGAACTCGCGGGCCTCGGGCACCCCGGCGTCCGCGCCGAGGATCTTGGTGATGTTGTCGGCGTTGAGGACGACGGTGTGCTGGGAGGTGGCGGTGGTGACGCCGTCCTCGTCCTCGTCGAGCTGCCAGTAGCCGGTGTGCAGGGTCATCAGCGCGGGCAGCGTGGTCTGCTTGTAGGCGATGCGGTGGTGCGGGAAGCAGACGCGGATCGACTCGGTGGTGTGCCGGGAGCCGTCCTTGGTGAGGGTGTCCATGCGCAGCACCTGAAGGCCCGGGGTGTCCTCGCGCAGGGAGACCTCGGCGACGTGCGGGAGGCGCTCGCGCCAGCGGTCGGCCTCGTTGATGAAGTCGTAGACGTCCTTGGCGGAGCCTTCGATGCGGACGCTGTCCTCGAAGGAGAGGGTCAGTCCGACGGCCCGCACGGCGAGTTCGGCGTTGGTCTTCAGGGAGGCCAGCTCGGCGCGGCTGTTGCGGTCCACGGCCGCGTCGATCCAGGCGAGCCGCTCGGGGTCGTCGTCGATCGCGGAGTAGTCGTGCAGGAGCCGCACCCGGGACTCGGCGTCGCCGAGCGGTTCGATGATCCAGGTGCCGCCCATCGCGGCCACCGGCGGGGCGGGAACCTCCTGGCGGAACTCGATGCGCAGCTCCTCCGGGTGCAGGACGCGGCGCGACGTCCAGTTCTTCGGCTCGCCGTTGGCGGTGGCCCAGATCCGGATGCGCTCCTGGCGCTCGCCCTTCTCGACGTGGTCGACGTAGACGGACGGCGGGAAGATCCGGGGCCAGTTCTCCACCTCGGCGATCAGCCGGTACAGCTCGGCGGCCGGGGCGGCGACGGTGATCTCGTGCTCGACCTCACGGGTCGTCATGTCCATGTCCCTTTCGTCGGTCCGGTCAGAAGTTGCCGAGGCCGCCGCAGACGTTCAGGGCCTGCGAGGTGATGGAGGCGGCGGTGTCGGAGGCCAGGTAGCCGACGAGGCCGGCGACCTCCTCGGGGGTGGAGTAGCGGCCGAGCGGGATCTTGGCCTGGAACTTCTCCAGGATCTTGTCCTCGGTGGTGTCGTACGCGTCGGCGTAGCCCTGCCGGACGCGCTGCGCCATGGGCGTCTCGACATAGCCGGGGCACACGGCGTTGACGGTGATACCGGTCGGGGCCAGCTCGTTGCCGAGGGCCTTGGTGAAGCCGACGACGCCGTGCTTGGACGCCGAGTAGGGGGCGCCGAGCACCACGCCCTGTTTGCCGGCGGTGGAGGCGATGTTGATGATCCGGCCGCGGTCCTTGTGGCGCATGCCGCCGGTGGTGAGGACCTCGCGGGTCATCCGGAAGACGCTGTTGAGGTTGGTGTCGATGACGTCGTCCCACAGCTCGTCGGTGAGGTCGGCGGTCACCCCGCCCCCGCTGCGGCCCGCGTTGTTCACCAGTACGTCGACGGTGCCGAAGCGGTCCACCGCGGCCCGCACGAACGCCTTGACGTCGTCGGCGGAGCGCACGTCGCAGGCGACGCCGTCCACCTCCAGGCCCTCCTCGCCGAGTTCCTTGACCGTGTCACGCACGGCGTCCTCGCCGCGCGCGCAGAGGAACACCCGGTGGCCCTGCTGCGCCAGCAGCCGGGTCACCGCGAGGCCGATACCGCTGGTCGCACCCGTGACGACGGCGACCCGTCGCTCCTGTTCCGACATGAGCTCTCCTGGATAGTCCGGTCCTGGCGGCAGGAGGTTCGCGTCCGGTGCTGGAGCGGCGCTCGAACACCTCTCGGGACCGCCGGCGGCGGCCCGTCCGCCATCGCGCCGACCATCACGGCTCGATCCCGTGTCGAGCGGATCCGATCAGAGTCGGCCCCGACACGAGGACCTGAGAGGCGGCTATGATCAATCTCTTCCAGCCCCAGGTGGGCGCTGAGGAACTGAACGCGATCGCCGATGTGTTCGAGGACAGGTGGCTCGGGCACGGCCCCCGCACCAAGGCCTTCGAGGCGGCCTTCGCCGCGCACCTCGGGGTGGACGCCGAGCACGTCGTCTTCCTCAACTCCGGTACGGCCGGACTGTTCCTGGCGCTGGAGTCGCTGGACCTGGCGCAGGGCGACGAGGTTGTGCTGCCCTCGCTCAGCTTCGTCGCGGCGGCCAACGCGATCCTGACCACCGGGGCGACACCGGTCTTCTGCGACGTCGACGCCCGCACCCTCAACCCCACCGCCGAGGACGTCGAACGCGCCCTGACCGACCGCACCCGCGCGGTGGTCGTGCTGCACTACGGCGGCTACCCGGGCGAGGTCGCGCGGATCGCGGAGCTGTGCCGGGAGCGGGGCGTCACCCTGGTCGAGGACGCCGCCTGCTCGGTGGCCTCCCGGGTGGACGGCCGGGCCGTGGGCACCTTCGGCGACCTCGCCATGTGGAGCTTCGACGCCATGAAGGTCCTCATCACCGGCGACGGCGGCATGATCTACGCCAAGGACGCCGAACGGGCCGCCCGGGTGCGGCGCCTGGCCTACCACGGGCTGGTCCAGCCCAGCGGCTTCGGCTACGCCAAGGTGTCGGCCCGCTGGTGGGAGCTAGACGTCCCCGAGCCGGGCCGGCGGGTCATCGGCAACGACATGACCGCGGCCATCGGCGCCGTACAGCTGCGCCGACTGCCCGAGCTGGTCGGCCGCCGCCGGGAGATCGTCACCCTGTACGACCGTGAACTCGCCGACACCGACGGGCTGTTGCTGCCCCCGCCGCTGCCCGAGGGCCACGAGTCGACGTACTACTTCTACTGGGTGCAGATGGACTCGCGGATCCGCGACGCCGTGGCGGGCGACCTGCTGGCCGCCGACATCTACACCACCTTCCGCTACGCGCCACTGCACAAGGTGCCTGCGTACGCGCACGGCGCGCCCGACTTCGGGCTGCCGGGCTCCGACTGGGCGGCCGACCGCACCCTGTGCCTGCCGCTGCACCCGGGCCTGTCCGACGCCGACGTGCTCACCGTGGTCGCGGCGCTGCGCAAGTCCGTCGCCGGGCGCACCGCGGAGGTGACGGCATGAGGGTCCTCGTCACCGGCGGCGCCGGCTTCATCGGCTCCCACTACGTGCGCACCCTGCTGGCCGGCGGCTACGAAGGCTTCGAGGACGCCCACGTCACCGTCCTCGACAAGCTGTCCTACGCCGGCAACACCGCCAACCTGCCGATGGACCACCCCCGGCTGGACTTCGTGCGCGGCGACATCCTCAACACCGAGCTGCTGGACCATCTGCTGCCGGGGCACGACGCGGTGGTGCACTTCGCCGCCGAGTCGCACGTCGACCGGTCGGTGGCCGGCGCCGCCGCCTTCGTCACCACCAACGTGCTCGGCACCCAGAGCCTGCTGGA
Source organism: Streptomyces ossamyceticus (assembly GCF_001418475.1). Taxonomy (GTDB): domain Bacteria; phylum Actinomycetota; class Actinomycetes; order Streptomycetales; family Streptomycetaceae; genus Streptomyces; species Streptomyces ossamyceticus. Next base: position 12,283 of record NZ_LIQX01000488.1, on the reverse strand, counting down.
CGCCTGTCTGCGGCTCGGCGTCGGACCGGTGGTGCAGGTGTCCACCGACGAGGTGTACGGCTCCATCGACAGCGGCGCGTGGACCGAGGAGGAGCCACTGCTGCCGAACTCCCCGTACTCGGCGTCGAAGGCCGCCGCCGACCTGCTGGCCCGCTCCTACCACCGCACCCACGGCCTCGACGTCCGCGTCACCCGCTGCACCAACAACTACGGCACCCACCAGCACGTCGAGAAGCTCATCCCGAACTTCGTGACCCGGCTGCTGCGCGGCATGACCGTCCCCCTCTACGGCGACGGCTCCAACATCCGCGAGTGGCTGCACGTCGACGACCACTGCCGGGCCGTCCAGCTGGTCCTCACCGGCGGGCGGGCCGGGGAGATCTACAACATCGGCGGGGCCACCGCGCTGACCAACCGGGAGATGACCGAGCGGCTGCTCGACCTGTGCGGCGCGGACCTGTCGTCCGTCCGTCACGTCGAGGACCGCAAGGGCCACGACCTGCGGTACGCCATCGACGACCGCAAGATCCGCGCCGAGCTCGGCTACGCGCCCCGCCACACCCTCGACGAGGGGCTGCGCGAGGTCGTCGCCTGGTACCGGGACCGCCCCGACTGGTGGAAGCCGCAGGCCGACGCCGCGTCCCAGGGCGGTGCGGCATGAGGCTGTACTGCTTCCCCCACGCCGGCGCGGGCACCTCCGCGTTCGCCCGCTGGCCCGAACAGTTCGGCCCCAAGGTGGAGGCCGTGCCGGTGCTCCTGCCCGGCCGGGACGCCCGCCGCCGCGAGACCCGCGTCACCGGCCGCCGCGCCCTCTTCGCCGACCTGCTGCGCCACCACAAACCCGTGCCCAGCATCCCCTACGTCCTGTACGGGCACAGCCTCGGCGGCATGATCGCCTACTCGGTGGCCCGCGCCCTGGAACAGGCCGGACGCCCGGCCCCCGCCCTGGTGGTCGTGGGCGCCTGCCCGCCGCCGGACGCCCGGGTGCGGCTCGTCCAGGCCGCCGACCTGCCGGACTGCCGGCTGATGGAGACGCTGCGGGAGGCCGGCGCCGTACCGCCCGACACCCCGCGCGGCGGGGTGTGGCAGCGCTCGGCCCTGAAGGTGATCCGCGACGACCTGCGGCTCGCGCAGTCCCTGCGGGAGGCCGCCGACGGCCCGCTCTCGGTGCCGCTGCTCGCCGTCTCCGGCGACCTCGACCCACTCGCGGGGCGTGAGGTGATGGCCGGCTGGCGGGACTGGACCACCGGCCCGTTCGTCGAACGCACCCTCCCCGGCGACCACTTCTTCCTGCGCGGTCCTGCGCTGCCCCGGCTGCTGGACCGGGCGTGCCGGGTCGTGCAGCGCCGGACCGGGACGGCGGAGTCCGCCGGGGCCGCCCGTACCCACCCGACCGTCTGGACCGCACCCCAGCTGGAGGACTCTCCCGTGAAGGACAACAAATGAACCGACGTGTCGTCATCACCGGTATCGGGGTGGTCGCCCCGGGCGGCGTGGGCACCAAGGAGTTCTGGTCGCTGCTGACCGCCGGCCGGACCGCGACCCGCGGCATCACCCTGTTCGACGCCTCCTCGTTCCGGTCCCGGATCGCCGCCGAGGCCGACTTCGACCCGCTGCTGCACGGCTTCACCCCCGAGGAGGCCGAACGCCTCGACCGCGCCGCCCAGTTCGCCCTCGTCAGCGCCGACGAGGCCCTGCGCGACAGCGGCCTCTCCCCCGAGAGCCTCGACCCGCTGCGCACGGGCGTGACGCTGGGCAGTGCCGTCGGCTGCACGATGGGCCTGGACCGCGAGTACAACACCGTCAGCCGGGGCGGCTCCACCTGGCAGGTCGACCACACCCTCGCCGTACCGCATCTGTTCGACTACTTCGTGCCCAGCTCCATGGCGGCCGAGGTCGCCTGGCGGACCGGCGCGCAGGGCCCCGTCTCCATGGTGTCCACCGGCTGCACCTCGGGCCTGGACTCCATCGGGCACGCCGTCGAGCTGATCCGCGAGGGCAGCGCCGACGTGATGGTCGCCGGTGCCACGGAGGCGCCGATCTCCCCGATCACGGTGGCCTGCTTCGACGCCATCAAGGCCACCTCGCCCCGCAACGACGAGCCGGAGACCGCCTCCCGCCCGTTCGACGCCTCCCGCAACGGCTTCGTGCTCGGCGAGGGGTCGGCGGTGCTGATCCTGGAGGAGTTCGAGGCCGCCCGCCGGCGCGGCGCGCACGTCTACGCCGAGATCGCGGGCTTCGCCACCCGCTGCAACGCGTACCACATGACCGGTCTGACGAAGGACGGCACCGAGATGGCCGAGGCGATCCGGGTGGCCCTCGACGAGGCCCGCCTCGACCCCACGGCCGTCGACTACATCAACGCGCACGGTTCCGGCACCAAGCAGAACGACCGCCACGAGACGGCGGCGTTCAAGCGCAGCCTCGGCAGCCACGCCTACGAGGTGCCGGTCAGCTCCATCAAGTCGATGGTCGGGCACTCCCTGGGGGCGATCGGCTCCCTGGAGGTCGCCGCCAGCGCGCTGGCGATCGAGCACGACACCGTGCCGCCCACCGCCAACCTGCACACCCCCGACCCCGCCTGCGACCTGGACTACACCCCGCTGACCGCCCGCGAGCAGCGCACCGACACGGTGCTCAGCGTGGGCAGCGGCTTCGGCGGCTTCCAGAGCGCGATGATCCTGACCCGCCCGCGCACGGGAGAGGCAGCATGACCACCCAGACCCTCGACCGCTCCGCCGCCGCCACGGACGGCCCCTCCCCGGGCACGCCCCTGGTCACCGGCCTCGGTGTGACCGCGCCCAACGGCCTGGGCACCGAGGCCTGGTGGGCCGCGACCCTGCGCGGCGAGAGCGGCATCCGGCCCGTCACCCGCTTCGACGCCGGCGAGTACCCGGCGAAGCTCGCCGGTGAGGTACCCGGCTTCGACCCGGCGGAGCACGTCTCCAGCCGGCTGCTCCCGCAGACCGACCACATGACGCGGCTGGCGCTCGCCGCCGCCGCGGAGGCCCTCTCCGACGCCGGTATCGACGCCTCGGAGCTGCCCGACTTCTCCGCGGGGGTCGTCACCGCCGCCTCGGCGGGCGGCTTCGAGTTCGGCCAGCGGGAACTGGAGGCGCTGTGGAGCAAGGGCGGCCACCATGTCAGCGCCTACCAGTCGTTCGCCTGGTTCTACGCCGTCAACACCGGCCAGATCTCCATCCGGCACGGGCTGCGCGGGCCCAGCGGAGTGCTGGTCACCGAACAGGCCGGCGGCCTCGACGCGGTCGCGCAGGCCCGCAGGCAGCTCCGCAAGGGCGTCCCGGTGCTGCTCACCGGCGGCGTGGACTCCTCGCTGTGCCCGTGGGGGTGGGCGGCGCACCTGGCCGGCGGCGAGCTGAGCACCGTCGAGGACGCGGCCCGCGCGTATCTGCCGTTCTCCGCCGACGCCTCGGGCCATGTCGCCGGTGAGGGCGGCGCGCTGCTGGTCCTGGAGGACGCGGTCGCGGCCCGCGCGCGCGGTGTGCGCGGGTACGGCACGGTCGCCGGGTACGCGGCGACCTTCGACCCGCCGCGCGGCAAGGGCGCCCCGCGGCTGGGCGCGGCCGCCGAACTGGCCCTGGCCGACGCCGGGCTGGCCGCCGCCGACGTGGACGTGGTGTTCGCGGACGCGGCCGGCCGCCGGGACGCCGACCGGGCGGAGGCGGACGCGCTCGCCGCGCTGTTCGGCCCTCGGGGCGTGCCGGTCACCGCCCCGAAGACCATGACGGGGCGGCTGGCGGCGGGCGGTGCCTCGCTGGACCTGGCGGCGGCGCTGCTGGCGCTGCGGGACCAGGTGATCCCGCCGACCGTCAACGTGGCCGAGCCCGCCGCCGACTGCCCCGTGGACCTCGTCACCGGTGAGGCCCGCCCCGCCGCCCTGCGCACGGCGCTGGTGCTGGCCCGCGGCCGGGGTGGCTTCAACGCGGCAATGGTGGTCCGCGCCGCCGGCTGACCGGCCCGTACGCCTCACTCCCCTGTTGTCCTTCTGTCCTTCGCACACCCCTGGAACCACAAGAGATCGAGAGGAAGATCCCCATGCCCGCACTCACCATCACCGAACTGACCGACCTGCTGCGCGAGTGCGCCGGTGAGGCCGAGGCGGTGAACCTCGACGGCGATGTGCTGGACGTCCCGTTCGAGGTCCTCGGCTACGACTCGCTGGCCGTCCTGCAGACCACGGGCCGCATCGAGCGCGACTACGACGTGACCCTCGACGAGGACGCCGTCACGGACGCCGAGACGCCCCGCCAGTACCTGGAGCTGGTCAACGAGGCCATCTCCGTCAAGGCCGCCGCCTGATCCACGGGCGGCGCCCCAGGCAGCCGTACCTCCGTTCCTCCCCATCCGCACCCTTTTCGGGCCCGTGTCCCGGCCGAGCGCCGGGCACGGGCCCGACGTGCGTTTTCACCGCAAACCAGCAGATCCCTTGAACTATCAACGGGAACCGGAAGGAATCACACCGGGACGGACACGGGACCGCAACCGGAGAGGCTCGGCACAGACCCACCGTTCCTGTGGACTGAGCATGAGTGAGCCCGCTCAGCCGCACGCCCCGAACGGTCTTGGGCGCTCCCCCGCGGCCTCAAGGGCGTGGGAGGTACCCCCAGGTCCCCGGCGTTCTCAACCCCGGGGCGGCGACACGCATCCCGTGCGTGGTCCGGGCCCGGGAGGCCGGCTCCCTGCGCGACCTGGCCTATAGGTACGGCCAGAGGCGACGGGGAGGCCCTGAACCATCCTCCGGTGGAGAAGGGGCCCCGCACGCTGACGCCGTACCCGGTGTCCCAGGTCGCACGACCACGTTAGCCCGATCAGCCCAGCACACCACAAGCCCACAAGCCCACAAGCCCACAAGCCCACAAGCGGACGATCACACGATCGAGCTAACTCGGCGTCGTGCGCACTGTGTGGCAAGCAGCTACCACCCCTGATGAGAGGAGGGGCCACATGTCCGCGACGAAGGCGGTCTTTGCCGCCCTCGAACACCGGGCCGCCGCCCGGCCCGCACCACCCGGCGGTGGCCGGTGAGACCCCGTGCGACGGACGCCGTGACGGCCGCGCTCGCGCCCATGGTGTGGGGCAGCACCTACCTCGTCACCACCGAGTTCCTGCCGGAGAACCGCCCGTTGCTCGCCGCCACGGTCCGCGCCCTGCCGTCCGGGCTGCTGCTGGTCCTGATCACGCGCAGCCTGCCTAGGGGCGGGTGGATCGGGCGGGCCGCCGTGCTCGGCGTGCTCAACATCGGCGCGTTCTTCGCGCTGCTCTTCGTGGCGGCGTACCGCCTGCCCGGCGGCATCGCCGCGCTGATCGGCTCCCTCCAGCCGATGCTGGTCCTCGGCCTCGCCGTGCCGTTGCTCGGCGAGCGGGCCCGCGGCCGGGACCTGGCGGCCTGTCTGCTCGGCACGGCGGGCGTCGCGCTGCTGGTGGGCGCCTCCGCCACCGCCCTCGACCCGGTCGGGGTGGCCGCCGCGCTGGGCTGCGCCGGCTGCATGGCCCTCGGCATCGTGCTCACCAAGCGGTGGGGCCGCCCGGCCGGGCTGGTGGCCTTCACCGGCTGGCAACTCGCCCTGGGCGGACTGTTCCTGCTGCCCCTCACCCTGCTGTTCGAGGGGCTCCCCCAGCGGGTCACGACCGTGAATCTAACGGCCTACGGCTATCTGTGCCTGGTGGGTGCGGTGTTCGCCTACACCGTGTGGTTCCGCGGTGTGGAGCGGCTGCCCGCCGTGGCCGTGTCCCTCCTGGGCCTGCTCAGCCCGGTCGTCGCCGCGCTGCTCGGCCTGGTGGTGCTCGGTCAGGGCTTCACCCCGCCGCAGCTCGCCGGGGCCGCCGCCGTCCTGGCCGGGATCGTCCTCGCCCAGCTCCCCTCCCTCCGTCCCGCACGACCCCAGCGAAAGGAAAGCCATGAGCACCGCAACCGTCCAGGGCGCCGTCATCAGGTCCGGCGAACTGGAGTTCCGTCAGCTTGACGGCTGCCGGGTCGCCACAGCGGTCGGTCCGCACCTCGGGGCGCGGATCGTGCGGCTCGACGTGGTCCGGGTGCCCAGCGGTGCCGTGTGGCGGCCGCAGTCCTCGGCGCACGAGGAGAACGTCGTGGTCGTCTTCGCGGGCTCCGGCTCCGCCGCCTCCGGCGCCGCCCGCAGGCGCGTCAACCGCGCCGACACGGTGTACACGCCGACCGGCGACCTGTACGAGCTGAGCGCCGACGCCGGCATGGACCTCACGGCCTACGTGTGGAACACCACGCTGCGCCCGGACCGCGCCCCCGGCACCGAGCCCCGCCGTTTCTCCCGGCTGTGGAACGAGGAGACCCAGCTGAAGGGCTTCACCGGCACCGGCCAGGCGGAGTCCTCCGCCCGGACCGCCACCATGAACTTCCTCTTCTGGCCGGGCACCGGCTCCCCGCAGCTGTGTCTCCACTGCGGCTTCATGCAGCCCGGCGAGTACTTCAACGTCCACGTCCACCCCGAGAGCGAGGAGGCGTTCATCGCCTTCGAGGGCAAGGGCCAGCTCCACCTCGACGGCCAGTGGTACGACGCCGAGCCCGGCGACGTGCTCTACGCGCCCCCCGGTGTGCCGCACGGCACCCGGCACCCCGACGAAGACCCCGCCGCTCCCCGCTTCGCCACGTGCGGTGGCCCCACTCCGTTCGATCCGGTGCTCTATCAGCGCGCCGGTGTCTCGACAAAGGTCCGGTGATCTTCAGACATGTGCAGAATATTCGGCCACTTCGACGCCCTGGCCACCCCTCACGAGCTGCGGTCCGTTGCGGCGGCCCAGCGGCACGGCGGCCCCGACGCGCAGACCCACGCGTACGGCGCCGGCTGGGCACTGGGCAACAACCGGCTCGCGATCATGGATCTCGACGGGGGCGACCAGCCGTACACCCTCGGCGAGGACATCGTCGTCGTCTTCAACGGCGAGATCTACAACCACGACGAGCTGCGGCAGAAGCTCTCCGCCCGCGGCCACACCTTCCGGGACACCTGCGACGGCTCCGTCATCCCGGCCCTGTACGCGGAGTACGGGGCGGCCTTCCCGGAATACCTCGACGGCATGTACTCGGTGGCCGTCGTCGACCTGCGCGGTGAGCCGACGCTGTACCTCGCCACCGACGAGGTCGGCATGAAGCCGCTGTACTACCACTGGGACGCGGCCCGGCGGCACCTGTACTTCGCGTCCGAGCTGCCCGCCCTGCTGTCCTTCCGCAACGTGGGGGCCACCCCCGCGGAGGCCGGCCTCGACGCCTACCTGGCGACGAAGACGCCGTTCGGCGAGCAGACCATGTTCGAGGGCGTCAAGGTGCTCCCGCCGGCCGCGACCGTCCGGGTCACCCGCGCCGGCGGCATGCACGTCACCATCCGCCCCACCACCGGTGCCCGCGCCCCGCACTGCGCCGAGCGGGAGGCCGCCGAGCACGTGCGGTCGCTGCTGCGCACCGAGGTGCACCGGCTCACCGAGGCCGACGTCCCCGTCTCCGCGATCACCAGCGGCGGCCTGGACTCCAGCCTTGTCACGGTGCTGGCCGCGGAGAAGGTGCGCGACCTGCACTCCTTCAACATCGCGTACACCGGCACCTGGCCGTCCGACGAGCGGGCGTTCGCCCGCGAGGTCGCCGAGCGGGCCGGCACGACCCACCACCAGGTGGAGATCGACCCGGCGACGTTCCCGTCGCTGCTGGCCGACGTCGTCTGGCACCTCGGGCAGCCCAACGCCGACCCCATCACCCTGTCCACGTACGCCCTGTTCGACGCCGTCCGCGAGGCCGGCTTCAAGGTCGCCATCACGGGTGACGCGGCCGACGAGCTGTTCGGCGGCTACGACCGGCTGAAGAAGGCCATGGACGCCCCCTTCGGCACGGACTGGGTGCCGGACTACGTGGAGGCCCTCGCCGCCGTCCCGAGGAACCTCCGGGAGAGCCTGTACTCCTCGGAGTACCTCGGCTTCGTCACCGCGGCCGGCTCCGCCGCCGAGGAGATCACCGAGCGGCTGCGCGCCTCCACCGCCGACCGGATGACCACGCTCACCGAGTTCGAGATCGGCGAGCGGCTGCCCGCCTACCACCTGCGCCGCGTCGACCACCTGTCGATGTCGGCCTCGGTCGAGGTGCGACTGCCGTTCTGCCAGCCGAGCGTCGTGCGCTACGCCCGCTCCCTCAAGGCCGACCTCAAGATCGACGGCACCCGCCGCAAGAAGGTCCTCTACGCGGCCGCCGACGGTCTGCTGCCGGAGTCGGTCCTGAACCGTCCGAAGCAGCCGTTCACCCTGCCCATCACGGCCATGCTCCAGCCCGGCCAGGCGCTGTACGACCACGCCCGCGACCTGCTGGCCGAGGACCGGCTGCGCCGCGGCGGCAAGCTGAACCCGCGCAAGGTCGAGGAGTTGTTCCGCGTCCAGGCGGAGTCCCCCGACGACCGGGCCTCGCTGGCCATCTGGTCGCTGATGGTCCACGAACTGTGGCTGGACCAGTTCTGCTCGCCCGCCGGCACCGTCGCCGGGAGCGTCCCGGGGGTGACGGTGTGATCGGGTACATCGCACGGGCCGTGGGGGCCCCGACCCCCACCCTGGTGCTGGACCACCGCCAACTGCCGCGGGACGAGGAGCGGCTCACGCCGGTGCTCACCCGTATCCGGGAGTGGCTGGAGGCCAACGGCCGCGGTGACATCCTCAAGTTCGCGCTCGTCGAGCCGTCCGCGCACCCCATGTTCGACCTGGACTACCGGTTCGTGCAGGGGCTGACCGGCGGCGTCGACCGGTTCGACTTCAAGGGCAGCTGCGGGCACTCCATCCTCGCCTCGGTGGTCGCCGCCGACGGCCAGGCGTGGCTGCCCCGGCTCGCCCCCGGCGGCCGGGTCCGGGTCAGGGTCATCAACAACGGCGACCACGTGGTGTGCGAGGTGGACGAGGCGCGCCGCCGCAGCGGCAGCTTCACCGTGCACTTCCTCCAGGACGCCGGGGCCCGCCTCGACGAGCTGCTGCTGACGAGCAGCCCGGTGGACCAGCTGATCACCGGTACCGGTGTGCAGGAGGCGTCCCTGGTCTCCATGGGCAACCCGTATGTGTTCGTGGACGCCGAGGAGCTGGGCCTGAACAGCGTGGAGGAGCTGTTCGGGGCGGGCGACGCCATGTACGAGCGGATGCTGGAGATCCGCAGGGCCGCCTGCGAGCTGCTCAAGTGGCCCGCCGACGGGGTCTTCCCGAAGATCGCGGCCGTCGGCCAGTACACGGAGGGCCGGCTCGCCGTGCGGGCGATCTCCGTGCCCAAGTGGCACCCCAGCATCGCGCTGACCGGGACCACCTGCCTGGCCGCGGCCTCCAGCATCCCCGGCACCGTCCCCGAGCGGCTGGCCCGCCGGGCCGGACTGGCGCGCGGTGTCATCGAGATCGACACCCCGGGCGGCAGCACCGCCGCCGCGGCGTCGGTGGCCGGGCGGGGCGACGGCGCCGACACGCTGCACTGGGTCAGCGTCAGCCGCAAACTCGCCGAACTCGACGAGCCGGCGTGCATCGCCTCGCTCAAGAACTACGACTACAAGGAGGAAACGGCATGGCTCCCGCTGGCGGTCTGACCCTCACCCAGGCGGGCGCCGGGGCCGCGACCCGCGCCGAACTCGCCGAGCGCTACGCGAGCCTCACCGAGGTCCTGCAGGGGCACGCGCAGAGCGCGGACGCGGCCGCCGAACTGCCGCAGGAGGTCTTCGCCGCCCTGCGCGCCTCGGGGATCCTCGGCGCGGCCGTCGCCGTCGAGTACGGCGGCCAGGGGGGCGACTCCCTGCTCACCAACCGGCTGATCGAGCTGACGGCCGCCGCGGACCCGTCGGTCGCGATCATCCTGTTCCAGCACTACGCCGTCAGCTCCCGGATCAGCGAGTGGGGCAGCGAGGCCCAGCGCGAGCGCTACCTGCCGCGGCTGGCGAGCGGCGAGTGGATCGCGGCCTCCGCGTGGAGCGAGTCCGGTTCGGGCGCCGACAAGCGCAACCTCGCCACCAAGGCGCGGCGCACCGAGGGCGGCGGCTGGCTGCTGGAGGGCGCCAAGGCGTTCACCACGGGAGCGGGCCTGGCCGACGTGTACCTGGTGCTCGCCCAGACGTCGGCGCCGACCGACGGCGTCGCCAGCACCTACGGCAGCGACGGCCAGACGTTCTTCCTCATCGAGGCGGGCAATCCGGGCCTGTTCGCCAACACCGGCATGGACCTGGTCGGCATGCGCTCCTCCGCGACCGGTTTCGTCGAACTGACGGCCTGCGCGGCCGACGACTCGGCGGTGCTCGGCCCGGTGGGCGCGGCGGTCCGGATCATCGCCGGGGTGCGGGAGTCCGGTGCCACCCTTGGCGCCGTCTCGGCGGGGATCGCCGCCGCCGCGTACCGGACGGCGTTCGCCCACGCGCGGCGCCGCGGTCTCGCGAACCAGCAGGCGGTGCGCCACCGGCTGGTGGACCTCGCCGCGAAGGTGGAGGCCGCCCGTGCCCTGGTCGACGCGTCGGCCCGCCGGGACTCGGCGGAACCGGGCAACACCACCCTCTACAGCAAGATCCTCGGCTCCCGGATCTCGGAGGAGGTCGTGCAGGAGGCGCTGCGGCTCCTCGGGAGCGCCGGCTATCTGCACGACCACCCGCTGAACAAGCTGGCCCGCGACGCCCGCGCGGTCGGGCTGATGGGCCCGACGAACGACCTGGCCCGCGAACTGGTCAGCGCCCCCTGGACCGCCGCCTGACCGCGGCCTGACATCAGCCCGACCCGCGGCCGCCGCGGCACCACCTCATCCACCGTCCTGCCCATCCATCGACTCGGAGGACCTGTGACGCAGTCCTACGACCTCGTCGTCACCAACGCGCGCGTAGTCACCCCTGACGGGGTCACGTCCGGAGGCCTCGCCGTCTCCGGTGAGCGAATATCGGCGATCCTCACGGACGGCGAACAGCCGCCCGCCAAGGAGACCATCGACGCCGGCGGCCGTTATCTGCTGCCCGGCGGCATCGACCCGCACGTCCACTTCCGTACGCCGGGCCTCACCCACAAGGAGGACTGGGCGCACGGCAGCCGGGCGGCGGCCGCCGGCGGTGTCACCACCGTCATCGACATGCCCAACACCCAGCCGCCGCTGATCGAACCGGAGTTGGCCGCGGAGAAGGCGTCCACCGTCTCCGGTGACTCCCTGGTCGACTTCCGCTTCCACATGGGCGTCACCGTCGACAGCGTGGAGAACCTCCGCCGTCTCCAGCCCCGCCAGGCGACCTCGGTGAAGGTCTTCATGACCGGCCACCACACCGCGCCCAACATCATCCGCGACCCGGTCGTCCTCGACCGGATCTTCCAGGTCGCCGCCGAGCGAGGGATCCGGCTGGTCCTGCACGCGGAGGACGACAGTGTCTTCTCGCTGCTGGACGAGACCCAGGCCCCGCCGACCGGCTACGACGCGTACGAGTCGGCGCACCCGCGCACGGGCGGCATCGTCGCCTCATCCCGCGTCATCGAACTGGTGCGCAAGCACGGCACCGCCGCGCACATCCTGCACGTCTCCTCCTCCGAGGAGTCGGACCTGCTGAAGGCCGCCGCGAAGGCGGGCCTGCCGATCACCTACGAGGTGACCACGCACCACCTGTCCTTCTCCGCGCCCGACACGCAACGCCTGGGCGCCCGGATCCGGTTGCGTCCCGCGATCCGCTGCGAGAAGGACAAGGGGCGGCTGTGGGACGCGGTGATGGAGGGCAGTGTCGCCAGCCTCGGCAGCGACCACGCCCCGCACACCGTCGAGGAGAAGCTGCTGGCCGTCGCGGACGCCCCGCCCGGGCTGCCCGGTGTGCAGGAGCTGATCATCGCCCTGTACACGGGGATGCGGCGCCGCTACCCGGGCATGTCCACCGACGAGGCCATGCGGCACGTCGCCCGGCTCACCGCCGAGGGGCCGGCCGACCTGTTCGGGCTGGGTGGCCGCAAGGGCCGGATCGCGGTCGGTCTCGACGCCGACTTCACGCTGTTCGACCCGGACGTCACCTGGATCATGGCCGCGAAGCACACCTACGCCAAGGTCGGCTGGTCGGCGTACGAGGGCTGGACCTTCACCGGCCGCCCCGACGTCACCGTCCGCCGCGGCGAGACCATCTGGGACGGCCGGGACCCGGAGCAGCCGCGCTTCGGCACCGCGTCCGGTATCTGGCTCGACGCCGAACCGGCGGTACCCGGCGGGTTCACCGCGCAGCGCGAGACCAGCGCCTGATCCGCACGGACCGCAGGGGGGAGGGGCCGCCGGCCCCTCCCCCCTGCGGTC
>NZ_LIQX01000487.1 GCF_001418475.1 Streptomyces ossamyceticus | reverse complement strand
TCCTCCGGGCGCTTCCCTTCGTTGTCTCCAACACTATCAGTGTTTTTCCGTCCCTCTGACCACTCTCCCGCAGACATGCGGAAGCGGACCCCGAGTTAGGATCTGACGAGTTGGTTGCCGCTTGGGGCGGGACGCTCAGTGGCGCCGCTCGGCCCCGAGCAGGTCTACGACTGTACAGCGGGCTCCGGAGCGCGTGCAAATCCACTGGACTGGTGGTCTAGACCACCAGGCGGTATCTTCCGTGGGGAACCCCGCATCTGACATACGCTGCTGGGCAGAGTCGCCCGCGGCAAGCGGTGCCGGCTCGTACGCGCAGCTCCACCCCTGGGAGGCTTCCCATGACCACCGTGACGTCCCCTCTCGCAGGACGCGCCATCGGACTGGCCGCAGTACCGGACCCCGTCTTCTCGGGAGCGATGGTCGGCCCTGGAACGGCGATCGACCCCGCGCGTGACGTGACCGAGGCCGTCTCCCCCGTGGACGGAGTCATCGTCTCGCTGCACCCGCACGCTTTCGTCGTGGTCGACAGCGAGGGGCACGGCGTGCTGACGCATCTCGGGATCGACACCGTGCAACTGAACGGCGAAGGGTTCGAGCTGCTCGTCAACAAAGGCGACACCGTGCAGCGCGGGCAGGCCGTGGTCCGCTGGGACCCGGCCGCCGTCGTGGCCGCGGGCAAGTCGCCGATCTGTCCGGTCGTGGCCCTGGAGGCCACGGCCGACGCCCTTTCCGATCTCCGCCTCGACGAAGACGTGAAGACCGGTGACGCGCTCTTCGGTTGGCAGTGACGCCAGGTCCGTACCGCACGGGAAGTTCCACAACCACCGCGGCGGCGGGGCCCGCCGCACTATCGGAGACGGGTGAGATGGAGACAACGCTGCGAGGCGTCGGTGTCAGCCACGGTGTGGCGATCGGCGAGGTTCGGCACATGGGCACGGCGGTACTGGAGCCGCCTGCCAAGCAGATACCGGCAGAAGACGCGGAGCGCGAGCAGGGACGGGCCCGCAAGGCCGTGGACGCCGTCGCGGCCGACCTGATGGCGCGGGGCAATCTGGCGGGCGGCGAGGCCCAGGCGGTGCTCGAGGCCCAGGCGCTGATGGCCCAGGACCCGGAACTGATGGCGGACGTGGAGCGCCGAATCGCCGTGGGGAGCACGGCGGAGCGGGCGGTCTACGACGCGTTCGCCTCGTACCGGGCCCTGCTCGCGGGCGCCGGCGAGTACCTCGCGGGCCGGGTCGCGGACCTCGACGACGTGCGGAACCGTATCGTCGCCCGGCTGCTCGGGGTGCCCATGCCGGGTGTGCCGGACAGTGACGAGCCGTATGTCCTCATCGCCCGCGATCTGGCTCCTGCGGACACCGCACTGCTCGACCCGACGCTCGTGCTCGGTTTCGTCACCGAGGAAGGCGGGCCCACCAGTCACAGCGCGATCCTGGCGCGGGCGCTCGGTGTGCCGGCCGTAGTCGCCCTGCCGGGCGCCGGGGAACTCGCCGAAGGCACGGTCGTGGCCGTGGACGGCAGCACCGGTGAGATCTTCGTGAACCCGAGCGCGGACAAGAAGGCCGAACTGGAGGCCGCCGCCGCGGAGCGCAGGGCCGCGCTGGCCGCGTCCAGTGGGCCGGGAGCCACCTCCGACGGGCACAAGGTGCCGCTGCTCGCCAACGTCGGCGGTCCCTCCGACGTGCCGGCGGCCGTGGAGGCCGGGGCTGAGGGCGTCGGCCTGTTCCGCACCGAGTTCCTCTTCCTGGACGACAGCAAGCAGGCGCCGTCGGAGGAGAAGCAGATCGAGGCGTACCGGAAGGTACTGGAGGCGTTCCCCGAGGGGCGTGTGGTCGTCCGCGTACTCGACGCGGGCGCCGACAAGCCGCTGGACTTCCTGACGCCGGCCGACGAGCCGAACCCCGCGCTCGGTGTGCGTGGGCTGCGGACGCTGCTGGACCACCCCGAGGTGCTGCGCACGCAGCTGACGGCGCTCGCCAAGGCCGCCGAGGGGCTGCCGGTGTACCTCGAGGTCATGGCGCCGATGGTGGCCGACCGCACGGACGCGAAGGCGTTCGCCGACGCGTGCCGTGAGGCCGGGCTGCGGGCCAAGTTCGGGGCCATGGTGGAGATCCCGTCGGCGGCTCTGCGGGCGCGGTCGATCCTGCAGGAGGTCGAGTTCCTGTCGCTGGGGACCAATGACCTCGCGCAGTACACGTTCGCGGCCGACCGGCAGGTGGGTGCGGTGTCACGGCTGCAGGATCCGTGGCAGCCCGCGCTGCTCGACCTGGTCGCGCTGTCCGCGGAGGCGGCGAAGGCCGAGGGCAAGAGCTGCGGTGTGTGCGGTGAGGCGGCTTCGGATCCGCTGCTCGCGTGTGTGCTGACGGGCCTGGGTGTCACCTCCCTGTCCATGGGCGCGGCGTCGATCCCCTACGTGCGGGCGACGCTGGCGAAGTACACGCTGGCGCAGTGCGAGCGTGCGGCGGCTGCCGCTCGGGCGGCGGACACGGCCGAGGAGGCGCGCGGCGCGGCTCAGGCGGTGCTGTCGGGCGAATGACCTCGCGCTGATCTCGTGCTGATCGGCTGCGGTCGAGGGGCGCTCCACCTACGGGTGGGGCGCCCCTCGCGCGTTCAGTGGAGGCGTCCGTCCGAGGCGGTGCCTCCATCGCCGAGGCCGTCCCCGAGGTCGGGCGGGGTGCAGTAGTCGACGCCGGACTCCGGGGAGACGAGGTCGCCGGACATCACGTCGGTGCAGTACGCGTCGAAGACCTCGCCCGCGGTGAGGGGTTCGAGGCCGTCGCCGCGCAGGCGCCAGCCGTAGACCCGGTCGGTGGTGTCGGGGGCGCTGGTGCGCATGACGAGTCCGCCTGGGCTTCGGGTGGCGATGCCGAGGGCGAGGACGGTGGCGAACTCCAAAGCCTCGGTCTCGTCCAGGCGGGTGGCTCCGTCGGGGTCCTGTTCCGCGCGGATGACGGCGACGAGTGCCTGGGGCTTGGAGGAGACGCTGCACACGAGGTGGCGTTCTCCCGGTGCGGCCGTGTCGAGGATGCGGGTGAGGAGGTCCGTGGCCCGGGCGAACGAGGTGCGGCCGATGTCCTCGCCGCAGCAGGCACAGGTGCCGATCTGGGCGAGGAGCGTGGTGGCGTACTCCCAGGTGGCCTTGCGGACCGCTTCGTCGATCAGTTCGGGGACGAGTTCGGTGAGGGGTTGTCCTTCGTAGGGGACGGCGGCGCCCGTCGCGGCCAGTTCGGCGGTGAAGCGGGTGCGGCTGGAGGGGATGTCCGGCTCCAGGCCCGTCTCGGTGCAGAACTCCGCGTACTCCTCGGGGTCGAAGAGGGCGACTGTGGTGTGGTTGCCCTGCTCGGCGCGGGTACGGAGCAGGGCTTCCACTTGGTCGAGGTAGGTCGTGTGGTCGTCGAAGGTGAAGCTGCGGTAGCGCCGCATGGCCGTGAAGTCGTGCTCGTCCGCGAGCAGGCCGATGGTGCCCGCGATCTCGCGGCGCAGGACCCTGCGCATGCTCTGGTGGCCGGTGTGTGCCATGGTCTCCCCCTGTGCGAGCAGTCGATCAATGCTCACTCACAGTAACCGGAGCCACTGACAACGGGAGCCGGCCCGGTGTGCCGCCCGCGACGCCCGGCGCCCGGCTCCCCTCAAGCTCGGTCGCGGGCTCGCTCGCGGGCCAGGCCCTCGTAGAAATCCAGCAGGTCGAGGTTGTCGATGGAGCCGGGGTTGACCGCCTTCTCCATGGGGGTGCCCTGGAGGAGGCGCTTGACGGGGACCTCGATGCGTTTGCCGGTGAGGGTGTGCGGGATTCCGGGGACCTCGATGACCTCGTCCGGGACGTGGCGTGGGGAGAGCTGTTCGCGGATGGTCCGCTTGATGCGGTTCAGAAGGGCTTCGTCGAGGGTCGCCCCCGGGGCGAGGTGCACGAAAAGGGGCATCCAGTAGCCGCCGTCGGGCTGTTCGATGCCGATGACCAGGGATTCCTTGATCTCGGGGAGCCGTTCGACCGCTTCATAGATGTCGGCCGAGCCCATGCGGACGCCCTGGCGGTTGAGTGTGGAGTCGGAGCGGCCGTGGATGACGACGGAGCCGCGTGAGGTGACGGTGATCCAGTCTCCGTGGCGCCAGACGCCGGGGTAGGTGTCGAAGTAGCTGTCGTGGTAGCGGGTGCCGTCGGGGTCGTTCCAGAAGTGGATCGGCATGGACGGCATGGGGTTGGTGACGACGAGTTCGCCTACTTCGTCGGTGAGGGGTTTGCCGCTGGGGTCCCAGGACTGGAGGTCGGTGCCGAGGCAGGGGGCCTGGAGTTCGCCGATGTGGACGGGGAGGGTGGGGACGGCTCCGGCGAAACAGGAGCAGACGTCGGTTCCGCCGCTGACGGAGGCGATCCACAGGTCCTCGCGGACCTCGTCGTGGAGCCAGCGGAAGCCGTCGGGCGGGAGCGGGGAGCCGGTGGTGCCGACGCACTGGACGCGGGAGAGGTCGTAGTCGCGGCCGGGGTGGACGCCGGCCTTGGCACAGGCCATGACGTAGGCGGCGGAGGTGCCGAAGAGGGTGGCGCCGGTGCGTTCGGCGACGCTCCACTGGGCGCCGGTGTCGGGGTATCCGGGGCTGCCGTCGTAGAGGACGACCGTGGTGCCGGTGAGGAGGCCCGAGACGAGGAAGTTCCACATCATCCAGCCTGTGGAGGTGTACCAGAAGAAGCGGTCCTCGGGGCCCAGGTCGCAGTGGAGGCCGAGTTGTTTGAGGTGCTCGACCAGGATGCCGCCCTGGGACTGGACGAGGGCCTTGGGCAGGCCGGTGGTGCCGGACGAGTAGAGCACCCACAGGGGGTGGTCGAAGGGGACCTGTTCGAAGGTCGGCTCGGTGTCCGCGGCGGTGGTCGCTGACCATTCCAGGGCTCCGTCGGGGGCGTCGGTGCCGAGCAGGGGGATGTGGACGACGGCGCGGAGGGTGGGCAGTTCGCGGCGGAGTTCGGCGACGGTGTCGCGGCGGTCGTGTTCCTTTCCGCCGTAGCGGTAGCCGTCGACGGTGAACAGGACGACCGGTTCGACCTGCTGGAAGCGGTCGAGGACGCTGCGGGCGCCGAAGTCGGGGGCGCAGGATGTCCAGACGCCGCCGACGGCGGCCGTGGCGAGGAGGGCGACGACGGCCTGGGGGATGTTCGGGAGGTAGCCGCTGACGCGGTCTCCGGGGCGTACGCCGAGGGCGCGCAGGGCGTCCGCGAGGGAGCCGACCTGGCGGCGCAGTTCGGCCCAGGTCACCGGGCGCGCTTCGTGGGTCTCGTCGACGTGCAGGAGGGCCGGTTCGTCGGCGCGGGTGGCTGCGGCGCGCAGGGCGTGTTCGGCGTAGTTGAGGGTGGCTCCGGGGAACCACTGGGCGCCGGGCATGGCGCGGTCGCCGAGCACGCGCGCGTAGGGGGTGGAGAACCGTACGTCGAACCACTCGGTGACGGCTTTCCAGAAGGTCTCGAGTTCGTCGACGGACCAACGGTGCAGGGCCGCGTATCCGCCGTCGGCGGGGGCTCCGTGGTGCTCGGCCGCCCAGGTGTGGAACTGGGTGATCCGGGCCCGGGCGATGCGGTCCGCGTCGGGCTGCCAGAGCGGCGAGGGGTTCGCTGAGGTCATGGGTCGGCTCCCGGACTGTGCGCGTCGTGTGCGTCGGGCGCGCACGAGCGGGGTGTGCGCGTGACGCGGCCACCACGGACGATGCCATGTGATCGACTTCGGCACCAGGGTGTGCCGGAGTTGGTCGGTGACATGAAGTGTGCCGTCACCCTGGGTGAACGGAAGTTGAACGACTCACACAAACGGGCCGGTCAATGGCAGGGTGAGCCGCATGGACGGTCGTGACCTGGTGCGTTCGGTGAAGGCGATCGGTTCGGCGGGGGCGGTTCAAGGGCTGCGTACCGTGCGGGCCGCGTGGCGCAGGAGGCGTTCCGACGCCACCGGGTTGGTGGCGCGGGGCGCCGAGCGGGCGCGGGTGCCGGGGCCGGTGCGGGACGTGGAGCCGGGGCCGGGCGGCGGGGTCGTGCGGTTCGACCGGACGGAGCTGCGGATCACCGTGGATGTGAACGGGGCCGTCTTCTGGGGCTGGGACGGGGCCGGGCAGGAGCCGTCGTACGCCCTCGCGGGCCGGTGCCCGGAGCCGGATCCGCGGGCCGAGCTGGAGCCGGACAAGGACGGCGGCTGGCGGGTCGTGGCCGAGCGGGTGACGGTCGTGGTGTCGCGGCACGGCGCGGTGGAGGTGTGTACGCCCGGTGGGGTGATGTTGCGGCGTGATCTGCCGCCCCGTTGGTGGGAGCCGGTGGGCGGGGGCGAGGCGCGGTGGACGCAGCGTTCGGAGGTCGCGGCCGATGCCCGGTTCTTCGGTCTGGGTGGGCGCGCGGCCGGGCCCCGGCTGCGTGACGGAACGTATCGGCTGTGGAACACGGATCCCGGGCACCCGTTCGAGCCTGGTGATGATCCGCTGTACATCACGATGCCGGTGCAGATGGTGGTGGCCGACGCGGGGACGCATCTGGTGTTCCACGACTCCACGTGGGACGGCACGGTGACGTTGCGCGGGGGCGAGGAGGGCGCGGGGTCGGGGCACGACCGGGCCGGCTGGTCGGAGCTGCGGATGTCCGGGGGGCCGCTGCGCTGCTGGGTGATCGTCGGCACTCCCGCGCGCGTGCTGCACGCATGGGCGGCGCTCACGGGCGCTCCGGCGCTGCCGCCGGCGTGGGCGCTCGGGCACCATCACGCGCGGTGGGGGTTCGGCAGCGAGCAGGAGGTGCGGCGGGTCGTCGCAGGGTACCGGGAGCACGGGCTGCCGCTCGACGCGATCCATCTGGACATCGACCACTACGACGGCCACCGGGTGTTCACGGTGGACGCCGAGCACTTCCCGAAGCTGCCGGACCTCGCCGAGGAGCTGCGGGGTCAGGGCGTCCGGCTGGTGTCGATCGTCGACGCGGCGGTCAAGGCGGAGCCGGGGAACGCCGTGTACGAGAGCGGGAGGGCGGAGGACGCGTTCGTGCGGGATGCCGCCGGGCGGGTCGTGGAGGGGCTGGTGTGGGCCGGGGAGTCGGTCTTCCCGGACTTCACGCGGGCGGGTACGCGCGCGTGGTGGGGCGGTCTGTACGAGGAGAGGCTCACGCGGGGCTTCGCCGGTTTCTGGCACGACATGAACGAGCCGACGTCGTTCGTGGCGTTCGGGGAGAACACGCTGCCGCGGTCGGCGCGGCACGAGCTGGAGGGTCGGGGCGGCGACCATCGGCAGGCGCACAACGTGTACGCGCTGTGCATGGCGCGGGCCGGCTACGAGGGGCTGCGTGAGCTGGTGCCCCAGCAGCGGCCGTTCGTGTTCTCGCGTTCCGGGTGGGTCGGGATGCAGCGGTACGGGGGCGCGTGGTCCGGGGACGTGGCGACGGGCTGGCCGGGGCTGCGGGCGTCGCTGTCGCTGGTGCTGGGGCTCGGACTGTGCGGGGTGCCGTACTCGGGTCCGGATGTAGGCGGTTTCGACGGGAGCCCGTCGGCGGAGCTGTTCCTGCGGTGGTTCCAGCTGGGGGCGTATCTGCCGTTGTTCCGTACGCACGCGAGCATGCGGGCGGGGCGCAGGGAGCCGTGGGAGTTCGGGGACGAGGTCGTCGAGCACGCGCGCGTGGCGCTCGTCGAGCGGCGGCGGCTGCTGCCGTACTTCATGACGCTGGCCCACTGGGCGCGGCGTACCGGGGCGCCCTATGTGCGCCCGGTGTGGTGGGGTGCGCCGGAGAACAGGGCGTTGCGGGACTGTGAGGACGCGTTCCTGCTGGGTGGCTGCCTGCTGGTGGCGCCGGTGCTGGAACCGGGAGTGGACCGGCGTGCGGTGCAACTGCCGCGGGGGCGCTGGTACGACACGGTGACCGGGAAGGCGTATCAGGGGCCCGGGCCGGTGGTGGTCGACGCGCCCATGTCGCGGATTCCGGTTCTCGCGCGCGCGGGTGCCGTGGTGCCGGTCCGGGGCGCCGACGGCGGCCTGGAGCTGGAGGTGTGGGCACCCGCGCGCGGGCGGACGGGGGGTGGGCTCGTGGTGCCGGACGCGGGCGACGGCTGGGACGAGCCGGAGGTCGAGCGGTACACGACGCGCTGGGAGGGGCGGCGTGTGGTGGTGGAGCGGGACGGGGACGAGGGGCCGGTCGAGCCCGCGTACCCGGTGCGGGTCCGGGGGCTCGACCAGGACTGAGCGCCGTTTCGGCTCAGGTGCAGCGGCCCTCAGATGTAGCGGCCGTCGAAGAACGCCTGTACCGCCAGGGTGTGCAGCGGGAAGGCGAGTTCGGTCGGTCTGCGCAGCAGGTGCCAGCCCTCGGTCTCGTCGGTGGCGGCTGGTGGCGGGAGGTTGGCTGCCGGGCGTTCGGGAAGCAGCCCGAACAGGAGCAGGTGGCCGTCGGGTGAGCTCATGGCGTCGGCGAGGCGGACGTCGCGGTCGGCCGCGCAGATGCCCGTCTCCTCCTTGAGCTCGCGGACGACGGCGTGCCGCCAGTCCTCCCGGTGGTCGATGAAGCCGCCGGGCAGGGCGGTGCCCCCGCGTGCGGGGGCGATGGTCCGTGTGATCACGACGAGGGCTGTGCCCTTGGTGTCGTACACGGGCTGGAGGGCCACCGCGACGGGGAGCGGATTGCGGTAGGCGACGGTGTGGCAGGCCTCGCAGGTGCGGGGCCAGCCGGAAACGCCCTCACCGTAGGGCGCTCCGCAACTGGAACAATGCGAGTCCGGTGCGGAGTTGGCGGTTGGGTGTTGATTTGCGGACACGCGGCGGACTGTATCCGATCATCTGCTGGTCGTCCTGTCGGGGCGCCGCAATGCGCCACCGCGCGGCCGGTGGTCGGGGACGAGTGAGGGGCGGCCGGAACCACCCCCGTGGGCCCCGGCCACCCCTCACGGATACTGCGACGCCGGGAGGGGCCGGTTGGTTCGCTCCGGGGCCTGCTCAATTCGAATCGCCCGTGACAGACTCCCGAACGGTCCAAAATTCTGACGGTTCATCAGATCTGTTGCCGGGGAGGCGCCTTGTCGCACGGTCGCACACCTGTGGTCACCGGCTGGTTCACCGGAGAGGGCGACGGGTTCCGTCTTCTCGGCACGTGCTGCTCGGCGTGCGGTGCGGTGTTCTTCCCGCGCGAGGACGCGTTCTGCCGCAATCCGGGGTGCGGCGGGGGCGAGCTGCGGGAGGTGCCGCTGTCCCGGAGAGGTCGCGTGTGGTCGTACACCGACGCCCGGTACCGGCCTCCGTCACCCTACGTGTCCGATCCGGAACTTCCGTGGGAGCCGTACGCGTTGATCGCTGTGGAACTGGCCGCGGAGCGTCTCGTGGTGCTGGGACAGGCCGTTCCCGGGGTCACCGTCGCCGATCTGGCGGTGGGCATGGAGGTGGAGGTCGTCCCCGGCGTGCTGTACGAGGACGCGGAGACGACCTGGACGACATGGCACTGGCGGCCGACGGGGGTGACAGCGTGACGGGTGAGGTGGCGGTGCTCGGCGCGGGCATGCACCCGTGGGGCAAGTGGGGCAGGAGTTTCGTCGAGTACGGCACGGCGGCCGCGCGGGCCGCGCTGGACGACGCCGGGATCGACTGGCGGGACGTCGGTTCGATCGTCGGGGCCGACACGGTGCGTGGCGGCTATCCGGGGTACGTGGCGGGGGCGACCTTCGCCAAGGCGCTGGGCTGGCAGGGGGCGCGGGTCACGAGTGTGTACGCGGCCTGCGCGTCGGGGGCGCAGGCGGTGGCCGCCGCCAGGGCACAGATCCTCGGGGGTCTCGCGGACGTCGTGCTCGTCGTGGGTGCGGACGCGGCGCCGAAGGGGTTCTTCCGGCCCGCGGGCGGGGACCGTCCGGACGATCCGGACTGGCTGCGGTTCCGGGTTCTCGGCGCGACCAACCCGACGTACTTCGGGCTGTACGCGCGGCGCCGGATGGCGGTGCACGGTGACACCCAGGAGGACTTCGCCCGGGTCAAGGTGAAGAACGCGGCGCTGGGGGCGCTCAATCCGTACGCGCGCTACCGCAAGAGGGTGACCGCCGAGGAGGTCGCAGCCTCCGCCGTCGTCGCGGACCCGTTGCGTCTGCTGGACATCTGCGCCACCTCGGACGGGGGTGCGGCGCTCGTGCTGTCCAGCGTGGAGTTCGCGCGGCGGCACGGCGTGGCCCGGCCGGTGCGGATCCGGGCGGTGTCCACGGTGACGCCGCGCTACCCCACCACGGTGCTGGATCTGCCGGACATCGCGACGGACTCCGCGGTGGCCGTGGAGCCGAGTGCCGAGGCGTTCCGGGCGTCGATCGCGCGGGCGGCGTACGAGGAGGCCGGCCTCGGACCGGACGATCTGTCGCTCGCCGAGGTCTACGACCTCTCCACGGCGCTGGAGTTGCAGTGGTACGAGGATCTGGGGCTGTGCGGCGAGGGTGAGGGGGCAAAGCTGCTGCGGGAGGGGGTGACGGCCCTCGGCGGTCGCCTACCGGTGAACACGAGCGGTGGTCTCGCGTCCTTCGGCGAGGCGGTTCCGGCGCAGGCGATCGCCCAGGTGTGCGAGCTGGTCCGGCAGTTGCGGGGCGAGGCCGGTGACCGGCAGGTCGCGGGGGCGCGGGTGGGGCTCAGCGCGAACCAGGGGCTGTTCGGGCATGGGTCGGCGGTGATCGTGGTGCGGTGACGCGTGCGTCGGGAGCGGGGTGGAACTGTGACGCGTGTGGTCGGGAGTGCGGTGATGGGGCTGTGACGCGCGTGGTCGGGAGCGCGGTGATGGGGCTGCGGTGACGCGCCCCATGGGGGCGGTGGCTCGGCGCCGGGGTCGGCCGGGTGTCCGAGAGGGGCGGACAGGTGTGCGCCCGGGCCGTGCCGGACCCGGACTCATGTGTGAACAGCTCATGAACCGGGTTCCGGAAGGTGCGGGCGGCGCCATCATGCTGCCGTGCCTTCCCGGTCGGACACGATCCGCTCGCCTTCCAGCCGGTCGTCAATCTGACGACCCGTCCCTCGCCGCTTCCCGCCGCACCCC
>NZ_LIQX01000486.1 GCF_001418475.1 Streptomyces ossamyceticus | reverse complement strand
GCGGGCTGAACAGACCGAGCAGGGCGAGGGTGACGATCCCCGCCCCGGCCAGCGCCGCGACCCGCGTGGTGCCGGACCAGTCCTGTGCGTCGGCCAGGGTGGAGGCGCCGAGCAGCGCCAGCGCCCCGGCGGTCACCAGGAGCGTCGTGGCGAGCCCGTACTTCCTCAGCCGCCCCAGCAGCGTGCCCGCGAGCGCGGCGACCAGGGCGACGGCGAGCAGCGCGCCCGCGACGGTCCCGGCCGCGTACTCGGTGCGCGCCAGCCATCCGGCGGCCAACGCCCAACCGACCGTGGCGAGCCCGGCGGTGACCCGCCGTGTCGCCGGACTCCAGCGCCGGGCACGGGAGTCGAGGTCCTCGGCGGCCTCGTCCGTGACGTCGTGCACGACGGGCGCCGACGGCGCGTCCTCGGCGCGCACCAGACGCAGTACGGCGCCGTCCGCGACCCCCGCCGACTCCAAGGTGCTGTCGTGGGCGAGCGCGCTGCCGTCCGCGGTGACGAGATGCCGCAACTCCGGCCGCCCGCCGACCTGGTCGTCGAGCAGCCGCATCACCTCGGGCAGCAGCAACCCGACCGGTTCCCGCGACGGCAGCACGAGATCCACGCGCCGCCGCTCACCGACCAGCGTGACCCGGCTGAGTGCCGTACGACCGCCGGTCATCTCCTGGCTCAGGGCCCCCGTAGACATCACGCGTTCGAACCTATCACCGGGTAGAAGTGCTGGTAGGAGCCGCGGAGGAGGCCCCCGACGGGCTCGCCGAGGGCGTCACGGACGGCTGTACCGAACTCCCGTACGGGCTCTTGCCGATGATGCGGTTCGACACGAACGACCACCCCACACATCCCGCGCACAACACCGCCGCGATGACGATCCCGGCGAAGACCTTCCCGACCCGCTCGTCCACCGAGCGCCGCTGCCGCTGCGCCCCGAACAGCAGGGCGTCGCGCAGCCGTCGACGGCGCACCGACACCGACTCCAGCAACTGGCTGTCGTAATCCTGCGCCGCCACGGCTGCCTTCCCTCACTCACTGCTCACTGCTCACCCGCCCGGAAGCCGACCCCGCACGCGCGGAAGCCGACCCCGCACGCGCGGAATCTGACGCCGGACATCGGCTCCTTCTGACGCCTGACGCCGGTATGCCTGACGCCGGTACGCGTCAGCCGATCTGGTCGACCGCCGCGCGGGCCTTGGCCAGCGTGGACTGGGCGGTGCCGTCGTTCTGTTCCAGCGTGGTGCGCACCAGGCGGATGATCTCGCGGACCTCGCCCGCGGCCTTCTTCCAGCGCTCTTCCTTGCCGTGGTAGTCGTCGGAGACACCGTCGGCCTGGAAGTCGGTCATCGCGGCCTTCACCGCGGCGTCGCGGTCGCTGAGCACACGCTCCAGCTGGCCCACGATCGTGCCGAGCGAGGTCTGCACCTCACCCGAGGCACCGGTGTCGTACGAACGGCGGTCCTGGTTCTGACCCATGGTGAATCTCCCCCTGTGGCTCTCGTGGCTCTCGGGCTCTCGATGAACGGTCCGGTGGCCGCGGGCTAGCGCGCGCCGAAGCGGGCCGCGTCGAAGTTCGCGAGGCCCATGTTCTGGTTGGCGTTGTCCTGGGACTCCACGTCACCGGTGCCGAAGGCGTTGTCCATGCCCGACTGACCGCCCAGGATCGCGGCGAGCGAGCTGTTGAGGTCCGCGGTGATCTCGTCCGCGCGGTTCTTGAACGAGTCGAACGCCAGCTTGCCCGAGCCGTTGAACTTGCCCTCCAGCGGCTCCGCCGCACTGATCAGCAACTGGATCAGCGTCCCCAGGTCGTCGCTCGAACCGAGCGTGCTCTTGCCGAGGTCCGCCAGAGTCGTCGACCCCATGTCGAACTTCACGTCGTGTCCACCCCCGTGTGTCTGGGTCACCTACGTCCCGCCCATGCTCCCCCACAACCCGTTGCACCCGCAACGCACTTGCCGTCGAAGTGACATGATCGGGACATAACTCGAACAGGCTTGTGGCGCGAAGACGTTTCCCTACGACCCCGCGAGCGGCCTGCTCGGTACCGGCGGTGTCGCGTCGGCCGTGTCCTTCGCGCGCAGGCCCGGGATCAGTGCCGCCGCCACGGCCAGGTGCATCAGGGCCAGTGCGCCGCGGGTGGCGCCGTCCATGCCGTCGCCCGTCAACGGCAGGAAGGACACGGCCAGTACGGCGACGGCCACCCCGGTCCAGACGGCGCGGGCGCGCCGTACGCCGAACCGCTCCAGTGTGGCCAGCAGTCCCCATCCGGCGAGGGACGCCAGTAACGCGACCGACGCCACCGGCGCCGCGCCGATGTCGAGCGTCTGCTCGCCATCGGTGATCCGCAGCCGGTGCCCCAGGACCGGGTCCGCGACCAGCCACACCATCACGGGCGCCAGGACCGCGAGGCCCGAAGCCGCCATGCGCCGTCCCCGCCCCCTCACTTCGCACCACCGGCGAGCGCGCCGTGCAGGAAGACGTCCACCAGTTCCTGTGTGGTCATCTCCGGCTCGTCCTCCAGGTGCGGCTGAGTGAAGAGCAACCCGAAGAAGAGGGCGGCGATCTGCTCCGGCGGTCGGCGCAGCGCGGCCCTGTCGGGCTCCAGCAGATCCGCGAGGGCCGTGCGGATACGGGTCGTCGACTCGTCGCGGCCCGCGCCGCGTACCGTGCCGGGGTGCTTGCCGCCGCGGTGCCCGGAGGCGTGCAGCGAGCCGGCGATCGCGCCCATGCGGGCCAGGTGCGCCTGAAGGGCCTGGGCGGCTTCCGCGAGACGGTCGGGCAGTGGCTGGGAGATGTCGATCGTGCCGAGCTCGCGGACCGCGTGCTCGGGGGAGAACGCCTCCGCCAGGCAGGCCTGGAGCAGTTCGTCCTTGTCGGCGAAGACCCGGAAGATCGTGCCCTCGCCGATGCCCGCGGCGCGGGCGACCTTCGCGGTGGTGACCGCGGCGCCGTACTCGGCGATCAGCGGGATCGTGGTCTGGATGATCATCGCGCGCCGCTCCTCCGGCGACATGCCGGGAGCGCGGCGGCGGGGGGTCTGGTTCTCCTTGGGTGCCATCATGCCGTCGAGAGTACGGAGTGAGTGCTCACTCCGTCAATGAGTGAGCACTCACTCCGGTGTCGCGGCCCCATCGCGCTCCGACCCCTGGGGCCGTCGCCCCCAGGGGGTTCATTGGCATACCAAAAAAACTTCCAGAGACCGCGCAACCCTTCCCCCGCCCAGCCGGTCGTACTGAGCGTCGGAACTTCTGGAGGGGGATCTGGGGGGATCGCGGGGGT
>NZ_LIQX01000485.1 GCF_001418475.1 Streptomyces ossamyceticus | reverse complement strand
GAGCTGTCGCGGAAGGCGAAGGGCTTGGCGAACCGGGAAAAGGCCCGGCGCAGGGTCGCCAAGGTCCATGCGCGGATCGCCGACCGGCGCCGCGACTTCCTGCACAAGCTGTCGACCCGACTCGTCCGTGAGAACCAAACGGTCGTGATCGAGGACCTCACCGTCCGCAACCTGCTGAAGTACGGCCGCCTCGCGCGCGCCATCTCCGACGCGGCCTGGACGGACCTGCGCATGATGCTGGAGTACAAGTGCGCCTGGTACGGGCGTGAACTCGTCGTGATCGACCGCTGGTTCCCCAGCAGCAAGCTGTGCGGGGCCTGCGGCACGGTCGCGGCGAGGATGCCGTTGACTGTCCGCGAGTGGACGTGCGTATGCGGCACGGTGCATGACCGTGACGTGAACGCGGCACGCAACATCCTGGCCGCCGGGCTGGCGGCGTCTGCCTGTGGAGACGGTGTAAGACCTCAACGGGAGTCCTCCCGGACGGGGCGGTCGTCGGTGAAGCAGGAACCCCAGCGGGCGACCGCTGGAATCCCCCGCCGTTAGACGGGGGAGGAAGTCAAGTCCCGATTCCTTCTGTTCTCTCTCCCCCCCCGAGTGGATGGGGGTTGTCAGAACTTTCCGGTGCCCGCACCCGTCGTCACCGAGGCGACGACGGACGAGGCGGGTTCCGCGGTGTAGCGGTACGGCGGGGAGGTGAACGTCCCTGTCCGGGAGATCTCGGTGGCGGCCCCACCGAGGTCGTTGCCGCGCAGATTGGCGTAGCCGTCCACGTCGCTGCTGCGGTTCGTGGTGACGGCGACCTTCGTGTCGCGGAAGACGTTGTTCTCCACGAGCATCTGGGCGCCCATGCGCGAGTGGCAGGCGGTCTCGGCGCCGTCCACGAAGTTGTTGTAGAAGTGCCCGGTGCCGAAGCGCAGGCTGGGGATGCGCGAGTGGACGTCGCTGAAGTGGTTGTGGTGGTACGTCACCTTCAAGTGGCCGGTGTCCTCGGCGGCGTTGTTGTCGCTGTGGCCGACGAGCGAGCCCTTGAAGTGGTCCTTGAAGGTGTTCCAGGACACCGTCACGCCGTCCGAGCCGTGGTTGATGTCCAGCAGGCCGTCGTAGTGGTCCTTGTCGTGATCGCGGTCGGCGGAGAAGGAGTTGTGGTCGATCCACACCCGCGTCGACTCCTGCACGGTGATCCCGTCGGCGGGCGCGACCGGCTTGCTGATGTTCAGGTTGCGGACGACGACATCGGTCTTCTCCTTGATGCGCAGGCCGCCCCCGGTGAACCCGGAGGACGCGCCCACGCCCAGCACCGTCGTGTGGGAGCCGATGTCGACCTGACCGCCGAGCGATATCAGGCCGCTGACCCGGACGACCTTCGCCGCGTCACCGGCCACGGCGGTTCTGAAGGCGGCCAGGGTCGAGACGGTGACCGGCGACGCGCCGCCACCGCCGGTGGTCCCGGCGCCGTAGCCGATCGGCGAGGTCTCCGCGGCCCCCGCGGTCTGCGGCAGGGCGATCACCGCGACCGCCGCGAGAGCGGTCGCCGCGGCCATCGAGGAGGTTCTTCGCGCGAGTGTGCGTGGGGGGATGCGTGGGGGGACGGTACGCATGCGGTGTGCGTCCCTTCAGCTAGAACTGGCGGGCCATGTACGTGAACGTTGTTCGCCATACTGGCCGCCTGGGGCGGGTCGGGTCGCCGAGCTGGGGGACTCGACGCTCCGGGAGCTGCTTGGTTGCGGGTAGATGGAGCCCGGTTGCCCCTCTTCCACTCCAGGGGAAGACAGCGACCGGTTCACACTGCTGAACGGAACGTAGAGGGCAAGCGCTTTCTGGTCAACGCTTCGCGCAAAAGACCATGGGGCGCCCCAGGTGGAGCGGGCGCCCCGGTGGGCGGGTTCGGCGCATGCGCTCCGGCGGCGCGCCGGGAGCGAATTCTTTCGACGTGTGGGAGCGCTTCCAGCACGGCCATGTGCATGTCACGATGCTCGGCGGACGCTTCCCTCCCGGCCCGCTGAAGGGACAACGACGTGCTCCGAACCCCCCACCGCACCGCGCGCCGACAGCTCCGAAAAGCCCTCGTCGCGCTGCTCACCGCTCTGGCGCCGTTACTCGCGGCCACGTTCCTCACCGCCCCGGCGGCCTCGGCCGCGCCGCTCCCCGAGCCGTCGTCGCTCGCGCAGGCCGCTCCGGACGCGGGCGCCGCGCGGGACGCGAAGGCCGAGGCGGCGCCCCGCGCGGCGCTCACCCAGATCACCAACTTCGGGCAGAACCCGAGCAACCTCCAGATGTACCTGTACGTGCCGAACAACGTCGCCAGGAAACCGGCGATCGTCGTGGCCGTGCACTACTGCACCGGCTCCGGGCCCGCCATGTACAGCGGCACCGAGTACGCCTCGCTCGCCGACCGCTACGGCTTCATCGTGGTGTACCCGTCCGTCACCCGCAGCAGCAAGTGCTTCGACGTCGCCTCGCCGCAGGCGCTGCGCCGGGGCGGCGGCAGCGACCCCGTGGGCATCAAGTCGATGGTCGACTGGACGGTCCGCACCTACAACGCCGACACCAGCAGGGTCTTCGCCACCGGCATCTCCTCCGGCGCGATGATGACCAACGTCCTGCTCGGCGTCTACCCCGACGTGTTCGCCGCGGGGGCCGCCTTCGCGGGTGTCCCGTTCGCCTGCTTCGCCACCACCAACGGCTCGGAGTGGAACAGCGAGTGCGCGGGCGGAAGGATCATCCGGTCCCCGCAGGCGTGGGGCGACCTGGTCCGCGGCGCCTACCCCGGCTACAACGGGCCCCGGCCGCGGATGCAGCTGTGGCACGGCACCCAGGACGACGTGCTGCGGTACCCGAACTTCGGGGAGGAGGTCAAGCAGTGGACCAACGTGCGCGGCGTCGGCCAGACACCGAGCACCACCGACTCACCCCAGAACGGCTGGACCCGCACCCGCTACGGCGGCACCGGTGACCGGGCCCCCGTCGAGGGCATCAGCATGCAGGGCGTCGGCCACAACGTGTACGCCTGGGGCATGGGCCAGCGCGTCCTGACCTTCTTCGGCATCACCGGTTAGCGCACCGCGCCCCAGCCCTCGGCCGGCGTCGGCGGGGACGGCGGACCGGCGGACCGGCGGACCGGCGGGCCGTCACCGAGCGGGACGCCCCGTACGGCCCCGCGCGCGGCACCGTGATCGCGACCGACGTCACCCGCGACCACGCGACCACGCGCCCGCGCGGGATGCCGGTGCCGACCACGCGCCCGCGCCGGGTGCCGGTGCCGGCGTCAGTCAGGCGCTCGCGCCGGGTGCCGCCACCGGTCACTTGATCGCGCCGGGTGCCGGCGTCGGTCACCGGCCGACCGCTCCGGCGACAGCGCCGCACCCACCCCCCTCGGCCCCTCCACGGGACGGGCCGAGCCTGACCCGCCGGCCCGCCTCGCCCTCGCCCACCGCCGGGCGCGCACCGACCCGGTGCGCGCCCGGACACCGCGCGCCTTCGCGCGCCTTGGCGTCGAGACCCCTCACGCCAGGTCCCTTGCAGCACAGCCCCGTTCCCGGAGAAAGGCATCGCCCGTGCAGCCGTCCAAGCCGTCGAGCCGTGTGTCGCTCGCCCATCTCGTCGCCGCCTGCGTCCTCGCGCTGGCCCTCGTCGTGACGTCCTCCGCCGTGATGGCGCTCGTCAGGAGCCCGCACGGCACCGCCGGTGCCGGTGCCGGCGACACGGCCACGGCCGCCCGGCACTGGGTCAACACCTGGTCGGCGATGCCGCAGCTCACCGAGGCGCACAACATGCCGCCGGCGCCGTTCACCGGCGAGCGGGCGGTGCTCGTCGACACCACGCTGCGGCAGACCGTGCGCGTCACCACCGGCGGCGACCGGGTCCGGCTGCGCTTCTCCAACGCCTTCGGCGGCACCGCGTTGCCGCTGACGGCGGTCACGGTCGCCCTCCCCAAGGACGGGCAGGCCGGGGTCGGCGCCATCGAGCCCGGCACCACCCGGACGGTGACGTTCGGCGGCCGGGACGCCACGACCGTGCCGATCGGCGCCCAGGTCGTCTCCGACCCGCTGGACTTCACGGTGCGGCCCGGCTCCAACCTCACCGTGACCACGTATCTGGCCGAGGGGCAGGCGTCCCTCAACCTCACCTCGCACCCCGGCTCCCGCACCACCTCCTACCTCCAGCACGGCGACCGCACCCGCGACGAGGACCTCCCCGGGGCCACGCCCACCAACCACTGGTACCTGCTCAGCGACGTCGAGGTCCTCTCCCGGCCCGCCACCACCGCCGTCGCCGTCCTCGGCGACTCGCTCACCGACGGCCGGGGCTCCACCACCAACGGCAACAACCGCTGGCCCGACCAGCTCTTCGACCGCCTGCAGCAGAAGCCCGCCACCCGGGGCATCGCCGTGGTGAACCAGGCCGCCGGCGGCAACCGCGTTCTCAACGACGGCCTCGGCCCCAACGCGCTCGCCCGGCTGGACCGCGACATCCTGGCCCACAGCGCCGTCGAACAGCTGATCGTCTTCGAGGGCGTCAACGACATCGGAACGGCCGAGGCCACCCCCGCCGCCCAGCAGCGCGTCACCGCCGACCTCATCGCCGCCTACGACCAGATCATCGTCCGCGCCCACGCCCAGGGCATCCGCGTGTACGGCGCGACCCTGCTCCCGTTCGACGGCAACACGCCGTACGACGACGCGGGCGGGCACCGCGAGGACGCGCGGCAGGCGGTCAACACCTGGATCCGCACCAGCGGCCGCTTCGACGCCGTCCTCGACTTCGACCGGGCCGTCCGCGACCCGCAGAACCCGAGCCGGCTCCAGCCGACCCTTCACGACGGCGACTGGCTCCACCTCAACCCGGAGGGCTACCGCGCCCTCGCCGAAGCGGTCCCGTCCCGACTGCTCCGGCAGAGGTGAGCGGGACCGTACGCGCCTGCCGCGCCCCCAGGCGTGCCCGGACGCCGTGACCGAGCGCCTCCGCGATCCCACACGCCGTACTCCGCCCCATCCACCCCAGAAGCATGGGTGACGAGACGATTCGCGGGAACCCGGCTCCCCCGGAAGGGCATCACGCGTGAGGTGAGGGAGAGCCATGGCACGAGGTGGCCGGTGGGGTGATGCACAGGCTGAGCAGGGGCGCGCCGGAGGACTCGGACTGCTGACACGTCCGACGGCCGCCGCCACCGGGCTCGCGCTGGCCGGCCCCCGGCTCCTCGCCCGAGGAGCCGGACCCGCCGTCGGCCTGGCCGCAGGCGCGGTGGCCGGAACGGCACGGGCGGGCGTCCGGGGCGCGGACAGCGCCGCGCACGTCGCACGCGTCGCCCGCAACCAGCTGCCGGGTGGTGCGCGCCCCTGGCGCTCCGGCGCGCGGGCCCATCTCGCGCTGCGGCCCGAGACACCCGAACGGGTTCACCGCGAGGGCGGCACGGAACACGCGGCCCGCAAGGTGGCCGCCGCACTGACCGAGCGGCCGGACGTGGCGCTCGCCTACTGGGACCGGGGCCTGGCACGTCTCGTGGTGTCCGCCGCCGAGGAGGCCCTCGGCGACACGGTGGTGGACGAGGCGGTCGCACTCGCCGCCCGGCACGGGCTGTCCCTGACCGACGAGGACGTCGAGGGATACACCCACCCCGGCGACCCGGCCGGCACTCGGGCCGCCGCGACGGCTCTCGCCGCCGACACCCTCGGCGCCGGTGTCGCCCTGGCCGCCTCCTTCCTGCGGCTGCCGCGCTCACCGCGCCTGGTCACGGCGGCGGCGACGCTGCTGCGCGAGAACCCCCGCTTCCGCGCCTTCCTGCGCGACCGGCTCGGCCCGTCCCGGATGGACGTGCTGCTCGCCACGGCCAACGCCGCCGTCCACGCCGCGGGCCAGACCCCGATCGCCCTGCTGCTCGACGGGGCGCTGCGCGCCTGCCAGCTGGGGGACACCCTGGCCCGCGCGACCGCCTTCGACACCGTCCACGACCAGGTGTGCACCCCGCGGCGGGCCGGCCTGCCCCCGCGG
>NZ_LIQX01000484.1 GCF_001418475.1 Streptomyces ossamyceticus | reverse complement strand
CTCCCGAACTCGGTCCTCCGTGCGCCGCAGCCGCTCGCGCAGGTCGCGGGCGTCGGCGATGGCCCGCTTCAGGTACTCGCGCAGCTTGTTCTCGGTGGTGGCGCCGGGTTCGTCGGGTGTGCTGGACATGCGTGCGTCACTTTCCTCGATGTGGGGGGTGAGGTGCCGGCTCCCGGCGGGGCGGGGCATGCCCCGCCGGGCGGGACGGTGTCCGGCCGCGTCAGTGCAGCGGGGCGCCGTCGTCGACCATGGCGAAGAGGTCGTCGTCGGAGGCCGTGTCGAGGTCGTGGTGGGGGTCGTGGTCCGGGACGTGGGCGATGGCGGCGTGGTCCGGCTGCCGCCAGGTCTCCAGCAGGTGCCGCAGCCGCTCGTCGAGGTGCCTGCGGTCCGGGTCGTCGGCCGGGACGTCGCCGAGGTGTCGGAGAAGGCCGTCGAGCAGGGTCAGCGCCTCCTGTGCCGGTGAGGCCTGCGGCGGGGCGAGTTCCGCGCGCAGCAGCTCCGCCAGGGCGTGGGGGGTGGGGTGGTCGAAGACGAGGGTCGCGGGCAGCCGCAGCCCGGTCGCGGCGCCGAGGCTGTTGCGCAGTTCCACGGCGGTCAGGGAGTCGAAGCCGAGTTCGCGGAAGGTCCGTTGGGAGCCGAGGGACTCCGGTGAGCCGTGGCCGAGGACGGTCGCGGTGTGGGTGTTGACGAGGTCCAGCAGCAGACGGTCGCGCTCGGGGTCGGACAGCGCGGCCAGCCGCTCGGCGAGGGCGGGCTCACCCGCGCCCTTGACCGCGGCGCGCCGCAGGACGGGGGCCTGGACGAGGGCGCGGAAGACGACGGGCAGGGTGCCCGCCTCGGCCTGGGCGCGCAGGGCGGCGGTGTCCAGCGCCACCGGTGCCACGGCGGCGGTGTCCGCGCCCAGGGCGGCGTCGAACAGGGCGAGCCCCCGGTCGGGGCCCAGGGCCCGCAGTCCGGAGCGGGACATGCGCCGCTGGTCGGTGTCGCCGAGCCCGGCGGTCATGCCGTCGCCGGACTGCTCCCACGCTCCCCAGAGCAGGGAGACGCCCGCGAGTCCCCGGGCCCTGCGCCGCGCCGCGAGGGCGTCGAGGCAGGTGTTCGCGGCGGCGTAGTTGGCCTGGCCCGGGTTGCCGGTGAAGCCGGACGCGGAGGAGAACAGGGCGAACACCGCCGGGTCGTGGCCGAGTTCGCGGGTGACGGAGTCGAGGTGGGCGGCGGCGTCGGCCTTGGGGAGCAGGACGCGGTGGAGCTGCTCGTCGGTGAGTCCCGCGGCGATGCCGTCGTCGAGGACGCCCGCGGTGTGGACGATCGCCGTGGTGGGCCGGTCGGCGGGCAGACCGGCCAGGGCGGAGCGCAGGGCGTCGCGGTCGGCGACGTCGCAGGCGAGGGTGGTGACGTCGGCGGCGCCCGCCGCGCGCAGGTCCGCCTCCAGCTCCGCGGCTCCGGGGGCGGCGGGGCCGCGGCGGCCGAGCAGCAGCAGGTGCCGGGCGCCGTGGCGGGTGACGAGGTGCCGGGCGACGAGGCCGCCGAGGTGGCCGCCGGCGCCGGTGACGACGAAGGTGCCCGTCGGGTCCGTACGTCGGGGCACGGTGAGGACGGCCTTGCCGACCAGCTTGGCCTGGCTGAGCGCGCGGAACGCGTCACGGGCCCGGCGGATGTCCCACACGGTCAGCGGGGGCGGGGTGAGCGCTCCCTCCGCGAAGAGGTCGAGGATCGCCCGGAGCATCTCGCGCATCCGGTCGGGGGACGCCTCCTGGAGGTCGTACGCCTGGTAGGTGACGCCGGGGTGGGCGGCGGCCACGTCCTGCGGGTCGCGGATGTCGGTCTTGCCCATCTCCAGGAAGTGGCCGCCGCGCGGCAGCAGTCCGAGGCCCGCGTCGACGAACTCCCCCGCCAGGCAGTCGAGGACGACGTCCATGCCCTGCCCGTCGGTGGTCCGCCGGAAGTGGTCGGCGAAGCCGAGGCTGCGTGAGTCGGCGGTGTGGTCGTCGTCGAGTCCCGCGGCGCTCAGTACGTGCCGTTTCCCGGCGCTGGAGGTGGCGTACACCTCGGCGCCCAAGTGGCGGGCGAGTTGGACGGCGGCGGTGCCGACGCCTCCGGCGCCCGCGTGGACGAGCACCTTCTGGCCGGGGCGGAGGCCCGCGAGGTCCACGAGGCCGTAGTAGGCGGTCAGGTAGGCGATGGGTACGGCGGCGGCCTGTTCGAAGGTCCAGCCGTCGGGCATCGGGGCCAGCCAGCGGTGGTCGGTGACGGCGACCGGGCCGAAGGTGGCGGGGCCGAGGCCCAGCACCCGGTCACCGGGCCGGAGGTCGGGCACGTCGGGGCCGACGGCGGTGACCACACCGGCGAGTTCGCCGCCGAGGCCGCGCATGCCGGGGACGAGGCCGAGGGCGACGACGACGTCCCGGAAGTTCACTCCGGAGGCGCGCACCTCGACCCGTACCTGGCCGGGGGCGAGCGGTTCACCGAGGCTGTCGGGTGCCGGGACGAGCGCGAGGTCGTCGATGGTGGCGCCGTCGCCCGCCCGGTCGAGGACCCAGGGGTCGGGGCCGGGCGGCGGCAGCAGCGCGGCGTCACGGGCCAGGGGGACCAGCCGGGGTGCGTGGACGGTGCCGCCGCGCAGGGCGAGCCGGGGTTCGGGGACGGCCACGGCGCGGGTGAGGACGGCGGCGGACGCCTCGTCGCCGTCCCAGTCGACGACGGTGAGCCGGTCGGGGTTCTCGTGCGCCGCCGAGCTGAGCAGGCCCCACACGGCGGCGGCGACGGGATCGGGGGCGCCTTCCTCGTCGTGGACGCGTACGGCGCCGCGCAACAGCACGGTCAGCCGGGCCGCGCCGGTGTCGGCGGAGTCGGCCAGCCAGCGGCGTACGGTGTCGAGCGCCTGTCCGGTCGCGGTGTGGACGGCGGCCACGGCTTCGGTGTCGCCGGGGTCGGTGCCCGGCGGGAGGGCGGCGTCGAGGGCGATGACGACCTGGTCGGCCGCCCGTGCGGCGGCGGCCGGGTCCGGGTGGCGGTCCGTTCCGGGCAGTGCGGGCAGCCGGTCGGGGTCGCCGACGAGCGCCCATTGGTCGGCCGGGGCGGCCGGCTCGGCCGGGGCGGGGACCTCCTCCCAGGCGGGCAGCAGGAGGTCGTCGGCCGACGCGGCGGCGGGCGTGGGGGCGGCCAGGTCGGGCGCGGCCCGGACGGTCAGCGAGCGGATCGTGGCCACGGGGCTGCCCGTGGGGTCGGCGAGCGCGAGGGCGAAGCCGTCCGGGCCGGTGGGAGTGATGCGCACGCGCAGCGCGGTCGCGCCGGTGGCGTGCAGGGTCACCCCGTCCCACACGAACGGCAGCCGGGCCTGGCCCGCCGCCTCGGCGAAGGGGCCGCCCGCGAACACGGCGGCGTGCAGGGTGGCGTCGGCGAGGGCCGGGTGGAGCGCGAAGTCGGCGGCGTCGGTGACCTGTTCGGGCAGGGCGACCTCCGCGTACACCTCGTCGCCGTGCCGCCAGGCGCGCCGGACGCCCTGGAAGGCGGGGCCGTAGGCGAAGCCGCCGGCGGAGAAGTCGGCGTAGAGGGAGGTGATGTCGACGGGGGCGGCGTCGGCCGGGGGCCAGGCGGTGTCCGTTCCCGGGCCGGTGTCGGGCTGTTCGGCGCCGAGGACGCCGTCGGCGTGGGTGGTCCACGCGTCGTCCTCGGCGGACTCCGGCTGGGAGACCACGCGCAGGCTCGACCGCCCGTCCGTGTCGGGTGCGACGACCACCTGGACGCGCACACCGCCGGTGGGGGGCAGCACCAGGGGCGCCTGAAGGACGAGTTCGGTGACCGTCAGGGCGGTGCGGGAGGTGGCCTCCAGCCGGGAGGCGGCGTGCAGGGCTAGTTCGAGGAGGGCGGTGCCGGGCACGAGGACGGTGCCGCCGACGGCGTGGTCGGCGAGCCACGGATGGGTGTCCAGGCCGAGGCGTCCGGTCAGCAGCAGGGTGCCGGTGCCGGCCACGGTGACGGCGGCGCCCAGCAGGGGGTGCCCGGCGGTGGGCAGTCCGGCCGCGCCGGTGCCGGCCGAGGCGCCCGGCTTGGGGCGCAGCCAGTAGTGCCGCCGCTGGAAGGCGTACGTCGGGAGTTGCTCCCGCCGGGTGTCGCGGCCCGCGAAGAAGGCCCCCCAGTCCACCGGGACGCCACGGGTGTGGAGGTGGGCCAGCGCGGTGACGAGCGCGCGTGTCTCGGGCTGGTCCCGGCGCTGGGCGGCCACGGGGCGCGGGGTGTCGTCGTCGCCGTCCGCGAGGGCGGTGAGCGCGGCGTCCGGGCCCAGTTCGAACGGGGTGGTGACGCCGGCCTTCCGCAGGGCGCCGGTCACGTCGTGGAAGCGCACGGTGTCGCGGACCTGGCGGGCCCAGTACTCCGGTGACCGCCACTCCTCGTCGGCCTGGAGGGCGCCGGTGACGCTGGAGACGACGGGGACGGTCGGCGGGTGGAACTCCAGTTTCCGTACGACGTCGCGGAAGTCGTCGAGCATGGGGTCCATCAGAGGCGAGTGGAAGGCGTGGGACACCTTCAGGCGCCGGGTGCGGCGGCCGAGGCCGGCGAAGTGCTCGGCGACGGAGGCGACCGCCGCGGCCGTGCCGGACGCGACCACGGAACGCGCTCCGTTGACCGCCGCCAGGGCTACGGTGTCCTCCTGGCCCGCGAGCAGGGGCGTGACCTCCTCCTCGGTGGCCTCCACGGCGACCATGGCGCCGCCTTCCGGCAGCGCCTGCATGAGCCGTCCGCGGGCGGCGACCAGGGCGCAGGCGTCGGGCAGCGCCAGCATTCCGGAGACATGGGCGGCGGTGAGTTCGCCGATGGAGTGCCCGGCCAGGTAGCGGGGTGTCACCCCCCAGCTCTCCACGAGGCGGAACAGCGCCACTTCCATCGCGAAGGTCGCCGCCTGGGTGTACTGCGTCTCGTCCAGCAGCGCGGCCGCTTCGGTGCCGGGCTCGGCGAACATCAGGTCCCGCAGGGGCCGTTCGAGGTGCTCGTCGAGTTCCGCGCAGACGGCGTCGAGGGTCTGCGCGAACACGGGGAAGACGGCGTGCAGTTCACGGCCCATGCCGGGGCGCTGGGCGCCCTGCCCGGTGAACAGGAAGGCGCAGACCTGTTCGTCGGCCAGTGCCGTGACCAGTCCGGGGGCCGGTTCCCCGGCGGACAGGGCCGTCAGGGCGCGGGCGAGGTCGTCGCCGTCGGCCGCGACGGCGACGGCCCGGTGTTCGAGGGCGGCCCGGGTGGTGGCGGTGGCGTGGCCGATGTCGACCAGGCGAGGGCCGGCGGGCCCGGTCGTGTGCGCGTGCAGTCTGGTGGCCTG
Organism: Streptomyces ossamyceticus; assembly: GCF_001418475.1. Taxonomy (GTDB): domain Bacteria; phylum Actinomycetota; class Actinomycetes; order Streptomycetales; family Streptomycetaceae; genus Streptomyces; species Streptomyces ossamyceticus. Next base: position 4,414 of record NZ_LIQX01000484.1, on the reverse strand, counting down.
GTCGCGCAGCGCGTCGGTGTCGCGGGCGGACACGAACACGGGGACGACGGGCAGCGGCGGGACGGTGGGGCGCGGCTCCTGGTCGGCTGCGGCCCGTCCGTCGCCGGTTCCCGCGGAGCTCCCGGCGTCCCCGTCCGCCGGTGCCTGTTCGAGGATCACGTGCGCGTTGGTGCCGCCCACGCCGAACGAGGAGACGGCGGCCCGTCGGGGACGGCCGAGGTCCGGCCAGTCACGTGGTGCGGTGAGGAGTTCGACGGCCCCGGCCGTCCAGTCCACCTGAGGGGTCGGCCGGTCGACGTGGAGGGTGCGGGGCAGCCGCCCGTGGCGCATCGCCATCACCATCTTGATCACGCCGGCGGCACCGGCGGCCGCCTGCGGGTGCGCCAGGTTGGACTTCACCGAACCCAGCCACAGCGGTTGCCCGTCGGGCCGCTCCGCGCCGTAGGTGGCCAGCAGCGCCTGGGCCTCCACGGGGTCGCCGAGCCGGGTGCCGGTGCCGTGTCCCTCGACGACGTCCACGTCGGCGGCGGTCAGCCGGGCGTTGGCCAGCGCCTGGCGGATGACGCGTTGCTGGGAGGGGCCGTTGGGGGCGGTCAGACCGTTGGACGCGCCGTCCTGGTTGACGGCGGTGCCGCGGATCACTGCGAGGACCCGGTGGCCGTGGCGCCGGGCGTCCGACAGTCGTTCCACGACCAGTACGGCCGCGCCCTCGCCCCACGCGGTGCCGTCGGCGGCGTCCGCGAAGGACCGGCAGCGGCCGTAGGGGGCCACGTTGCCCTGCCGGGTGCTCTCGACGAAGGTGAACGGGCTGGACATGACGGTGACTCCGCCGGCCAGCGCCAGGTCGCACTCCCCCGCCCGCAGTGCCTGCGCGGCCAGGTGCAGGGTGACCAGTGACGAGGAACAAGCGGTGTCCACGGTGAGGGCGGGGCCTTCGAGACCGAGCGTGTAGGCGACGCGGCCGGAGAGCACACTGCCCGCGATGCCGGTGCTCAGCAGGCCCTGTGCCTCGTCGGGCAGGGTGGACAACTCGCCGCCGTAGTCGTGGTACATGAGGCCCGCGTAGACGCCGGTACGGCTGCCGGCGAGGGACGCCGGCACGATCTGGGCGTGCTCCAGCGCCTCCCAGGACACCTCCAGGAGCTGGCGCTGCTGCGGGTCCATCGCCAGGGCCTCACGCGGTGAGATCCCGAAGAACCCGGCGTCGAACTCGCCGGCGTCGTACAGGAAGGCGCCCTCACGGGCGCGGCTGGTGCCGAGCCGGTCGTCCCCGGCGGCGAACAGGGCGTCGAAGTCCCAGCCGCGGTCGTCGGGCATGGCCCCCACGGCGTCGCGTTCCTCGTCCACCAGCCGCCACAGGTCGTCGGGGCCGTCGACGCCGCCGGGGAACCGGCAGCCGATGCCGACGACGGCTATCGGTTCGTTGTCGGCGTCCTCCAGCTGTTTGAGGCGTCTGTGGGCCTTGCGAAGGTCGCCTGTCATCGTGCGGATGTACTCGACGAGCCGCGCTTCGTCCGTCACTGGAACCCCCTGGGGTCGGAGCCGTGCGGATGTTCACCAGGGAGCGGGCACCGGCCGCCGCGGGACGGCAGGCCGAGCGATCCTGGATAAATTGGCGGATTCGAGTAGACAAGATCGTTGCCCCGCAGGAACACCCCTGACCTGACCCCCGGAGGTTAGGGGTGGGGTCAGGGGGCCGACGGCGGCCGGGCGGCGGCCGGTGGCTGTTAGCGTCCGAGGACCGCCAGCCCCCAGCTTCCGGAGCCGACAGGTGACCGTGCAGACCGAGGACAGGGATCTGTGGATCCGCCGCTACCACCCCGCCGCCGACAGTGATGTGAGGCTGCTGTGCCTGCCGCACGCCGGGGGCTCGGCGAGCTTCTACTTCCCGGTGTCCCAGGCCCTGTCCCCACGGGTCGAGGTGCTCGCGGTGCAGTACCCGGGCCGGCAGGACCGGCGCCTGGAACCCTGCGTCGAGACGATCCCCGAACTCGCCGACCGGCTGCTGCCGTTGGTCCTCGCGGAGGCGGACCGCCCGCTGGCCCTGTTCGGGCACAGCATGGGCGCGTCCCTCGCGTTCGAACTGGCGGGCCTGCTGGAATCGCGGGCCGGGGTGGTGCCGGTGATGCTGTTCGCCTCCGGCCGGCGTGCCCCCTCCCGGTTCCGGGTCGAGGACGATGTGCACCGGCGCGGCGACGAGGCGCTCCTCGCCGAGATCAAACGGCTGGCCGGCACCGACAGCCGCATCCTCGGCGACGACGAGGTACTGCGCATGGTCCTGCCCGCGATCCGCAGCGACTACCGCGCGGCCGAGCTGTACCGCCCCGCGCGGATACACCGTCTGACCTGCCCGATCACGGCCCTGGTCGGCGACACCGACCCCAAGGCCCCGCAGGAAGACGTACAGGCCTGGCAGAACCACACGACGGGCCCCTTCACGATGAGGACCTACCCCGGCGGCCACTTCTACCTGGTCGACCAGGCCCCCCAGGTCCTCCGACTGATCACCGAGACCTTGACCGACGTACGGCCGTCCACCCCGGTCGAGCCCTGATACCTGCCGGCGAAACCCGTTCACCGTCAAGTAGATGGGCGGAAGGGGGCGGCCCCTGTCGCGGCTGAGGACGTACTAGGGTCACCCGGTGACGAGTAGCGACACGACGTGTGGCCAGGCCGTGGGCGGCAGCGGGGCGTCGGTGGAGGCCGGTGGCCGGCGGGGGCGGTTGCGCCGCTTCGGGTATGTCGGGCGTCCGGGGGCCGACGTGCGGGAACGGCTGGTTCCGGCGTTCCCCGAGCCGGGGACCCGGCCGTGGGAGCGCCTCGGGCTCGGGGCGGTGGCGGCACAGCGGGTCGCGCACGCGATGGGCTGGCTGGGCCCGTTGCTCGTCGCGGCCCTGGCGGGCGCCGTCCGCTTCTGGGACCTCGGCCGGCCGCGCGCCGTGATGTTCGACGAGACGTACTACGCCAAGGACGCCTGGTCCATGCTCCGGCTGGGGTACGAGGGCACCTGGCCGGACCGGAAGATCGCCGACCCGCAGATCCTGGCGGACCCTCAGGTGATCTCGCTGACCGACCCGGGGACCTTCGTCGCGCATCCCCCCACGGGCAAGTGGGTCATCGCCGTCGGGGAGTGGATGTTCGGCCTCGACCCGTTCGGCTGGCGCTTCATGACGGCCGTCCTCGGCACACTGTCGGTGCTGATGCTGTGCCGAATAGGACGCCGGCTGTTCCGGTCGACGCTGCTGGGATGTCTGGCCGGCGCGTTCATGGCGATGGACGGCCTGCACTACGTGATGAGCCGCTCCGCGCTCCTCGACATCATCGTGATGTTCTTCGTGCTCGCGGCGTTCGGCTGCCTCCTGGTCGACCGGGACCGTGCCCGCGCCCGCCTCGCGGCCGCCCTGCCGGTCGACGACGACGGCCGCGCGAGACCGGACGCGGACGCCGCCGAGCACACCGGGACGGGGCCGCGGCCCTGGCGCCTCGCGGCCGGCGTCTGTCTGGGCCTGGCCGCGTCCACCAAGTGGAACGGCCTGTACGTCCTGGTGTTCTTCCTGGCCCTGACCGTGCTGTGGGACATCGCCGCCCGCCGTGTCGCGGGAGCCCGCCACCCCTATCGTGCGGTGCTCCGCAAGGACCTCGGCCGGTCGCTGCTGTCCGTCGTCCCCGTGGCCGTGGTGACGTATGTGCTCACCTGGACCGGCTGGTTCCTGTCCGACAAGGGCCACGGACGGCACTGGGCGGACGACCGGGGCGGCATCTGGGCGTGGATCCCGGCGCCGCTGCGCAGCCTGTGGCACTACGAGTACGGCGTCTACCAGTTCAACGTGGGCCTGCACACGGCGCACAAGTACGAGTCGAACCCGTGGAGTTGGCTGGTCCTCGGCCGTCCCGTGCTGTTCCACTACCAGTCGCCGCGGCCCGGACAGGACGGCTGCGCCACGGCCGTCGACTGCTCACAGACGGTCCTCGCCCTCGGCACCCCGCTGCTGTGGTGGGCGGCGTGCCTGGCGCTCGGGTATCTGCTGTTCCGGTGGGCGCTGCGCCGCGACTGGCGGGCGGGCGCGGTGCTGTGCGGAGTCGGCGCCGGTTATCTGCCGTGGTTCCTGTACCAGGACCGGACCGTCTTCTCCTTCTACGCCGTGGTGTTCGTGCCGTTCCTGTGTCTGGCCGTCGCGATGACCGTGGGCGCGCTGCTCGGGCCACCGGGCGCGGACGACAACCGCCGCTCCGCGGGCGCGATCGTCGCCGGCGCCCTGGTGCTGCTCGTCGCGTGGAACTTCATCTACTTCTTCCCGTTGTACTCGGGCCAGACCATCCCGTACGAGGGCTGGCGGGGCAGGATGTGGCTCGACACCTGGATCTGACCGTCCGTCGCTCCACACCCCGGCCCCGCCTGCCGCCCCACCACGGC
>NZ_LIQX01000483.1 GCF_001418475.1 Streptomyces ossamyceticus | reverse complement strand
GACCGCCCGTGCGGCCGTCGACCGCCCGTGCGGCCGTCGACCTCAGGTCCGGTCGATGTGGACGTTCGTGGATTTCACGCGGGCGGTGGCCTCCATCCCGACCTCCAGGCCCAACTCCTCCACGGCCTCCCGCGTCAGGAGCGAGACAAGACGGTGAGGCCCGGCCTGGATCTCCACCTGCGCGGCCACATCGCCGAGCTTGACGGCGGTGACGATGCCGGGGAACGCGTTGCGGGCGGAGGTGTACGGGACGTCGTCCTCGGCGGGGGCGTCCGCGGCCAGCTCCACCGAGAACGCCGCGAGGTCCCGGCCGTCGATGAGCCGACGCCCGCTGTCGTCGCGCCGGGTCGCCACCCGGCCCGCGTCCGCCCACCGCCGCGCGGTGTCCGGACTCACCCCGAGCAACCGCGCTGCCTGACCGATCGTGTAGGACTGCATGGGGTCAAGATAGGCGCCGGCCAGGACAGGCGCTCGGGCGCCGTGACCGACGCGAGTACGGCGGCCCGCAGCCGCCACAGGACGGGCCGCCGTATCCGTAGTCCGGCCGAGCGGAGGGCCGGCACGTCCCCAAAGGGGCCAGGTCGTACTTCCAGAACCCGAACCGCCGGGTGCGCCACAGCCTGCACAGGGTGACCCCGTCGCAGTACAGGGGAGGCTGAGCCGGGGCGGGGGGCTCGCTGCGCCCCCTGCCCCGGTCCCCTCTGCCGCCCGGTGCCCTCCGCCCCGGCGTGAGCCGTCTCGGGATGTCAGCCCAGATCGGTGAGTTGGGCGCGGAAGCCGGGAGCGGTGCGCTGGATGTGCTGCTTCTTGTGGACGGGCTTGCCGAAGGACTTCACCTGCGGGATCGCGACCCAGAGGGTCTGCGCGTCGGAGCCCTTGACGACGACGCGGGGGTCGTCCTTGATGGCGATGGCCGCGTTGACGTTGGTGACCTTGGCCTTGCCGGTGATCTTCTTCGGCCCCTCCCCGGCGGTCGGGTAGCTGATGGTGAGCGTCTCGCTGGTGACCGGGATACGGAAGATCTCCTGGGTCACGGTGAAACTGACGGTCGTGGTGCGGTTCTTGTCCTTGCCGACCTTGGAGGTCGCCTTCGTGACGAACCGGACCTCCTTGTTGTAGGGGTCGGTGATGCTGACCGGCTTGCCGATCGGGGCCGTCACCTTGCCGAGGAGCGCCTTGTGGATCCGGCGGTCCTGGAGGTCCTTCACGAAGACGGTCTGCTGCCCCCTGGTGAGCGCCTGGAACCTCTTCAGCGCCTTCCTCGCCTCCGGCGTGGACTGCGCCTTGAGGTACTTCGTGTACCCGGCGACGGTCAGCCTCGGCGCCATCGGCTCGCCCCGGCCCTGCTCCACGGCCTGGGCGGTGGGCGCGAGCACGGCGAGACCGGCCACCGTGGCGACGGCGGCGGACGTCAGACGACCTGCGGTGGAAGTGAACATGCGGGGCTCCCGTGACACGTGACTGTTGGCTGCGCCAACGACCCTACGAACCGCGGAACTTGGCCGAAATTGTCTCTCCAGCCACCACCCGAAAGGGCACCTCCCCAAAGGCCACCCCTCGCCGGAGGCCGGGGCGGGCCCGGTGTCACCTCAGGTGGCGGCCGAAGAAGCGGTTCCCGTCGTCCAGTTCGAACCACGGGGTGCCGGTGTGCCCGCCCAGGTTGGCGTGCAGCGTCTTCTCACGGGAGCCGAACGCGTCGAACAGGTCCAGGGCCCGCTGCCGGGGGTTCCCCTCGTCGTCCCACTGGAGCAGGAGCAGCAGCGGAACGGTGACCTGCCGGGCCTCCTCGCGCTGGGCGCGGGGCACGTAACCCCCGGCGAAGCAGCAGGCCGCCGCGATGCGCGGCTCGGTCGCCGCCAGCCGGATGCCGAGGGCCGTCCACCCCGAGTATCCGACCGGGCCGCCGATCTCGGGGAGGGCGAGCAGCGCGTCCAGGGTGGTCCGCCACTCCGGGGCCGCCTTCTCGACCAGCGGGCCGACGAGGGACTCGAAGATCTCGTCGACCGGCTCGCCGGCCCGCATCGCCCGCCGCAGGTCGGCGCGGGCCTGCTCGTCGGCGGCGGAACGGGGCCGGTCACCGCACCCGGCGGCGTCGATGGTGGCCACCGCGTGGCCGTACGTCGCTGATGTCCGCGCCCGGGCCACCAGCCGGGCATCGCTCTTGGGCAGACCGTTGTTGTGGGCCGTCAGGATCAGCGGGACCGGCGCGGCGGACTCGGGTGTCCACAGGGTGCCGGGGATCTCGCCGAGGAGGAACTCGCGTTCGAGGACACCGTCGTCGAGGCGCAGTTCGGAAGTGAATCGCATGGTCGTGCCTTTCGGGAGTGCGCGAGAACGGCGCTCCCGGACGACCTACCGCCCGACCGTGACCCCGGAGGGGAGCACCCATGTCGATACAGCGTTCACGGGTACCACCTCCTCGTTCTCTCGCACGGCCTGCCGGGAAGGTAGCAGCGTCCCTCCCGGACGGCCACCGGGTTTTCACCACATGACGAGGCAGATGACGGACGTCGCAGAGGACGGACGTCCCTCCAAAAGGGTTGCAGGAGGCGCCTCGGAGGGCGTTCGGAGCGTTTTCGAAGTCTTCAGCCGTGATAGTGGACGGGGCTCTGCGGATGTGAAGCCCGCACATGCCCGGACGGACCCGAAACCTGCGTGAGTACGACCTACATGCGCACATGGTGACGTCATGAAAAGACCCCGGCAGACCCAGCGCTTCCGCGTGTCGCGCCGTCGACTGCTCCTTTCGGTGGCCCGATCCTCGGTGACCGTGGTCCTGTCGGTTGTCGTCTACTACCTGCTGCCGCTGGACAAGGGGCTCGACCTCGGTACAGCGATCGCGCTGGCCGTGAGTCTCGTGCTCTTCGTCGGCGCACTTGCCTGGCAGATCCGAATGGTCAAGCGATCCGACCATCCCCGGCTACGCGCCATAGAGACCATGGCCACTGCCGGGCCGACCTTTCTGATCATCTTCTCGGCGGCCTATGTGGTCCTTTCCCAGAACCGGTCCGACTCGTTCTCGGAGATTTTCGGGCGCACCGACGCCTTGTACTTCACCGTCACCGTGTTCGCCACGGTCGGCTTCGGCGACATCGTTCCGGTCACAGAGACGGCACGGGTTCTGACCATGATGCAGATGCTGGCCGACGTGATTCTGGTGGGAATGGTCGCGCGGGTCCTTCTCGGCGCCGTCCGCATCGCGGAAGACGCCCGGGCAGCCGGCTCCGGCGAGCCACCGGGGGCCGTGGGCCAAGAGTGAGGGGTCGGGCGTTCACCTCCATGGTCGGCACCGAAATGCCTGCGGGGGAACGGCGTGCCAGGCTCGGAACCACGCCTCTCGCATCAGGTGGCAGGGCGTTTCAGGTGCGCTGAAGGCGGCCGGTGAGACCACCGACCAGGTCCGCGTTCGCGAGGAGGCAATGCGATGCCGGTCGCCGAAGCTGGATCCGAGCCCGCGCCGCCCTCGGACCCGCGGACTCTTCTTCGGAGCCGCCAGTACCTGGTGCTCCTGCTGCTGGCCGCATTGATCGGCGTGCCGGTGTCGGCGGCGGCATTCGGCTTCCTGGCGCTGGTCGGCGAACTTCAGCCCCTGCTCTACACGGATCTGCCCAAGGCGCTGGGCTTCGAGGGAACCCCCCTGTGGTGGCCTCTGCCCCTGCTCGCCGTCGGGGGACTGCTTGCGGGACTGTCGATCCAGTACCTGCCAGGACATGGCGGCCACGAACCGACAGCCGGGTTCAAGGCCGCCGGTGCGCCCGCACCCGTCGAGCTGCCCGGCATCTTCCTCGCTGCCCTGGCGACGCTCTGCTTAGCTGCGGTTCTCGGGCCCGAGGCCCCTCTGCTGGCGCTCGGCGCGGGACTCGCCGCCGGCGCCGTGCGCATGGTCAAACGCGACCCCCCGGAGCGGGTGAGCGCGGTGTTGGGCGCGACCGGCAGCTTCGCGGCCGTCAGCTCGCTCCTGGGATCTCCGCTGCTCGGAGCGTTCCTGCTGATGGAAGCCTCGGGGCTGGGTGGGGTGATGATGACGACGGTGCTGGTGCCGGGCCTGTTGGCATCGGGTATCGGCGCACTCATCTTCGTCGGACTGGGAAGCTGGAGCGGGCTGGGCACCTACTCGCTGGCACTGCACGACGTCCCCAAGGCCACGCCCCCGACAGCGGCGGAATTCGGCTGGGCTCTGGTCATCGGTCTGTCGGCCGCGTTCGCGGGCGCGGGGATCCGATGGCTCGCCGTCCGGCTGAAGACGCACGTCGAGAGGCGACGGGTGCCGGCCACGGTGGTCATGGGACTGGTCGTGGCGGGGCTGGCGATCGCCTACGCGGAGGGCACCGGCAAGGCCGCGACCGACGTGTTGTATTCCGGCCAGACGGCGTTGGATCCACTCCTCAGGCACCACGACGCGTATTCGGTGGGAGCGTTGTCGCTGCTGGTGTTGTGCAAGGGGCTGGCCTATTGCGTATCGCTCAGTAGTTTCAGGGGAGGCCCGATCTTTCCCGCGATGTTCGTGGGAGCGGCGGTCGGCATGCTGATCTCGCACCTGCCAGGGCTGTCCCTGGTCGCGGGGTTCGCGATGGGTATCGGAGCGATGAGCGCCGCGATGCTGAGACTTCCGTTGGTCTCCGTCCTGCTCGCCACACTGCTGATCGGGGCAGAGGGGATCACTGTCATGCCGCTGGTGATCGTCGCGGTCGTGGTCTCGTACGTCGCGACGGTCAGGCTCACACCTCTTCCTGCCCCCGAAGCGGGCCACCCGGAGTAGGGAGAACGGCCTGGTGAGCGGCCGTGAACCGACGACGCCTTCACAGAAGCCGAGGCGGAGGGCGATGCGGACGGCGAGGCGGAGGGCGAGCGGCCCGGCACCCGGGGCGCATCAGAGCCCCGGCGAAACCGATGGTGCCCGGCCGCCCGACCGCCTCTCTCCACATACGACGAGGGGCAGAAAACCGCCCGCCCGAAATCCCTGAGGTCTCGGCTCAGGGCCACACCAGGCAGTACGGCTGATGCCCCGCCTCATGCAGCCGGTGCGAGAAGTCCTGCCATTCGTGGAGCAGTTGGTACACGTTGAACGCGTCGCGGGGGCCGCCGCGGTCCGGGACCGTGGACCAGATGAAGGCCGCCGCGCCGACCGCTTCCTCGCCGATGCCGCGCAGCGGGTCCACGACGGTCATCGGCAGCTTCACGACCGCGTAGTCGGGGTGCAGGACGACCAGCTCCAGCGGCGGGACCTTGTGCAGGGGGACGCCCTCGATGCCGGTCAGCACCATCGCGGCCATCGTCTCCGGCTTGATCTTGGTGAACATGCCGTTCATGCCGAGCTCGTCGCCGCCGAGTTCCTCGGGGCGCATCGAGATCGGGACGCGGGCCGCGGTCGCGCCGTCGGGCGCGCCGAAGTACTTGTACGTCACCCCCACCCGACCACCATTCCTGCTCCCGGCCGTGTGGAGCCGGTTGACCACCTGGTCGAGGCGGTCCGTACGGCGCCTGCGCGCCGCACGGCTCTCACGGTCGACGGCGTCAGGCCGGTCCGTCTGGCCCGTCTGATCCATTCCGTCACGATTGACACGATCCACATGCTCGGCGCGATCCATACGGTCCATACCCTCCATACGGTTGCGCCGCCCGATCCGCTCAGGGCCACCGCCCTGGATCCGGTCGGCGCCGCCGGGTTCGGGGCGATCGGAATCGCTCTCCGGCTGGTCAGGACTGGTCTCGGTGCGGTCGGAACCGACCTCGACGCGGTCGGAGCCGTTGCGTGCGGCCCGTCGGCGGCGCGAGAGCCGCGAACCCTCCTGCTGCGGGTCGTTCGCTCCGCCGAGCCCGGGCATGCCGACGGACCCGTCGGCCGGGTTCGCCCTGTCCTGGGTCTCGTATGTGCCGTGCGCACCCTGCGGACCGTACACGCCCTGCGGGCCGTGCGGACCGTACGGGGGCTGTGACCCCGGCGACCCTTGGGGCGCCGATGGTGAGGGGGATGACGGCAGTGAGGGGAGTGGGG
>NZ_LIQX01000482.1 GCF_001418475.1 Streptomyces ossamyceticus | reverse complement strand
ACCGCCTCCCTCGCCTCGGCGAGCGCGCCCGCCGTGGCGAGGGAGGCGGTGACCACGGTCAGCGGCCGGTCGCGGGGGAGGGCCTCGGCGATGAGCTGCGGGGTGAAGCCCTCGTCGACGAAGACCGTCTCGGCGTCCCCGAGCAACTCGGCCGCCGCGGCGGCGATCCGGCGCTTCTCGGGGACGTGGCTGGTGGCGCGGAAGGCGAGCGTCGTCTCGAACCCGGCGCTCTCCACGGGATACGCGCCGCCGTGTGTGCGCCGGACGAGCCCGTGCTCCTCCAGGGCGCGCAGGTCCCGTCGTACGGTCTCCTTCGCCACGCCCAGGTCGGCGGCGAGTGCGGCGACGTCGACGGAGCCCGCGCGGCGGGCGGCCCTGACGATCTCGCGCTGCCTCTCCTGCGCGCTCATGGCCGACACCCGCTCTCCCTCGCCGTCGCACTGCCCGTTCGGGCCCGTTCGGGGCCTCGGTGCCAGTTCTACAGCGGGTGCGTGGCGCTGACCAGGCTTGTTGCGCGCCCGATGATGCCCGCCCCTGCCCGTTTCGGCGGCGGCCGCCCGCCGGGGACCTGGGGCGGAGGGGAGATCGGGCAGCGGGCGTGCCCGAATACGGCAGCGGGCGGGCCCGTTCGGTGCCCGCCCGCCGCTCTCGTCCGCCGCACGGCCCTCGTTTCCGTACGACGGGCGCTCCCGGCCCCCGTGGACGCGCCGACGGCCGGAAAGCCGGCCGTCGCCCGGTCAGTGCGGCCAGATCGGCGGCTTGTTCACGAAGTGGCCGCCCAGGCAGGCGTGCGCCTCGTTGTCGGGGTCCAGTTCGCCCTGCTCGGCGATGAGCTTCTCGGCGTACGGCTCGGAGTCGTCCCGCGGTTCGTAGCCCAGCGCGCGGGCGGTGGTCAGGTCCCACCACAGGCGGGTGTTGGCGGAGGAGCCGTAGACCACGGTGTGGCCGACGTCCTCGGCGGTCAGGGCCGCGTGGAAGAGGCGGGCGCCGTCGGCCGGGCTCATCCACAGCGAGAGCATGCGCACGCTGGTCGGCTCGGGGAAGCAGGAGCCGATGCGCACGGACACCGTCTCCAGGCCGTACTTGTCCCAGTAGAACTGGGCGAGGTCCTCGCCGAAGGACTTGGACAGACCGTAGAAGGTGTCGGGGCGGCGCGGGGTGTCGATGGGGATCAGCGCGTCCGGGTCGAGGGGCGCGTCGCCCCGCGGGCGGGGGGTGAAGCCGACGGCGTGGTTGGAGGAGGCGAAGACGATGCGCGGGACGCCCTCCTGGCGGGCGGCCTCGTACAGGTGGTAGGTGCCCTCGATGTTGGCCCGGAGGATCTTCTCGAAGGGGGCTTCCAGGGAGATGCCCGCGAGATGGATGATCGCGTCGACGCCCCGTACGGCCTCCCGCAGGGCCTCCTTGTCGGCGAGGTCGGCGGCGATCGCGTCCGGCTCGCCCTCGACGGGGAGCAGATCGAGCAGGCGCAGCTCGTAGCCGTACGCCGGGAGGAGCTCCCGCATCAGGGTGCCGAGACCACCGGCGGCGCCGGTGAGCAGAACGGTGCGGGGAGCGGGCATCCTCGGATCTCCTTGCCTCGCCATCGTGCATATGGGCGTCCAGCATTCACATTCGTGGACACGCTAGGGAGTGTGGGTCCGGTGCGTCAAGTGTGCCGTCGGAGTGTGGCGGACGGGTGAATCGGCTGGTGCGGCGCGGGTTGGCGACCTTGACCGGCCCGGCGGGGGCGCCCTAGCGTGACATCGTTCAGAAATGTAGACACTGATCAGTGACATGGACTTGGGAGAGCCCGTGACGTCAGCCTCGCTCGCCGCTCGGCTCCGGGTCCCCACCGGGCCGCTGTTCTTCCCCGTCACCGCCTACGGCCCGGACGGCCGGATCGACCTCGACGCCTGTCGCGCGCATGTGCGCCGGGGTGTCGAGGCCGGGGCCGCCGCCGTCTTCGCCTGCTGCGGGACCGGCGAGTTCCACGCGCTCACCCCCGAGGAGTTCCAGGAGTGCGTCCGGGCGGCGGTGACCGAGACCGCCGGCCGGGTGCCCGTGGTCGCCGGCACCGGCTACGGCACCGCGCTCGCCGAGCGCTACGCGCGGCTCGCCGCCGACGCCGGTGCCGACGGACTGCTCGCCCTGCCGCCCTACCTCGTCGTCGCCGCCCAGGAAGGACTCCTGCGGCACTACCGCCGGCTGGCCGCCGCGACCCCCCTGCCCGTGATCGTCTACCAGCGCGACAACGCCGTCCTCACCCCCCGGACGGTCGTCGAACTGGCCCGCACCGAGGGCGTCGTCGGCCTCAAGGACGGCGTCGGCGACCTCGACCTGATGCAGCGCATCGTGAGCACGGTGCGCGGCGAGGCACCGGGCGACTTCCTCTACTTCAACGGACTGCCGACCGCCGAACTGACCCAGCCCGCCTACCGCGGCGTCGGCGTCACCCTGTACTCGTCGGCCGTCTTCTGCTTCGCCCCGGAGATCGCCCAGGCGTTCCACCGGGCGCTCGACACGGGCGACGACCCGACCGTGCGACGGCTCCTGGACGGTTTCTACCGCCCCTTCGTCGACCTGCGGGCCAAAGGACGCGGCTATGCCGTGTCACTGGTGAAGGCCGGGGTACGGCTACGGGGGCTGGACGTGGGAGAGGTACGGCCGCCGCTGCACGAGCCGGCGGAGGAACACGTCAAACAGCTGGGCCAGTTGATCGAGCGCGGATACGCGCTGCTGGAGGAGTGCCAGGAGGGCAAGTGAAGGCGTCTACGTTCGTCTACCCGTGGGACGTCAACGGGGATCCGGCCGCCGCGGAGCGCATCGCGGACCTCGGGGTGCGGCAGGTGACGCTCGCCTCCGCCTACCACTCCACCCGCGCGCTCACCCCGCGCCACCCCCGGCGGCGCGTCGTCACCGCCGAGCACGCGGCCGTGCTGTACCCGCCGGACGACCGCTGGCGGGGGCGGACCCTGCGACCGTACCCGGCGGGGGAGTGGGCGCCCGGCGACGCGTTCGCAGAGGCCGCCGGGGCGCTGGAGGCAGCCGGTCTGGAGGTGCACACCTGGGTGGTCCTCGCCCACAACTCCCGGCTCGGCGCGGAACACCCGTCGACCTCCGTGCTCAACGCGTACGGCGACCGCTACCCGTGGGCGCCGTGCATCGCCCAGCCTCAGACCCGCGAGTACCTCGTCGACCTGGCCGCGGAGGCCGCGGTACGGCCGGGCGCGCGCGGCACCGAACTGGAGTCCCTCGGCTGGTACGGCTTCCAGCACCTGCACGCCCACGACAAGACGGGCGGGGTACCCCTCGGGGACGCCGGACAGTACCTGATGGCGCTCTGCTTCTGCCCCACCTGCCGGGACGGGTACGCCGACGCCGGACTGGACCCGGACGCGCTGGCCGCGGCCGTACGGGACGCGCTGGAACCGCTGTGGCGGGGCGAGCCGGTCGACGAGGGCTGGCCGGCGGTCGAGAAACTCCTCGGCGCGCAGTGGGCTGCGGGGACCCGGGTGTGGCGCGACGCCGTAGCCCGCTCCCTCCAGGAGGCCGCCGTCACGGCGGTACGGGCCGCCGCCCCCGAGGGCTTTCAGGTGCTGCTCCACGCGGACCCCGTGACCTACCACTGCGGGGCCAACGCCGGCGTCGACCCCGCGCACGTCCTGGGCGTGGCCGACGGGGTCGTCGTGCCGTGCGCGGGCGGACCGGGACTGCTTCCCGCGTTCGCGGAGGCGCGCGGGGAAGCGGGCGCGCAGGGGGCGGTGCTGGCCGCCAACTTCGGCGTCGTGTCCGGGATGGGCGGCAGCCCCGGAACCCTGGGCGCGGATGCCCGGCGGGCGGCCGAACTGGGGGCGACGGAGATCCGGCTCTACCACGCGGGCCTGGCGTCGGACCAGGACCTGACGGCGGTGAGGGAGGGGCTGACGGCGGTGCCGGGCGCCCAGTAGCTCGGAGCCGGGGGTGCGTTGGCGGGTGCGGGTCCGTCGTGGTTTCTCGCGCAGTTCCTCGCGCCCCTGGAGGGACGGGCCTGCTTTCCTGGTCCTTGGCGACCACGACGGCCGTCTCCGTCCGACCGTCGACACGGTGCGTGTACAGAACGCGCTCGCTCTCCTCGCGTTCCACGCGGAACTGTGAGGGGATGCCACCGGCTGGAACATACGGAAGCAGAGGCTCAGCCCGTCCTCCGGTGTCTTGCCGCCGTCTCTCCCCCCAGCCGTCGGGCGAACGGCCTCGGGAGATATCCCCGCCGCATTCCAGAGCCCGGCCCGCAGCGTGTGAGGCAAGCAGCATCGCCTCCGGGGTGTCCTCGTCCACCTCGTCGGTCTCGATGTGGAGCGGACCGCTGTACGGCGTCGTCGCCGGCCCGTAGTCGATGATCACGCCCCGTCGTCTTCTGCGCCGCATCCCACGACGGCCACCAGTGAAGCCGCCACCGCGAAGGGCCCTTCGCGCATGTCCCCGCGACCCGGCCGACGCGGGCCTGCTCCACCCGGCACTGCTCGCCCAGCAGGGCCGCGGCGCGGTCGGTGTGCCGACTGCTGTCGGCCGACGCCACCGGCTCGGTGCGGCGCGCGAACCGCCCATGACACCACCACCGGCCCGACGGAAACCGCGACCACCGCGCCTTTCGCCACGCCCGGTTCACTGTTGGCTACGTCATCGCCGACGACAACTGCACGTCGCAGCTGAGTAGCTCTACTGATGCCGGCATCGGGGTGCGTGGTTAGCCTCGCCATACGCGGCGTCGGCGGTCCCGGTCCATGTCCGGTCAGCGCCCTACGACGCACCCGAATCGGAGGATCCAACCGTGAGCGACCTGAGCCCACACCTCCTCCGGCCCTTCCGCAAGCGGGCAACCGCGGGTCCGGTGATCCGCGGGGACCCGTCTCCGCTCCCGGTACAGGACGGCAGCACAAGCGCAGAGGTGGGCCAGTGATCGTGGTTGTTCTGCTGGTGGTCGGGCTGCTCGCCGGTATCGCGCCCCTCGTGTACACGCAGGCGCGCCGTGTCCTGGGCCTGTACGACCCCACCGCGTCGTCCGACGGCGTGACGCTGCGGACGCTGCCGTTGAGGGGTTCGGTGGCGTACTCCCCCGATGGGCGCACCCTGGCTTCCTGGAGTGACAGCGGCACAGTGGAACTATGGGATGTCCACGAGGGCACGCGCCGACACGTCCTTCCCTTCGCCGTCAACACCCGTGCGCGGTACTCCAACCGCGAGGTGGTTTTCGCACCGGACGGCGACGCGGTGGCGACGGAGCTGCACGACGGGCAGACGATCCAGATCTGGGATACGCAGACCGGTGCCACACGCGCCGTGATCAAGGCCCCGGTCACCGATCCCGAGGGGCTGATGCCGCTGCGCGGCAGCAAACTGATGTATTCGTCCGACGGTCGCACCATCGCGGCCACCGGTGACCATCTGCGGCTCTGGGACGTGGCCACCGGCACGCTCCGCCACCAGATCGACGTGCCAGCCAGGGCTGCGGCGTTCGCGCCGGACGGCAGGACCATCGCCGCCGTGGCCGAACGGCACGGCGGCATCTGGGACGTCGCCACCGGTGCCCAGGTACACCCGCTCGACCCGTCCGGAGGGCATTTCAGCTGGACGGTCGGCTTCGCGCCGGACGGACGAACCGTGGTCGCCGACGGTGACAGGGTTCGGGCCTGGAACGTGGCGACAGGCGCTGTCCGGTGGTCGTCAGGCCTGTATGAGGGAAGCAAGCCGGTCTACGCCCCGGACGGGAGCTTGCTGGCGGTGCGCAACGGCGACGACGTCTGGCTGGTCGATCCGGAGAGCGGTGAAAAGCTCCGTACCCTACGTGGCCTGCATGGTCTCCTGATAGCTGTCGGCAATATCGAGCAGGTGGATCAGGTCGCCTGGGCCCCGGACAGCCACACCCTGGTGGTCAGGCACAGCCCCGCGAACGAGTCATGGGCCAGGACTCCGCAGGTCTGGGATGTCAAGACCGGTACCGCTCTCCAGATCCTCAAGGGGCACAGAAGCCCCGTTCACGATGTCGCCTACTCCCCGGACGGCCGCAACATCACCACCGTCAGCGGCGACGGGACCGCGCGGATCTGGCGCGCGGCCCCTTGACCCGGGGCGACATCCCCAACGGGTCGATGTCACCGGCTCCCGCGGTGGTACGGGCAGAGACGGGACTTGCTCACCGGGACGGGGGCGGAGCACCGACAGGCACCTCGACGATTGCATCGATCTTCGACGCAGCACCGAGCATGCCCGCCGATCACCCTGGCGCACCGGGAAACCCCGAGATCCCCGGCAGAGTCAACGGGGAGAGCGTCTCGCTCCGAAGGGCACTGGCTCCGCGGTCGGTCCGGTCCGCCGTTCGAGGGCGGCGCGCGTCACGAGGCCCGCCAGTGCTGCCCGGGAGGGCAACTTGGTCTTGCGGTAGACGGACGACAGATGGCTCTCGACCGTGCGACCGCTGAGGAACAGCTTCGCCGCGATGGCCTGGTTGCTCAGCCCTTCCGCGACGAGATCGGCTATCTCCCTCTCCCGTCCGGTCAGTCGGTCGAGTTCTGTGGACGTGCTCGGGGGCTCTTGCGTGGGTGCCGGCCTTGTGGTGGGCCGGTCGGGCTCCGTCGGCCTGCGCGAGGCAGCGGGCGCTGTGCAAGCGCGCCGTGCGCATCGACAAGCGCATCGACAGGTCTTTGAGCCGTCTGAACGGCCCGGTGAGCGTACGTGGTTCCATCGCGCGGCTCCAGCAGCGGGTCGACAATGCCAAGGCGGCGGGGCACGGCGCGATCGAGACCTACCTCAAGGGCCGACTCGCCTACCGCAAGTCTCTCGTTCCCACGCTCGAGCAGCGGAGCAAGGACCTGGCGAAGGTCTCCGACTGGTGCGGGCCGAACCCCACCGCCGACGGGGCCACCCCGTGACCCTCCCGGGCCGCGGTGCCGTCCTGGTCGCGGAGGTGGTGCTCTGTGCCGCGGTCACCGTCGCGTGCGGTACGGACCGCGACGCGGGCGGTGGCGGCCGACAGCCGTCCGGGATCGCCGTCACCGTCACGGTCGCACCGGATCCGACTGCCACCGACCTCACGGATCTCACCCGCGTCCTGGACCGCGCCGAGAGCGCGGCCGCGGCCGCAGAATCCGATGGAGCAGACGACGATTGATCACCTGGGACCCCTGCCGCCTTCACACGGGCAGGGTTCCCTGACACCGGGGCAGCCGTCCCGGGTCGGCAGCTCAACCCTTCGATCCCCCAAAGAACATACGGCGTTCGCGGGGATGCCGGGCGGTCGGCAGGCAGCGCCGTGTGAAAAGTCTCGACGAAGCCCGGCGGGCCGCAGAGGTACGCCTCGCCTCCATCCCCGGCGGGCGCCGCGGATTACGGGACAGCCGTTGGCCGGCAACGAGCAGCCACCTAGCACGGTCTGCGTGCGAAAGCCTGCCATGCGCTGCCTTTCGGGTCTTCCGTGGAATCACGTATCCGGATACGCAGGTTCGCACGCGGCCGAGGGAGAAAGCGGGTCGCTCCGGCTGTCGGCGCGGAGGGAGAGAAGTGGGGCACTCGGTGGTTTCTCGGGGCAGGCCGTCACCCTCTTGACAGGCAAATGGTCGTCCTGAATTACTTGGCGCCACCGAACATGAACCGAATGTTCGGTCGGTGAGTGGAAGGGGGAGGACATGACCCAGTCCATGAACCCGGATCCCGGCCCGATGCCCACGACGTCCACCGCGGACGAGGCAGACGAGGCATCCCGAGAATCGGCATCGGGCCCGCATCCAAGGCCAGGCCAACGACCCTGCGACCCCTGCGACTTCGGAGACCACCGTTGGAAGGCACCACTGGCGGCATCCGCGTCCTGATCCTCGATGAGTCGCCGATCACGCGCAACGGTCTGCGCGCGGTGCTCCATCAGGCAGGCATCGAGGTGGTCGGTGCGGCCGCCGACCACAGTGAGGCGCTGGCCCTGCTGGCCCAGACCGATCCGCACGTCATGGTCGTCCACAGCAGCAAGGAAGATCCCACCGAGGCGGTCACCGTCGTCCGGCAGGTCTGTGACCGAGGTGGCCGCGGAGCCCGGGGAGCCGACCGGGAGGTCAAGTTGCTGGCGCTGGTCAGTGCCGAGCGGTTCAGCACATGTATCGATCCACTGACCATGGACGCCGACGGAACTCTCCTGAGCAGCGCCGCCGTTGAGGACCTGGTCGCCGCATTGCGCATGCTGGTGGCCGGATACGCGCTGTTTCCCGCGCCGTCCGGCCGGTCTGCGCCTCCCGCCGCCCGTGCGGGGTCCACCGCCTCGGTGGGCGGCGGACAGTTCGACGTACGCAGCCTCACACCGCGTGAGAGGGACGTCTTGCGACTCCTCGGCCGGGGATGCACGAACGCGGAGATCTCCGAGCGGTTGTCGCTGTCCGAGAGCACCGTCAAGAGCCATGTGCAGAACGTGCTGGCCAAACTCGGCCTGCGCAACCGGGTGGAGGCGGCCCTGCGCGCGGTCGAGGCGGGCCTGGCCCCCTGAACTGGCGGTACTTCGCCGAGTTGCCCGCAGTCTCCTCATGTCCGCTCGACGACCCGGCCGGTCGGGCTCCGGCCGGGTGCCCGCATCGAGAACACCGGAACGCATCACGTCAGGAGCCGGCCCGACCGGTCCCGCTGCCCCTGTGTCTATCGAGGCAGCTTGGCCTGCGGCAGGTCGGCCAGCGCGCGGTCGATGTCAGCCTGCTCGGGCTCGTAGTCGGCGAGGGTGCCGGCCAGGTAGGAGTCGTAGGCGGCCATGTCGAAGTTGCCGTGCCCCGACACATGGACCAGGATCGTCCGTGCTTCTCCGGCCTCCTTCGCGGCCAGTGCCTCGTCGATGGCGCCGCGTACGCCGTGGGCCGACTCCGGGGCCATGACGAAGCCCTCGGTGCGCGCGAACCGGACAGCCGCTCCGAAGACGTCCCGCTGCGACACCGCCCGTGCCGTCACGTACCCCTGCTCGACCAACGCGCACATGGTGGGCGAACTGCCGTGGTGACGCAGCCCGCCGGCGTGGATCGGCGCCGGGACGAAGCCGTGCCCGAGGGTGTACATGGGCAGTACCGGAGAGAGCGAGGCGGTGTCGGGGTAGTCGTACGCGTAGGAGCCCCGGGTCAGGGACGGGCAGGCCTCCGGTTCGACGGCGACGAAGCGGGTGCCGGTGCGGGCGCCGGTGAGCGTGTCGTGGAGGAAGGGGTAGGACAGGCCTGCGTATCCGGATCCGCCGCCGACGCAACCGACGACGACGTCCGGGTATTCCCCCGCTATCTCCAACTGCTTCTTGGCCTCCAGCCCGATGACCGACTGGTGCAGCAGCACGTTGTGGGAGATGGAGCCCAGGGCGAAGCGGGTGTCGTCACGGCTGAGGGCGTCCTGCACGGCCTCGCTGATCGCGATGCCGATACTGCCCGGCGAATCCGGGTGGGCTGCGACCACGGCACGTCCGGCCGGGGTCAGCTCACTGGGAGAGGCATGGACACGGGCGCCCCAGGTTTCCATCAGGACTCGGCGGTAGGGCTTCTGCTGATATGAGGAGCGCACCATGTAGACGGTGACCTCGAGCCCGAACAGCGAGCCGGCGAAGGAGAGTGCGGAGCCCCACTGCCCGGCACCGGTCTCGCTGGTGAGCCTGCGCACGCCGTCCTGCGCCGCGTAGTACGCCTGCGCGATGGCGGTGTTGGGCTTGTGCGAGCCGGCCGGCGAGACGCCCTCGTACTTGAACCAGATATGGGCGGGGGTGTCGAGGGCCTTCTCCAGCCGGGTGGCGCGGTGCAACGGCGAGGGACGCCAGATTCCGTACAGCTCCCGTACCCGGTCCGGGATCTCGATCCACCGCTCCTCGGAGAACTCCTGCTCGATGACGCCCTGCGGCAGCAGCCCGGCAAGATCCGCCGGGCTCAGCGGTTCGAGGGTCCGCGGGTGAAGCGCCGGCGGGAGGGGACGCGGCAGATCGGGGACGATGTTGTACCAGCGCTCCGGGATGTCCGCGGCACTGAGCAGTACGTGTGTTGTGGTCATTGATTCGCATCCTCACTGGAATTCGGAAGACCGGCCGTCCAGACGCTAGGAATTCGATTCCCGCTCCGGAACCACGGAAAGGACGAGACTCAGGGATTTTCCTCGGCCACCGGACCCGGTACTTTCGGGCGATCCCGGTGGCCGGAATCTCCCGCGCCGGAACCCGCGCCCACCGGTTCGGGTGCGGAAAGTCCCGCACTGAGCCCGATGCCCACCAGGGCGCTGCCGGCGAGTTGTGCGGCGCCCAGAGTTCCGCTGCCCACCAGCGGCGCCGTGCAGGCCGCCGTCACCGGGATCAGCCCGGCGAAGAGACTGGTCCGCTCCGGGCCGAGCCGACGCAGGCCGAGGTAGTAGAGGATGAACGCCGCCGCCGTCACCGCCATCGCCAGGTAGAGCAGCGCGGCCAACTCGCCGGGGCGGGGCAGGCGCAGGGCTCCGGTGGGCAGGTCTATCGCTGCGGCGAGGATGCCCATCTCCACGGTGGCCAGCACACACACGTACGAGGCAACCGGCACCGCCCCGAGCCGGGGCAGGAGCGGTACGGCCAGCAGCGTGAACGACACCTCGCCCAGCAGCGCCAGCAGCGAGAAGCCGACCCCTGCCCAGCTCCCCCGTCCGTATCCGATGACGAGGGCAGCGCCCGCGACGACAAGAACCGCCGAGCCGGTGAGCCGCCAGGAGACGGGCCGTCCGCCCAGTAGCGGCCCGGCCACCGCCACGACCAGCGGGGTCGCCCCGACGACCACACCGAGCACGGCGGGTTCGGCCGAACGCAGGGCGGCCAGCGCGGCCAGGTTGAAGCCGACCAGCCCGGTCAGGGCGAGCAGCGCCAGAAGCCGCCACTCACGCCGCGTCGGCCTCGGCCACGGCGTGCGGGAGAGCGCGGCGAGAACCGGAAGGCACAGCGCACCGAGGGCGAAGCGAATGGTCTGGCCGGTGAGGAACGGATAGTGGGTGAGCAGACTGGTCGCCACGAAGGAGGTGCCGGCCAGCGCGGTGCCGAGTCCGGCGCACAGGGCACCGATCGTCCGCCCGCGGCTCCGCGGGACAGCGGATACCCCGGTTGTTGATTCCGTCATGGCGGCAGGTTAACGACGGGCCGAAGAATTCCACCACGGCACTTCAGAAGGGGCGCCGACCGGGTATCCGTAATTCGTACCTCCTCCTTTGTGGTGTGGTGAGCGACCATTCGGCCGCCTAGCATTCTCAGCCGGACCACCGCGTGGGAAAAGGCCCCCAAGGGCTGTTCCGCAGGAACCGCGAGACCTCGAAACAGTGAAATCACCCAGGACGTGAAACCGCGATGAGCGTGCACCGCGCGCAGAACGCGAAACCGTGAAACCCCGCGCCCAGGAACCCGCGAACCCGGTGAACCCGAATCATGAAGGATCGTTCGACCGTTCGAAGGATTGGCATATGCCGACACGGAGTCTGCTCGACCTGACGCAGCATGAGATCAAAGCGCTGCGCACCCGTTACAACCTGGCGGACGCGCACACCCACCAACGCCAGTCGATCAGCCAGGAGAAGATAGTCTCCAGGCTCCCCACGCTGTGGTACGAGTCGGAGGAACGTCAGCAGGCCCACTTCGAACGGCAGTTCACCGAGGCGTTCTTCCGACTGCACGGCCAGACGTCCGCAGCCGGCCTGGAACGGACCCTGCTGTCGTACTCCGCCAGCGTGGCGACGATGGTCGTCGCGATGTACCTGCGCCGCAACGACATGAACGTGTCCTTGGTCGAGCCCTGCTTCGACAACCTGGTCGACCTCCTGAAGTACCTGGGCACGCCGCCCACACCGCTTCCGGAGGAGGCGCTGGCCGACCCCGACCGGGTCTACACGGAGCTCGCCGCCAGGATCGACACCGACGCACTGTATCTAGTGGACCCCAACAACCCCACCGGCTTCACGCTGTTCACCGACGGTGGGCGCGGCTTCGCCGAGGTGCTGCGCTTCTGCCGCGAACGGCGCAAGCTGCTGGTACTGGACTTCTGCTTCGCCTCCTTCGCGCTGCACAGCGGCCTGGTCCAGCGCCCCGACGTCTACCGGCTGCTGGAGGAGTCCGGCGTCAGCTATCTCGCCATCGAGGACACCGGCAAGACATGGCCCGTCCAGGACGCCAAGTGCGCGCTGCTGACGTCCAGCCGGGACATCCACGAAGAGGTCTACAACCTGCACACCGCCGTGCTGCTCAACGTCTCGCCCTTCGTGCTCAACTTCCTCACCCACTACGTCGAGGACTCCGTCGAGGACTCTTTCGCCTCGGTCCGGGAGGTCATCGACACCAACCGCGGCGCCCTGCGTACGGGACTGAGCCCGGCCTCCCCGCTCGAACTGCTCGATGCCCAGGTCGACACCAGCGTCGCCTGGCTGCGCATCCGCCCCGCCGGGCTGACCGCCTTCGACGTGCACGACAGGCTGCTGCGCTCCGAGGTCTACGTCCTGCCGGGCACCTACTTCTACTGGGCCAACCCCGGGCGTGGTGAACGCTTCGTGCGCATCGCCCTGGCCCGTCCACCTGAGCAGTTCGCGGAGGCGGTGCGCGTGATCGACGAGGCGCTCGGCTCATGAGCACGCCGGAGACGCTGATCGACGCGGCGCTCTTCCTGGGCATGCACAGCCGCGAAGACCGGATCCGTACAGCCGCCAAGAACTTCTTCGTGACGGCCCTGGAGCGACAGCAGCCCCTGGCCATGAACCTGGAACAGGTCGGCCTGTGCGACGACATGGTCTGGCGGCAACCGCGTGAGATCCAGGACGCCTACTACCCCTTCATGGACAACCTGCACAGCGAACTGCGCCTCACCCGCACCGGCTACCGGCGCACCGACCTGGACGCCGCGCTGGGCAGCCCCTCCCTCGCCGGACTTCCCCTCGCCCACGCCCTGTTGCTGGCCCCCGCAGTCCGTCACGGCCGTCCGCTGCACACGGCCTCGGCTCGGTTGGCCGCCCTCCACGGCCGAGAGGTGACCACACCCCCGGCCGGCCCGGAACGGTCCTTTCCTCCCGCGTTGGAGAAGTTGTACGCGACTTCCCTTGCCCTGCGGATCGACCTGGCCGACCTCGACGACCTGGATTCCCGATGAGCATGCGCCCGTTCGAAGGCCTCCGCGGAGGCGTCATCGTCCCCCTCGTCACACCCCTCGACGCCGCCGGTGAGGTCGCCGTGGCCGACGTGGCCCACCTCATAGGCTCCGTACGGGACCACGTCACCGCCCTCATGCCCACCCTCAGCTCGGGCGAGGGCTGGTTGCTGACGGAACGGCAGTGGACCGCCATGGTGGCCGCCACCGTGCGCCATGCCGCCGGCCTGCCGGTCATCGCCGGGGTGCAGCTCCCGGACACCGAAGCCGTGGTACGCCGGGTGCGCGCGGCGGCCGGGCTGGGCGCGGACGCGGTCGCCGTGACCACGCCGTTCAGAGCAGGGGTGAGCCAGAAGCGGATCGTCGAGCACTTCCGGACGGTACTCGCGACCGGAGTGCCGGTCCTCCTCTACAACGAGGTAGCCCTGTCGGGCAACCATGTCGAGCGGGACACCCTGCTCCAGCTGGCCCGGCTCCCCGGAGTCATCGGCATCAAGGAGTCCAGCGGTGACCCGGCATTCACCAGGGACCTGGTGGCGGCGGAACCCGGTGTCCCGGTCTTCGAGGGCTGGGAGAACCTGCTCTCGCAGGCCGGCGGCGTCCACGGCTTCATCGGCCCCCTCGCCAATCTGGAGCCGGCCCTGTGCGCGGACCTCCTGCGGGAACCAGTGGCCCACCGGCAGCACGCGGTGGACGCCGCGTGCGATGCCTACGGCATCCTGCGTGACGACTGGTATCGCTGGGTCAAGCATGAACTGGTCGCCCGGGGGATCATCGGCACGGCAACCACAGCGGCGCAGCCGAAGGCGGCGCCATGACCCTTCGCCGACCAGCCCTCCGGAGGCTCCGCGCCACTCCCCAGCAGCTCCTCTACCACCACAACCACACGATTCCCGACCTCGCCGCATACGCCCAGTTGCTCGCCCTCGAGAGCCGCTGGCCGCGCGCCGAGGCCGATGCCCTGGAGGCCGAGGCGCCGCCCTTCTCGGACCTGCGTGAACTGCTGGCGGCGCTGGACGACCGGCTGCGGGCCGAGGAAGCCGCGCCCTCGGACAGCGAACGCTTCATCGCGGAGCAGGCCACCCGAGCGCAGTTCGCCCACATCGCCGGGCAGTTCGCCGTCGACGGGCTGGTCGAGTCACAGTCCCACCTCGGCATACTGCCCCGGCTGCCGCGCCGGGCCCGGATGGCTGTCATGCGCGTCCTCATCGACGAGTTCGGCTGCGGCAACGAGGCCCGGGAACACGCCGGCCTCTACGCCCGCCTCATGGTCGAACTGGGCCTGTCCACCGACCCCTTCGAACATGCTGCCCACGCCTGTGAGGAGACCCTCGCCTACGTCAACCTCTTCCACTGGCTGGCCTCCCGAGCCCCCACCCCCGACTACTTCCTGGGCGCCTATGCCTACTTCGAGTCCAGCGTCCTGTACGGCTTCCGCTGCTACGCCGCCGCCTGTGAACGCCTCGGCATCGAAGCCGGCCAGTACTACACCGAACACCTGCACATCGACAGCTTCCACAGCCGCGACATGATCGCCGCCCTGCGTGCCTGGGACCACGAGCACGGTGCCGATCTCGCCAAGGTCTGGGCCGGCGTCGAGCTCACCCGCGCCACGGTCGCCCGGGCCACCGAGGCGGCCGTACTCGCCGCCCGCACGGCGAGTGCGGAAGAGGCACGGACGGAGGCATCCACATGAGGCTACGTCAGGTCGCCGAGGACACCGTGGCCGTGGCGGACACCCCCACGGGCACCGTGCTCGTCGACGCCACCTGCCCGCACCGGGGAGGCCTGCTGCGCCACGGCCACGTGGACCGCGCGGGCACCCGTCTGGTGTGCCCGCTGCACCACTCCGCCTTCAGCCTGAGCGACGGCACCCAACTCTCCGGGCCGGCCTGCCGCGCCCTGCGTGTACGTCACCAGGTGTGAGCCACAACGATGTGCGGGCGCCGAGCCGTTTCCGGGTCACGGCAGGGCGGGAACGGCGTCCGTCAAGGCCGCATCTCCTCGTCGAGCAGGATCGTCCGGCAGTCCGCCCTGGTCTCCGGGGCGACCGCGCCGATGCGGACGGGGGCGCCGTACTTCACCGGGCGATGTCGGACCCCCGTGTCACACGCCAAGGCGTGGCGCGACCCGGCCGCCTGGACCGGCGACACCCGGGCCGGCGGCGTGCCGCTGCCCGGCCCCGTCGCCGGTGGCGTCGCCGTGAACGAACTTGTCGTGCACGGCTGGGACCTCGCCCGCGCCACCGGACAGGAGTACGAGCCGGACCCGGACGCCCTGGCCGCCTCCCACGACTTCCTCGCCGCCTCGGTGGGCGACCCGAGCCGGGACAGCATTTTCGGCCCCGCCGTGCCCGTCCCGGACGACGCTCCCCTCCTGGACCGCGCCATCGGCCTGAGCGGACGCGACCCGGACTGGAAGGCATAGGCGCTCCCCAGACAGAACACGCGAAATCCGGCGCGGGCCCCCGCCCGCGTCCGTACGCTCCCCCACATGCCCCTGAGCCTCACCGTCCTCGGCGCCGCCTCCCCGTATCCCCGACCGGGCCGGCCCGCCTCCGGGTATCTGCTGCGGGGCGGGAGCGCGGAGATATGGGTGGACGCCGGGTTCGGTACCTTCGCCGAGTTGCAGCGGCACACGGACCCCACGAGGCTCACGGCGATCTGGCTGTCCCATCTGCACGCCGACCACAGCGCCGATCTGCTCGCCGCCGCGTACGGCTTCGCGTACGGCGGCCGCACCCTGCCCGCCCCGATCCCCGTCTACGCGCCCGACGGCTGCGCGCGGCGGGTCGCGGGCTTCTTCGGCCGACCGGACACCTCCTTCCTGAGCAGCGTGTTCGAGTTCCGCCCGCTGTACGACGGGCACACCGCCCGGCACTGGAACCTCACCCTCACCGCGCGTGCCGTCGTCCACGACACGGAGGCGTACGGACTGCGCGCCGAGTGCCAGGGGCGGGTCTTCGCGTACTCCGGGGACAGCGGTCCGTGCGACGCGCTCACCCACCTCGCAGGCAGCGCCGACCTCTTCCTGTGCGAGGCAGACGTCACCGCGCATCGCGAAGGCGAACCCCGGGTGCATCTCACGCCGGAGGAGGCCGGGACGTACGCCAAGGGAGCCGGTCGGCTGCTCGTCACCCATGTGGGACCCACGCTGACCAGGGAGGAAGCCACCGGACGCGCGGCCGTGGCGTTCGGCGGGCCCACCGAGAGCGCGCGTGAGGGCGACACCAGCATCGTGTGACGGCAACGGCGGATTCTTTCGCCGGAAGCATTGACGAAACCCGAGCCCCCTCCTACCTTCAACGCGTCGTACTTCGTACGTCATATATGAGACGCGATACGCGAGATCAGATACGTGAGACGCCGGGACCGGTAGCTCGCGGGCGATCTCCGTGACCTTCGAGAGGCCGCGCATGACCTCGGTGCCCACGCCGATCCCGTCCCGCACGCAGTTCGTGCTGGAGGGGATCAAACACCGCATCCTCACCGGACAGTTGACGCCGGGTCAGGCCCTGGTCGAGACCGAGCTGGCCGCGCAGTTCGGGGTGTCCAAGACGCCCGTGCGCGAGGCGCTGAAGACGCTGGCCGGCACCGGGCTCGTCGTGATGAGCCAGTACAAGGGCGTCACGGTGCGCATGGTGGACGCGGACATGGCGCGCGAGGTCTACGACGTACGGCTGCTCCTGGAGCCGGAGGCCCTGCGCCGCTCGGTACGGCGCGGCGCCTCGTGGGACGCGGCGAGCGACGCGCTGAGCCGGGCCGACGAGGCCACGGACACCGCCGAACGGTCCCTGGCGAACCGGGAGTTCCACCGCGCGCTCTATGTGCCCTGCGGCAATCCGCTGCTCGGCCGGATGCTCGACGAGGTGCGCGACCAGGCCGCCCTGGTCTCCGCCGTGGCCTGGGCCGCCGACCCCTCGTGGGAGCGGGAGGCCGCCGAGCACCGGGAGATCCTGCGGCTCGCCCTCGACGGCGACGCCGACGGCGCGGCCGCCGCCCTGCACGCGCACATCGCCTCGTTCGTCGAGCGGGCCTTCCCCGGCGCCCACGACGGCGACGAGGGCCCGCCCGTCGGCCGGACCCCGGGCGGCCACGGCACCCGGCCCCGCACCGCCCCGTAA
>NZ_LIQX01000481.1 GCF_001418475.1 Streptomyces ossamyceticus | reverse complement strand
AGGAGTTGACGGGCCGTGGCCTCAGCGACTTCAACGGCTGGCTGCCGGAGCCGCTCACCGCCGAGATCGTCCGGCGCGAGCAGTCCGCGCAGACCCCGCCGCAGCCGACAGCACCGCAGATGCCGCCGGCGCCCCCGGCGACCGCTCCCCCGGCCACGGCCCGTCAACTCCTGGCAGAGCGCCGCGAGTTCCTCCGTGCCGATGCGCTCGGCCGGATCGGCGGTCAGGCAGCGCTCCAGCAGGGATCGCAACTGCTCGTCAAACCCGCCGAGTTGCGGCGGGCGCTGGGAGGTGTTGGCGATCTGCGCGGCGATCGTGATGGCGCCGCCGTCGCCGTACGGATGGCGGCCGGTGGCGGCGACCGCCGCGATCAGACCGAGGGAGAACACATCGGTCGCCGGGGTGACCTGCTCGCCGAGCGCGTGCTCCGGGGACATGTACTGCGGGGTGCCGATCAGGCCGCCGGACTGGGTCAGTTGGGTGGCGTCGGCGGCGCGGGCGATACCGAAGTCGATGACGTACGGGCCCTGGGTGCCGAGCAGGATGTTGCTGGGCTTGAGGTCGCGGTGGATGACGCCGGCCGCGTGGATCGACGTCAGGGCGCGGGCCGTGCAGCCGACCAGCTGGAAGACGGCGGGCAGCGGCAGCGGCCCGAACGCGACGAGGGCGTCGTGCAGGGGGATGCCGGCGATGAACGCGGAGGCCAGCCAGGGCAGTTCGCCGGTGGTGTCGTGGTCGACGACCGGGACGATGTGGTAGCCCTGGACGCGGCGCGCGGCCTGGACCTCCTGCTCGAAACGGCGGCGGAAGTCCGCGTCCTGGCCGTACTCCCGGCGGATGACCTTCAGGGCGACCGGCTGGCCGCCGCGGGTGTGCGACAGATAGACCGTGCCCATGCCGCCCTCGCCGATGCGGGCCTGCAGGTGGTAGCCGGCGGTCTCTCGTGGGTCCTGCGGTCCCAGCGGGCTCAGGATGTCGCCAGTGCTGGTGGTAATGGGAGCCTCCCCCGGTACGGTGCCGAACTCCTGTGCCGCGTGCGGGCACTTGAAGCGGTTCCGAAGCTTATACGGCACTTACGACACCTGGAGCAGGCGTTACGGTTCCGTGTGGGTACCGGTACGTGGTGCGGTAAGTGGGCCTACGGTTCGCGCCGTACCCGGCGCTGCCATTCCTCGTCCCGCATCGTGATCGGCGCCGTCGCCGGGAGCCTGCGGGCCGTCGGGGCGTTCGCCAGGCTCGGGGGGACCGGAGCCGTCGGGGCCTCGGTGAGCGACAGGGTGTGGAACGCCGTCTCGATGATGGCCACCGACGTCGCGAAGGGCGCCGGGAGCCAGCCGGTGAAGTCGCGGACGTCCCTGCGGGCCGCTCCCGCGCAGTGCTCGGCGACGTCGGCGGCCGAGGGGCGGGCTACGGGGTCGGCGGTGAGGCAGCGGCGGATCACGTCGAGCAGGGGCCGGTCGATGCCGTCGAGGGCGGGCGGGTCGACGTCGGTCGCGGCGATGCGCGTCGCGATGGCGAGCGGGTTGCCACGGCCGTACGGGTGGCGTCCGGTGGCGGCGACCGCGGCGACCAGACCGAGGGCGAACACGTCCGACGCGGAGGTGACCCGGCGGCCCAGCGCGTGCTCGGGGGACATGTAGCGCGGGGTGCCGATGAGGCGGCCGGCGGTGGTGAGCGTGGCGGCGCCCGCGGCCCGTGCGATGCCGAAGTCCAGCAGCCAGGGCCCGTCGGCGGCGAGGAGCAGGTTGGCGGGCTTGAGGTCGCGGTGGATGACCCCGGCGGTGTGCACGGCGTCCAACGCGTGGGCGGCGCAGGCCAGCAGTTGCAGCACCGTCGGCATCGGCAGCGGGCCGTGGGTGTCCAGAGCCTCGCCGAGCGGGACGCCCGGTATGTAGCGTGTGGCCAGCCAGGGGCGCCGCGCTGCCGCGTCGTGGTCGACGATCGGCACCAGGTGGTAGCCGGAGACCCGGCGGCCGGCGGCCACCTCGCGGGCGAAGCGTTCCCGGAAGGCCGGGCTGTCGGCGTACTCCGGATGGACCAACTTCAGGGCGACCGGTTGGCCGCCCCGGCTGCGGGAGAGGTACACGGTTCCCATGCCGCCCTCGCCGATCCTGGCGTACAGCGGGTACCCGGAGATCTCCCGCGGATCGTCCGCCCGCAGCGGCCCAGGCACCACCCCGCGCATCGACCGGCCCCCTCTGCTCCCGCTCCCACGTCCCCTCGGAGGGTATCGCGGGGGACGTGGCACCACCCCGCCCCGGACGCAACCCGGGTACCTCCCATGGCCTCTACCTGAGTGGCCCTCAACGGCGCGATGCCTTATAGAGGGAACAAAGCATGATGTTTGGGGTGAACGTGGAGCAGCAGCCGCACTCAGCGACAGCCGGGCCTGCCGTACCCGCCGGGCCGGCCGTGTCCGTCGTCGTCATCGTCTACAACGACGAGGCCAGGCTGCCCACGGCCGTCCGGTCGGTCCTGGAGCAGACGCTGCGCGGCGTCGAGGTCGTGATCGTCGACGACCACAGCTCGGACGGCTCGTACGAGGTGGCCGCCCGGCTCGCCGCCCTCCACCCCGACCGCGTACGGGCGTACCGGCTCCCCGAGAACAGCGGCGGCTGCGGCGCGCCCCGCAACGAGGGCATCCGGCGGGCCCGCGGCGCGTACGTCCTGTTCCTCGACAGCGACGACGTCCTGGAGCGCAACGCCTGCCGGAACATGCTGGAGGCGGCCGAGACGACCGGCGCCGACATCGTCTCCGGGCTGTGCGTCCGTGTCCATGTGGACACCCGTACGAAGAAGGAGGTCAAGTGGTATCCGTGGCTGTACTCCCGCACACGGACGCTCGACTCCGTCTCCGAGCTGCCCGACCTGCTGGTCTACGACACCCTGTCGACCAACAAGTGCTACCGGCGTGACTTCCTCGTCGAGGGCGGCCTGGAGTTCCCCGTCGGCATCCACTACGAGGACCTGTTCTTCTCCGCCCAGGTGTACGCGGCCGCCCGCAGGATCACGCTCATCCCCAACCGGGTCTACGACTGGAACGTCGTCGAGCGGCCCGGCGCCGAGTCGATCAGCAACCGGCGGGCCGAGATCGCCAACTTCGCGCACCGCATGGAGATCCACCGTCGGGTCGACCGGCTCCTCGCCGACCGGGGGCTGGAGGAGCTGAAGTTCGCCAAGGACGTCAAGTTCCTCAAGCACGACCTGGTGCTGCACCTGCGGGACCTGCCGTTCCGGGACGCCGCCTACCGTCGGGAGTTCGCCGCGCTGGCCAACGCCTATCTGGCGTCGATCGACCCGGCCGCGTACGACGAGGTCGAGCCCATCCACGCGATCTGCGCCTATCTGCTGCGCGAACGCGACTGGGACAACCTGCTGCCCGCCGTGGACACCCTCACCAACCGCGACAAGGTGTCCGCCCCGATGGCCGAGCGCGACGGGCGGATCTACTGGTGTGCCGAGCACATCGAGGAGGACCCCTTCGCGCGGCGGATCCTGGACGTCACCGAACTCGGCTACCACGCACGGCCGGTCGGGAGGATGTTCCTGCGCAACGAGCTGACCGAGTACACCCGGCCGGGGCGCAGCGGAGTCGTCCGGCTCGCCGGCCGCGTCACCAACCCCCTCGGGGTCATCCCGCCCGGCGCCCGGCTCACCGCAGAGCTGGAGTTCTACGCCCGCCGCCCCGGCGTCCGCTTCCGGACCTTCCGGGTGCCGGTGGCCGTCGTACGGCACGAGGGCCCGTACGTGTCGTGGGAGGCCACCGCCGACATCGAGAAGGTCCTTAGGCCGCTCGGCATCGTGGACGCCGTGTGGGACGTCCGCCTCCACCTCGGTGTCGACGGCGAGCGGACGTCGACGCGGCTCACCGCCGCCGAACCGGGCCTCGCGACCGGACAGCTGCCGGTCCGCCCCCGCCTGACCCGGTTGGTCGCCGACCGGGTCGAGCCGCACATCTCCGCCCGCGGCCATCTCGCCTTCCGGCTGGTCCCGGACAAGAAGGCCAACGACCTCGTCGTGCGCGGCCTGCGCGGCACCCCCGGGCGACTGGCCAAGACCGGCTACCGCAAGGCCAAGGCACTGCGCAAGAAGGCCACCTCCGGGGACACGAAGATCCGCCTCTACCACGAGGCGTTCCTGCGGCTGCCCCCACGCCGGCGCCTGGTGGTCTTCGAGAGCCACCTCGGCCGGCAGTACAGCGACAGCCCCCGGGCGATCTACGAGGAGATGCGCCGCCAGGGCCTCGACTTCGAGGCGGTGTGGTCGTACGCGGGACGCCCGGACGGCTTCCCCTCCGACGCGACCCTCGTACGCCGCTGGTCCCTTCCCTACCTCAGGGCGCTGGCCCGCGCCGAGTTCTGGATCGACAACCAGAGCTACCCGCTGAAGCTG
Organism: Streptomyces ossamyceticus; assembly: GCF_001418475.1. GTDB lineage: Bacteria > Actinomycetota > Actinomycetes > Streptomycetales > Streptomycetaceae > Streptomyces > Streptomyces ossamyceticus. The sequence goes on along the minus strand of NZ_LIQX01000481.1, from coordinate 3,591 downwards.
ACCAAGCGGCCCGGCACGACGTACCTCCAGACCTGGCACGGCTCCGCCCTCAAGCGCATGGGTTTCGACGAGCCGAGCTGGAAGCTCAAGTCCCGTGCCGCGCAGGCGGAGCAGCAGCGCACCCTGGACCGCTTCGACCGCTTCCTCATCCGCTCCGAGCACGATGTGCGCACCCTCGCCAAGGCCTTCCGCCTGCGCGAGAAGGCACTGCTGCGGGTGGGCTACCCCCGCAACGACGTCCTCGTCCAGGCCCGGGTCGCCACCGAACGCCCGCCTCTGGCGGCTGAGTTGGCCATCCCGGCCGACAGGAAGATCCTGCTGTACGCGCCGACGTTCCGTCAGCCGGGGCAGAAGCGGTTCGCGTTGCCGTTCGACGTGGAGCGCTTCGCGGAGACCTTCGGCGACGAGTACGTCCTCCTCGTCCGCGCCCACTACCTCAACCACGTCGTGCTCCCGCCCTCCGTGCGCGGCCGCGTCGTCGACGTGTCCGGCCACCACGACGTGACGCCCCTCCTCGCTCTCGCCGACGCGCTGATCACGGACTACTCGTCGGTGATGTTCGACTACGCGCTCCTGGACCGCCCGATGCTGTTCTTCACGTACGACTACGACGCGTACGTGCACGAGGGCCGCGGCACCTACTTCGACCTGATGGAACGGGCACCGGGCCCGGTGGTCCGCACGGAGGACGAACTGCACGCCGTCCTCGCGGGCTCCTCGCTGGAGGAGCAGTCGGTGAAGTACGCGGCCGCGCGGGAGCGGTTCACGGCCGCCTTCGGCGAGTACGACAAGGGCACGGCCGCGCGGCGGATCGTCGACGAGTTCTTCTCCGACTGGAGGCGCAAGTGACCGGGCAGCGGGACGGGCGGCGGGACATCTTCCTCGTCGCCAACAGCGTCGACGAACTGGGCGGGGTGACCAGCTGGACCCACCAGATGGCCCGGCTGTTCACCGAGCGGGGCCACCGCGTCCACGTCATCGGCGTCGCCACACCGGGGGACCCGCACGACCTCGGCGACCTCCCCTACCCCACGACCAGGCTGTACGACGGCCAGCCGCCCGCCCCCGGCCGGGCACGGGACGCGAGCATGCGGGACCGGGCCGCCCGGCTGACCCGGATCTTCGGCGCCGCCCGCCCGGGCGCGGTCGTCGTCGTCACCCAGGTGTGGGCGATGGAGTGGGTGCGGCTCGCCGACACCCGTGGACTGACCGTCATCGGCATGAGCCACGAGTCGTACGAGACCGCGAAGGCCAGCTCCCGCTTCCGCCGCGTCCTGAAGTACTACGCGGACGTCGACCGCATGCTCGTCCTCACCCGTGAGGACGCCGACCTGTGGATCGGCGAGGGCCTCAACAACGCCTCGTTCATGCCGAACGCCGTGCCCTGGCTGCCCGACGTGCCCTCGCCGCGCACCGGGAAGGCCGTCGTCAGCATCGGCCGGCTGAGCGACGAGAAGGGGGTCGACATGCTCCTCGACACCTGGGCGGAGGTCGCCCCCGCCCACCCCGACTGGACCCTCAGGATCTACGGGTCCGGGGAGGACGAGGAGCTGCTGCGCAAGCAGTGCACGGCACTCGGCCTCGACGACTCGGTGGCCTGGATGGGCCGTACCGCCGACGTCCCGGCCGCTCTCCGGGAGGCTTCCGTCTTCGCGCTCTCCTCTCGGGGCGAGGGCTTCCCGCTCGCCCTGATGGAAGCGATGGCGATGGCCGTCCCGTGCGCCGCGTTCGACTGCGCGCCCGGCGTCCACGAGATCGTCACCGACGGCGAGGACGGCCTGCTGGCCCCGCCCGGCAACACCGCCGAGCTGGCCCGCAAGCTGGACCTGCTGATGTCGGACAAGGCACTGAGGGACCGCCTGGGCGACAGGGCGAGGGAGAACGTACGGCGTTACGGGACGGCGGAGATCGTGGACAGGTGGGAGAACCTCTTCGCGTTCCTGGAGCGGTGACGGAGGCCGGGCCGGACGGGCGGTTACTTCTTGCCGCCGGTGAACGTCTCGTACTCCTTCAGCACCTCGTCCGTCGGCCCGTCCATCCGCAGCTCGCCGCGCTCCAGCCACAGCACCCGGTCGCAGGTGTCCCGGATCGACTTGTTGTTGTGGCTGACGAGGAACACGGTCCCGGCGTGCTTGCGCAGCTCACGGATGCGCGCCTCGGACCGCTTCTGGAACGACCGGTCGCCCGTCGCCAGCGCCTCGTCGATCAGCAGCACGTCGTGGTCCTTGGCCGCGGCGATGGAGAACCGGAGCCGCGCCGCCATACCGGAGGAATACGTCCGCATCGGCAGCGTGATGAAGTCGCCCTTCTCGTTGATGCCGGAGAAGTCGACGATCTCCTGGTACCGCTCACGGACCTGCTCACGGGACATCCCCATCGCGAGCCCGCCGAGGTACACGTTGCGCTCGCCGGTGAGGTCGTTCATCAGCGCGGCGTTCACCCCGAGGAGGGAGGGCTGGCCGTCGGTGTAGATCCGGCCGTTCTCCACCGGCAGCAGCCCCGCCACCGCCTTGAGCAGCGTCGACTTCCCGGACCCGTTGGTGCCGATGAGCCCGATGGCCTCGCCCCGGTACGCGGTGAAGGACACGTTCCGCACGGCGTGCACCTTGCGCACACCGGCCGCCTTCTCGCTCTTCTTCCGCCGGAGCATGCGGTTCAGCGCGACCGTGGCGCTGCCGCGCCCGGCTCCCGTGCCGTTGACCCGGTAGACGATGTCGACGCCGTCGACGACGACGGTGGGGACGGGTTCGTCCACGACGGTGGGAGCGTCGTGCTCGGCGGTGGGGGCGGGCGTGTCGGTGGCGCCCGGCGTGTCCCGCCGCGTGCCCGGGAGGGTGTTGGTGTCAGCCACGGCCGTACGTCTCCTCAGCCTTCCAGAAGTAGATGAATCCGCCGACGCCCGCGACGAGCGCCCAGCCCGCGGCGACCGCCCAGACGTGGTGGGGGAGTTGGCCGCCCTCGAAGCTGTCGATGAGCGCGAACCGCATGAGGTCGATGTAGAGCGCCGCCGGGTTGTACTCCAGGAACAGGTGCACGGCGTACGGCAGATCGCGGTTGGCGAGGATCCGGTCGATGCTGAACATCACGCCCGACGCGTACATCCAGGTGCGCAGCACGAACGGCATCAGCTGGGAGATGTCGGGGGTCTCGGCGCCGATGCGGGCCATGACCATCGCGACACCGGCGTTGAACACGAACTGCAGGGCCAGGGCGGGCACGATCAGCAGCCAGGAGAGGGTGACCGGCACGCCGAAGGCCAGCAGGATCACGGCCAGCGCGGCCATGGAGAACAGCAGTTGCTGGAGCTGTTGGAGGCAGTACGACACGGGCAGCGAGGCCCGGGGGAAGTGCAGGGCGCGGACCAGGCCGAGGCTGCCGGATATCGCCCGGGTGCCGGCCATGATCGAGCTCTGGGTGAACGTCCACACGAACACACCGGTCACGAGGAACGGCACATAGTCCGGGACGCCGTGCTTGGTGCCCATCAGGACGCCGAAGATGAAGTAGTACACGGCCGCGTTGAGCAGCGGGTTGGCGATCTGCCAGATCTGGCCGAGCTTCGCCTGGCTGTACTGCGCGGTGAGCTTCGCC
>NZ_LIQX01000480.1 GCF_001418475.1 Streptomyces ossamyceticus | reverse complement strand
GTACGCCGCCACGCCAGCCGGAACGGACCCGGCTGGCGTGGCGGCGTACGACCCTGACCGGGGCCGTGGTCACCGTGCTCGCCGTGAAGTCCGCGCTGCACGGCGGCGCCCAGGCGTCCGGGGTCGTGGCGGCCGCCCTGTGCGCGGCACTGTGGCTGGGGTTCCTGGGGCTCGCCCACCGCCGGATCGGCGCCCTGGCGGGCCCCCGGCCCGCGGCTCTCGCGCCGCGTGTGGCCGTCACGGCCGTGCTGTGCACGGTCGCCCTCGCCGTGTGCGGGGCGGCCCTGGTGCTCTGACCGCGGTGCCGCCCGGCGGGTGGGTGAACCGTGGCCGAGGCTTGGGGCGCGCAGGAGGTTGCGCGAAGGTGGAGGCGGGACTTCTGTGCCTACCGTGGTGAGGTCACCCCCGCACCACTGAAGGTGAGCAGCACCATGACCACCGTTCACCAGGAACACCCCGTCCACGCCCACGACCACGGCCCCGCCTGCGGCCACACGGCCGTGCCGCACGGCGATCACACCGACTACGCGCACGACGGGCATCTGCACCGCGAGCACGGCGGGCACTGGGACGAGTGCGAGCCGAGCGGGCACACGGAGCACGACGGGCACGCCCACGAGCACGGCGACGGGTGCGGGCACCCGACGGTCGCGCACGGGGACCACGTGGACTATGTGCACGACGGCCACCGTCACGCGGCGCACGACGGCCACTGGGACGACCACTAGTCGACGACCGGGAGGCCGCTCGCCGGGCGGGCCCGCCCGGCGGACGGCGCCACCGGGCGGTCACCTGCGTGTCCCCGGCACCCCGGATTCGGTTGGATCGTGGCCGACTGGCAGGCTCTGAGCACCAGTTGGGGGCGATTCGGGGGACGAAGGGGATCACGATGACCGCAGCAGAGCCGTACACCGTCGAGCTGGCGAGCGACGTGTACGCGTATGTGCAGCCGGACGGCGGATGGTGTCTCAACAACTCCGGGTTCGTGAGCGACGGGACGACCACCCTGCTGGTGGACACCGCCGCGACGGAACGCCGGACCCGGGCGCTGGGCGCCGCGCTCGACGGGACCGGCGTCCCCGCTCCTCGCTTCCTGGTCAACACCCACCACCACGGCGACCACACCTACGGCAACGGCTTCTTCACGCCGGCCGCCACACTCGTCTCGCACTCCTCCTGCCGCCGGGAGGCCCTGGCCAGCGGGCAGCACCTGCATCTGCTGTGGCCGCAGACCGACTTCGGCGACATCAGCATCCGGGGCGCGGACCTGACGTACGACGACCGGACGACCGTGCACGTCGGGGACATCGAGGCGCGGGTGATCCACCCCGGCGTCTCGCACACGGTCGGTGACTCGCTGGTCTGGCTGCCGCACCGGAGGATCCTGTTCGCGGGGGACCTGGTGTTCGAGGGCGGTACGCCGTTCTTCCTGATGGGGTCGCTGAGCGGCTCGCTTCGAGCCCTCGCGCTGATGCGGGAGCTGGGCGCCGAGACCGTCGTACCGGGGCACGGGCCGGTGACGGACCCGTCGGCGTTCGACCGGGCCGAGCGGTACATCCGGTTCGTTTCGGAGGTCGCCGAGAAGTCCCACGCGGCGGGGCTCACTCCGTTGGAGGCGGCCCGGACCACGGATCTCGGCGAGTACGCGGCCCTCCCCGAGAGCGAGCGGCTGGTGGCGAACCTGCACCGGGCCTACGCCGAGCTGGACGGGCTGCCCGAGGGCGAGGGCGTGGACCCGTTCGCCGGCTTCATGGACATGGCGACCATCAACGGCGGGGAGATGATGACCTGCCACGCGTGATGCCCGGGCGGCCCAGGGACGTCTTCGGGCCCGCGCAGGGGTCTACCTACGGCCCCGCAGAGGTCTACGGCGCGCGGGGACGTCCCCGGTGCCCGGCCCCTCGGGTGACCGGCCTCGGTATCGGTATCGGGATCCGGCTGCGCGCGGCCGGATCCCGTCGAGACACCGATCACTTTCGCCCCACCCACTGGACGACATACCGACCGGTCGGCATCATGTGACTGGTTCCGTTCTCCCCGCGTGTAGGAGCAATGATGCGCCCAGACCACCCGCCAGGTCTCGACCCCGACCGGCTCCGCGCCCTGCTCGACGCCGAGCGGCCCGGGCTGGTGGCCGGTCCGCTCACCGGCCGGCTGATCGAGGGCGGGCGGTCGAATCTGACGTACGAGGTCACGGACGGCGTCGCCACGTGGGTCGTCCGGCGGCCGCCGCTCGGCCACGTCCTCGCGACCGCGCACGACATGAGGCGCGAGCACCGTGTGATCAGCGCGCTGCACCCGACGGACGTCCCCGTCCCCCGCCCCGTACTGCTGTGCGAGGACGAGGAGGTGCTCGGCTCGCCCTTCTACGTCATGGACTTCGTCGAGGGCACCCCGTACCGCACCGCCGAGCAGCTCGCGCCGCTCGGCGCCGAGCGCACCCGGGCCGCCGTGCTGGGCCTGGTCGACACCCTCGTGGAGCTGCACGCGGTGGACCCGGCCGAGGTGGGCCTCGCCGACTTCGGCCGCCCGGAGGGCTTCCTGGACCGGCAGCTGCGGCGCTGGGGCAAGCAGCTCGACGCGTCCCGCAACCGCGAGCTGGCCGGCATCGACGAACTGCACGCGGCCCTCGGCCGGCAGCTCCCCCACTCCCCCGCCCCGGCGATCGTCCACGGCGACTACCGGCTGGACAACGTCCTGCTGGGCGAGGACGACCGGATCAGGGCGATCCTCGACTGGGAGATGTCCACGCTCGGCGATCCGCTGACGGATCTGGGGCTGCTGGTGATGTACAGCGTGCCGCTCGGGCTGCCCGACTCCCCCGTCTCGACGACCGCGACGGCCGCCGGGCACCCCGATCCCGCCGAGATCGTGGCCCGCTACGCCGAGCGCTCCGGCCGGGACGTGTCGTCCGTGGCCTGGTACACGGCGTTCGCGTGGTTCAAGCTCGCCGTGATCCTGGAGGGCATCCACTACCGGTACACCCTCGGCCAGACCGTCGGCCGCGGCTTCGACCGCATCGGCGACCTGGTCCCCGTCTTCATCGAACACGGCCTGACGACTCTTCGTACCGGCTCCGGTTCCGGCTCCCAGGAGGGCTGATCCAGCATGGACTTCGCATTCGACGCCCGTACGGAGGAGCTGCGCGCCAAGCTCCTCGCCTTCATGGACGCGTACGTGTACCCGGCGGAAGCCGTGGCCGAGGAGCAGCGGGCCGAGCTGGCCTCGCCGTGGGACACCCCGGCCGTGGTGGAGGAACTGAAGGCCGAGGCCCGCAGGCAGGGCCTGTGGAACCTCTTCCTGCCGGACTCCGAGTACGGGGCCGGCCTCACCAACCTCCAGTACGCGCCGCTCGCCGAGATCACCGGGCGTTCGCCGCAGCTGGCTCCGACCGCGCTGAACTGCGCGGCGCCGGACACCGGCAACATGGAGGTGCTGACGCAGTTCGGCGACGACACACAGAAGAAGCAGTGGCTGGAGCCGCTGCTCGCCGGAGAGATCCGGTCGGCCTTCGCGATGACGGAGCCGGAGGTGGCCTCCTCGGACGCCACCAACATCACCACGCTCATCGAGCGGGACGGCGACGACTACGTCATCACCGGGCGCAAGTGGTACATCTCCGGGGCGATGAACCCCGACTGCAAGATCTTCATCGTGATGGGCAAGACGGACCCGGACGGGGCCGACATCCGCCGCCAGCAGTCGATGGTGCTGGTGCCGCGTGACACGCCGGGCGTCACGGTGAAGCGGGCCATGCGGGTCTTCGGGTACGAGGACCACTACCACGGCGGGCACGCCGAGGTGATCTTCGACCGGGCGCGGGTGCCGATGTCGAACCTGATCGGCGAGGAGGGCGGTGGCTTCGCCATCGCCCAGGCCCGGCTCGGCCCCGGCCGCATCCACCACTGCATGCGGCTCATCGGGATGGCCGAGCGGGCGATCGAGCTGATGTGCCGGCGGGCGGTGGCCCGCGAGGCGTTCGGCAAGGCGCTGGCCCAGCAGGGCGTGGTGCACAACTGGATCGCGGACGCGCGCGTCGCGGTCGAGCAGCTGCGGCTGCTGGTGCTGAAGACCGCGTGGATGATGGACACGGTCGGCAACCGGGGGGCCCACGCCGAGATCCAGGCGATCAAGATCGCGACCCCGCGGACCGTCGTCGACATCATCGACCGGGCGATCCAGCTGCACGGGGCGGGCGGCGTCAGCCAGGACTTCCCGCTGGCCGAGCTGTACGCGGGGGCGCGGACGCTGATGATCGCGGACGGGCCGGACGAGGTGCACCAGCGGTCGCTGGCGCGGCGGGAGCTGAAGCGTTACGTGTGACGCCGGCGCCTATCGGGTTGGGGGTGCCTGTGGTTTTGGCGGGTGCGGGCGAGTGGGGGCTGTTCGCGCCCACGCGGCGGAGCCGCAAGTGTCACCGCCCCGCGCCCCTGAAGGCTGGGCCTGCGGCCCGCCTTCAGGGGCGCGGGGAACTGCGCGAGAAGCCACAACGCACCCGCACCCGCCGGCGAACCGCGCACCCCCGAGCTACAAGGCGCCCGGGGTCAAGGGCGAAGCGCGCGCAGCAGCAGGTCGGCCAGGTGGTCGGCGACCTCCTGGGGGCCCATCGGGCCGTCGGGGCGGTACCACGTGGACAGGTGGTGGACCGAGCCGAAGTGGTAGTCGACGACCAGGTCCGCGGGGGTGGCCTTGGAGAAGACGCCCGACTCCTGGCCCTCCTCGATCAGCGCGCGGAAGCGCTCGTGGTAGCGGCGGCGCTCGGCGCGGACCTGCTTGTTCTTCTCGGGGCTCAGGTGGTGCATCGAGCGGAAGAAGATCATCGCGTCGTCGAGGTTGTCGATGGTGGTGACGACGACGTCGGCGGCGGCGCCCCGCAGCCGCTCCTCCACCGGCGCGTCGGCGCCCGCGAACGCGTCGAGCCGTTCCTGCTGGATCCGCAGCACGCGCGCGTACACCTCGTGCAGCAGGTCGTCCTTGGAACCGAAGTAGTGGTACAGCGCGCCCTTGGTGACGCCCGCCGCCTCGACGATCTCCTGCACGGACGTGCGGTCGTAGCCGCGCTCGGCGAAGAGCCGGGTGGCGGCGGCCAGCAGCCGCTGCGGGACGGGGGTACCGTCTCCGTCCGTCGTCCTGGGCACTTCCGCCACCTGCCTTTCGGAGTTCTGTCGTCGCCTACTGGTCGTCCTACGACCGTCGAACGGTTCCCGGTCGGCCGGAACGGCCGGAAGGGGACGATCCCGCCGAAGGATCATCCCACTCCCGGCGCCCGGTCCGCCGGGCAGGTGGGTCAGCCCGTGGTCTCCCACTTCCGCTGGATGTGGTTCATGTTCGTCAGCCAGCGCTCCGGGTCGGTCGCGCGCGCCTGGTAGAAGTCGGCCACCTCGGGATGCGGCAGGATGAGGAAGCGGTCCTTCTCGATGCCGTCGAAGAGCGCGTCGGCGACGTCCTCGGGGTCGATGGCCGTCGGCGCGAGCACGAGGTCGCCCGCGCTGCCGGACGCCGTCAGCATGTCGGTGCGCACGCCCTGGGGGCAGATCGCGTGCACCTTGAGACCCCGGTGGCGGTAGGTGAGGGAGAGCCACTCGGCGAAGGCGTACGCCCCGTGCTTGGTGACGCTGTAGGGCGCCGCGCCGATCATCGTGAGCAGCCCGGCCGCCGAGACCGTGGAGACGAAACGTCCGCTGCCGCGCTCCAGCCACTGCGGGAGCAGTTCGTGGGCCGCCCGGACGTGCGCCATCACGTTCACGTCCCAGGCCAGCGCCCACACCTTGTCGTCGGCCGCTTCCGTGCCGCCGCTGGCGACCCCCGCGTTGGCGCAGTACACGTCGACCGTGCCGCCGAGCGCCTCGCGCGCCGGAGCGACGATCTCCGACGCGTCCCCGGGCACGGCGATCCCGCCGATCTCGTCGGCCACGGCCTTCGCCCGGTCCCCGTCGAGGTCGTTCACGACGACCCGGGCGCCCTCCGCCGCGAACCGCCGGGCCAGCGCGGCGCCGATGCCGCCCCCGGCCCCCGTGACCACCACTCCCGCACCCTGCACGACACCCACTCCGGTCTCCTTACACGAGGCTCACGACCACCACGAACGGCTCATCGTCCGCCGCCAGACTAACCGGTCGGTATGTCGCGAGGAAGGGGTGCCGGGGCGCTGCCGTACGGGCGCGCGGGGAAACGCCCGACCGGCCGCGACGGACGCGTGGGCTACAAACCGCCCGGGGAAGCGCTTAGCTTGCAGGGACGCCGCTTCCCCCACTCCGCGCCCCGGAGGTCACCCCCATGCGCCTCTCCCGCCGCACCTTCCTCGCCGCCTCCACCACCACCGCGGCCGGCGCCGCCTGCGCCTCCACCGGCGGTGCGCCGCCCTCCGGGGAGACGGCCCCCTCGCGGCTGCGCACCGGCTTCGAGCGCCTGGCGGCCGACGGTTACCGGCTCCTCGACGGCCGACGGGTCGGCATCGTCACCAACCCCACCGGGATCACCCGCGACACCCGCCACATCGTCGACGTCATGCACGCCGACGACCGTGTGGAACTGACCGCGGTCTTCGGCCCCGAGCACGGCTTCCGGGGCACGGCCCAGGCGGGCGGTTCCGAGGGCCGCCACGACGACCCGGCGACGGGGCTGCCCGTGTACGACACGTACCAGAAGAGCGGCCGCGCCCTCGCGGACATCTTCACCGCCTCCGGGGCGGACACGGTCGTCTTCGACATCCAGGACGTGGGCGCCCGCTTCTACACCTACATCTGGACGCTGTACGACTGCATGGAGGCGGCCCGGCTCGCGGGGAAGCGCTTCGTCGTGCTCGACCGGCCCAACCCGGTGACCGGGCGGTCGGCGCGGGGCCCGGTCCTGCACAAGGAGTTCGCGACGTTCGTCGGGCGGCAGCCCATCTCGCAGGCGCACGGGATGACGGTGGCGGAGCTGGCACGGCTGTTCAACGGGGAGTTCCTGGAGGAACCCGTACCGCTGGAGACGGTGCTGATGTCCGGGTGGAGGCGGTCGCGGTTCCACGACTCGTCGGGGCTGCCCTGGGTGCCGCCGAGCCCGAACATGCCGACCCCGGACACGGCGCTCGTGTACGCGGGAACGGGTCTGTTCGAGGGGACAAACCTCTCGGAGGGCCGGGGCACCACCCGCCCGTTCGAGCTGCTCGGCGCGGAGGGCATCGACCGGCGGTGGGCGGCGGCCGCGAACGACCTGGGGCTGCCGGGCGCCCGCTTCCGGGAGGCGTACTTCACGCCCACGTTCTCCAAGTTCCAGGGGAAGACCGTCGGCGGCGTGCAGATCCACGTCCACGACCGGGCGGCCTACGACCCCGTGCGCACGGGGATCGGTCTGCTCGTCACCGCGAAGAAGGTGTGGAGCGGCTTCGCCTGGCGTCCGGACAACTGGATCGACAGGCTGACCGGGTCGACGCGAGTGCGCACGATGATCGACGCCGGGGCGGACACCGACGAGGTCGTGGCCGACTGGCAGGAGGACCTCGCGGCGTTCCGCAAGGTGCGCGAGGAGTATCTGCTCTACCGGTGACCCGGCCGGGGCGACGGTCCGCACCCCGGCCCCCGACATCCACGGGAAAGAGCCGTACGTGACGTATGGCCATCCTTCGCCGTTGGCAGGACCATGCGCCTGAGCGCACCAACGGGGCCGAAGGGGGCTCGTCATGACGGCTTCGGACATGAGTGTGACGCCCTACTGGGAAGTGACCTTCGACGCGGACGGTGACGTCGACACGGGTCAGCGGGACCGGCTGCTCGACGGGGTGGTGCGGCGCGGGGTGGTGGACCTCGTGGTCTTCGCCCACGGCTGGAACAGCGACCGTTCCGGGGCCACCGGCCTGTACAGCAGGTTCTTCGCCCCGTTCCCGGCGCTCGCCCCGTCGGCGCGGCTCGGCTACGTCGGGGTGCTGTGGCCGTCGATGCGGTTCTCGGACGAGCCGATCCCGGACTACCGGCCGGCGCCGGCCCTGACTCCCGCCCGTCCCGCGCTCGACAAGCGCACCCGGCACGCGCTGCTCGAGGTGTTCCCGGGCCGGGCCACGCTCGTGGAGCAGATGGCGCGGCTGCTGGAGCAACGGCCGGACGAAAGCGCCTCGTTGGAGGCGTTCGGCAGGCTCGTACGGCTGCTGGTGGAGGTGCCGCCGCAGGGGCCGCAGGGCGCGTTCACGGCGGACACGCTGGCCGAGGGCGTGCCGGAGGGCACGCCGGGGATGCTGTGCGGTCGGACGGCGGGGGTGTGCGCGGAGTTCGCGGCGGCGCTGGCGGAGGTCGAGGCGGCAGCCGACGCGGTGTCCGGGGAGCCCTCCGCCGCGTCCGCCAGTGGCCCCTCGGCCGTCATGACCGGTGCCGCCGTTCCGGGGCCGCAGCTGTGGGACGGCGCCCATGAACTGCTGCGCCAGGCGACGTACTTCGCGATGAAGCGGCGGGCCGGGACGGTCGGGGAGCGTGGGCTCGGGCGGCTGCTCGGGCACCTGGCGGAGCGGGCGCCGAACGTCCGGGTCCATCTCGTGGGGCACAGCTTCGGCGCGCGCCTGGTGTCGTTCGCGCTGCGGGGGCTGCCGCGCGGGGTGCGCACGGTCAAGTCGGCGACGCTGCTTCAAGCGGCGTTCTCGCACTACGCCTTCGCGGCCCGGCTGCCGCACGACCCCCGGGCGAGCGGGGTGCTGAACGGGCAGCAGAAGCGCATCGACGGGCCCCTGGTGTGCTGCCACTCCCGGCACGACTCGGCGCTCGGCACGATCTACCCGCTGGCGTCCCGGATGGCGGGCGACGCGCGGACCGTGCGGGGCCTGAGCGTGAACAGTCTGCTGGGCGCGAAGTGGGGCGCGCTCGGCCACGACGGGATCCAGGCGGTGAAGGGCACCCGCTCGTTCCCGCTGTCCGCCGCGCTCGCCGGACGGCTGCCGGCGTCCGGGTGTGTGAACGTCGACGCGTCGGCGGTCGTCCGGCGCGGTGGTGCGCCGTCCGGCGCGCACAGCGACATCTGTCACCAGGAGCTGGCGCGGATCGTGCTGGCGGCGGGCCGGGTCGTCTGACCGGCCCGCCGCCGCACGGGAGTCACCCCTCGCCGGTGGTCACCGGTGCGAGGTGAACTCCACGACCTGCTGGAAGGTCGGCCGGTTCTGCCAGCCGATCTTGCCGTGCTTGATGCCTCCCAGGGTCCGGTGGATGATCGCGTCGGCGCACCACTGGTCGCCCGCCGAGCAGGACGCGTCACCGGGGTAGACCTGGGCGGCGGTCTTGCCGGCCGCCTCCTTGAGGGTGTTGATCAGGAGGGTGCGGCAGGCGCTGAGGGTGCCGTCGCCGCAGTACTTCCGGCCGAGCGGACCCTGCACCGACTCACCGAGCACCGCGCGCATGTCCTTGTCGACGTAGCTCCACCAGCCGTACTGGAAGGAGCTGCCCGCGTGGGAGCCGGTCGGGCCGTGCGCGGCCGACGGGGACTCGTCGACCGGGAGGTTGGCGGTCATCGCGTCGTACAGCTTCGTGCCGAGGCCGGGTTCGAACTCGGCCTTCACCAGCAGCGGCCACCAGGCGTCCAGGATGCGGATCGCGTCGGCGTCGGCGTAGGTCTTCGAACCGGCGGAGGTCTCCGTGCGCTTCGAGCCCGAGGCGACCCACGACTGGAGCTTGCTGACGGCTGCCGCGGCGGCCGAGTCGGTGACGGGGCTGCTGTTGACGACCTTCAGCAGGTCGGGGACGACGTCCTCGGCGCGCAGGTCGACGAGGGCCGCCTCGGCCATGGCCTTGGTCAGGGAGGCCCGGGTGACCCCGCCGGCCGCGACGAGCCGCTTCACCCGGTCGTCGAGGAGGTTGCCGCGGTGGACGGAGCCGTTGCCCCAGGGCGCGGAGGGGTAGTCCTTGGCCTGCTTGTTGTTCCAGGAGATGTAGTAGTCCTGGTCGACGGAGTTGGGGTGCTCGGAGGGCGGGGTGTAGTCGGCGACGTTGGTGGCCGGGTTCCAGTTCCGCCACTCGTACGGGGCCCGCGCCCACGCGGGGAACTCGGCGTCGACGCCCGCGGCGCGCACCGGGTTGTCACCGCTGTTGTAGTACGCGGTGTGCTGGGAGTCGGCGTAGAACCAGTTGAAGGTGTAGTTGATGTTCTGGACGGCCTTCTGGAAGGTCTCGGGGCCCTTCACGTAGTCCGGGTCGTTCAGCATCTGGAAGCCGATGATCGACTCGGCCTCGTTCATGTACGAGGAGCGCAGGGTGGTGTAGGCGACCTTCTTGCCGCCGACCGTGGCGCGGTGGGTGACGGGGCCGTACTTGGTGCGCCAGACCTGCATGCGGTACGAGCCGGCCGCGGTGGAGTCGGCGGTGGTGGGCTTCCAGGCGTTGGTCTGCTCGACCTTCTCCATCGGCGTGCAGGTGCCGTGGTACAGGTAGTGGACGTCGTCCTGGCACAGCTCGACGGCGTACGCGTCGATGATGTCCTGGCCGGAGGTGGTGGCGCTCCAGGCGTAGTCCTGGCCGCGGCCGAGTTCGACGTACATGCTCAGGCCGGCGAAGGAGGCGCCGCGGGCGCTGAGGCCGGGGCCCTGGATCTCCTGGAGCATCAGCAGCTGCGGGGCGAAGTAGCCGGTCTGGGGGCCGAAGACGGCGATGGGGTGGCCGCTCGCGGTGTGCTTGCCGCCGACGACGAGGGCGTTGGACATTCCGCGCCGGGCGGAGCTGAGGGCGCTCTCGGTGGCCTTGGACGAGACGCCCTTGGAGGTGGTGCCGGCCGCGCTGCCGGTGCGGTCGTACACCAGGGGTTCCTCGGTGACCGCGCCGTTGTCGGGCAGGGCCATGCCCTGCGGGTCGGCGGGCTTGGTGGCGTAGGGGAAGCTGCCGTCGTGGACAGTCAGCGCGGCCTCGGGGTCGTTGCGCTCGCGGAAGGACTCCCAGACCTTGGTGCCCTCGGTGACGCCGTACTTCTCCTGGGCGGCGAGCAGGGACAGGGCGTTGTTGACCTCGCCGCCGCCGCCCGAGCCGAAGAGGGCGCCGATGACGGAGGCCAGGGCGACCAGGTCGGTGGCCTTGAACTTCTCTATGGTGCCGGCGTTGGTGATGGAGTCCTTGTGGCCGGTCAGGACGTACTCGCCGGGGAAGTAGCGGCCACTGTCGGAGGCGTCGATGTAGGCGTTGATGCCGTCGAGGTAGGCGTTGACGTCGGCGAGGGCCTGGCGGCCCCGGTCGCCGTTGGTGGCGACGGCCCTGTCGATCTGGGCCTGCAGATCGGCCTCGGTGTAGGGCGCGTGCCGCCAGAACTCCTGCTCCAGGCCCTGGTTGGAGGGGGCGCCGCCGGCGAACGGGGTGAGCTTGCCGCGGCCGACGTGCCGGAAGACGTCCATCAGCCACAGCCGGTCCTGGGCGGCGGCGTAACCGGCGCCGAACTCGGTGCCGTAGCGGGTGGTGCCCGTGATGTGCGGCACACCGGTCTTCTTGTCGCGGACGATCGTGACGTCGGTGCGTCCGGCGGGCTTCAGGGTGGAGGCGACCTGGTCGGAGGCGACGCCGAACGACGCGTCGTTGAAGAAGGTGTTGATCGTGGTGTTGGTGAGCCCGGTGTACCCCTTGGCGAGGTTGTTGTAGGGCCCGAGTTGGTTGCTCGCGTTCTCCGGCATGCTGCCGAACGCCTGGTTGAGCAGGATCTGCGCGAGGGTGGCGTTGCCGTTCTGGCCCGGCGGCAGGATGTCCGAGCACTGGCCGCCGCAGTAGTCGTTGGCGGCGGCCGCGGCGGCTTTGGTGTCGGCGGTCGCGGCGGCTTTGGTGTCGGCGGTCGCGGCGGCTTTGGTGTCGGCGGCCGCCGCCTGGGCAGCCGGGGAAAGAGGGGACAAAAGACCGGCAACGAGTGCGCATACGGAGGCGGCCTTGAGGAACTCCGGGATTCGACGGGGAGTTCTCACTCTGTCCGGTGCGTTAGGTGAGATGCGTGGGGTGTGCCAGGGCATGGCAGCTCCTCCCGAAGGGGGGTGGGGCCGGATGTTACCGCCGGTATCCCCTGCTTCGAAAGTGAACATGCGTCATGTTTTCGGAGCCGCCCACGGCCGCACAGGTGACGGACAGCGTGAACAGGTACTCAGAAGGAGTCGTAAGCAGGAAGAAGAAGTCGGCAACGGTCAGACGCAGGCAGGAACGGTCCATGAACGGCTCAGTAGACGACTTATGGGGGTCATCGGAAATCGGATGGAGCCGAATCGCGTGTCGATACGTCTATTCGGCGACGTCGCGCGACGTTCCGAGGACGACGCCGAAGTGACCGAAGTGCAGGTGCAGGTGTGACGGAGGTGCAGGGCGATGGCCGGTTTCCGGAGTCTGGCAAGACAGGTGCGCGATCCACGGTGTGATCTGGCACTGCGGCGTTATTCGCTGCGCAAGTGCCTGGAGAGGTTCGCCCCTTATGGGCATCGGGCGACCTGGGACCACTTGTGTTCCCGGGCCGGGTTCGGTCCCGAGGACCGCAACCCCGATCCAGCGCGGCTCGTGGCCGCACTGGACGAGTTGGAGGAGGCCCGCTCCGTCTGGCTCGACTACGAAGTGCAGTTCGCGCAGCGCCGCAAGAAGGAGAAGCACGACGGGCTGCGCAGGCCGGGCAGTGTCGACGACTGGCACCGGCTGACCTGGGGCGGTTTCGGTGTCGCCTGGTGCGACGACCCGAAGGTCCACCCCGACGAACCCCTCGCGGAGGTGCTGCGCCGGCTGATCGCCGCGCTGGAGCGCGAACCGGGCTCGACCTGCCCGGTGTGCGACGGCGAGCGCCTCGTCTGGAAGTACGACCTGGCCCATGAACCCTCCGCGGGCCCGGTCTGCACGGAGTGCGGAATCGTGGTGCCGCGCCCGGTACTGACACCCGAGGCCCTGGCCGGGACCAGGCGCGTTCGGATGCTGGTGTCGGCGTAGCACGGCGGGGGTGCGCCGGGGATGCCGCACCCCCGTGCCGTTACGGCGTGACGGCCACGTGTCCCGACCTCGCGCCGAGGACCGCGGCCCCCCGCGGTCCGGTGCCGTCGGCTACGGCTCCTCGACATCGGTGTGGATGGCGAGCTTGAACTCGGCGAGGGTGAGCGGCGTGGAACGTCTGGTGTCCCCCAGCCCACGCGCCGACACCTTCAGGCCGATCGGTGTGCCCTTGCTCACGAACATCTGCCACAGATACGTGCGGAACTGCCCGCCCCGGGTCAGGGCGCTGTCGGTGGTGGCCGTGGAGTCGTACCGCTTGTCGGTCATGTCGAGCGGGTCGCGCACGAAGCGTGCCCGGTACTCCAGCGTCTTCGGGTCCGCCTCCCAGAACACCATCGCGGAGAGGACCCCCCAGCCGTCGTGGCTGGGCCAGATCAGGCCGGATCGCAGGTCGGGGAACTCCGACGGGGTGTCACCGCCGTTGGCCGGATCGTGCATGTTCCACGGGTCGTACGACTCCTCCGACACGCCGTAGGGGAAGCGCACCAGGTGGTAGCCGTCCGGGTCGTAGCTGACCCGCTGCGCCCCCGAGCGCGCGCTCTCCCACTTCAGCGAACATATGACGACGCTCATCGACGTTCCTCTTCGTACCGGGCCTGGCGCTCCGCGGCGCGTGACCTTATCAGCAGCAAATTACGTCGCTCCACCCCTTTCCCGTAAGGCCAGTTGGGGTCGATGAAACCCAGCTGAGCGCCCGAGGAGTACCCGATGTCGACGCTGCGCGTCACCGCCGAAGTGCTGACGATCCATGAACACCCCAACGCCGACGCCCTGGAACTGGCCCAGGTGGGCCTGTACCGAGCCGTGGTGGCGAAGGGTGCCTTCCGCACCGGTGACACCGCCGTCTACATCCCGGAGCAGTCCGTGCTCCCGGCCGGCCTGATCGAGGAGCTGGGGCTCACCGGACGGCTGGCCGGCTCCGGGGCGGACCGGGTGAAGGCCGTACGGCTGCGGGGCGAGCTGTCGCAGGGCATCGTGTGCCGGCCGAAGGCGCTGGCCGACGTGGATCTGACGGCGGCGGTCGCCGAGGGCACCGACTTCGCGGAGCGGCTCGGCATCGTCAAGTGGGTGCCGCCGATCCCGCCCACGATGAGCGGCGAGGTGGAGTCCGCGCCGGATCTGCTGCCCTGGGTCGACATCGAGAACATCCAGCGCTACCCGGACATCTTCACGCCCGGTGAACCGGTGGTCCTCACCGAGAAGCTGCACGGCTCGGCCTGCCTGATGACGTATCTCGCCGAGGACGGCCGCGTCCAGGTCTCCTCGAAGGGCTTCGGCGCCAAGTCCCTCGCGCTGAAGGAGGATCCGCGCAACCTGTACTGGCGCGCCGTCCACGGCCACGGGGTCCCCGACGTCGCGGCCCGGCTCGCCCGACGGCTCGGCGCGCGCCGGGTCGGCGTCTTCGGCGAGGTGTACGGCGCCGGGGTGCAGGACCTGACGTACGGCGCCGACGGTCGCCGCGAGAGCCTCGGCTACGCCGTGTTCGACGTCTCCGCGGAGATCGACGGCCGCCTCCGCTGGCTGGACACCGCGGAGCTGACCGACCTGCTCGACGGTGAACTGCCCCTCGTACCCCGGCTGTACGAGGGCCCGTACGCCGTCGACCGGGTCCTGGAGGTCGCCACGGGGCGGGAGACCGTCTCCGGGCGGGAGATGCATCTGCGCGAGGGCGTGGTGATCCGGCCGGCCGTCGAGCGGTACAGCCCGGTGACGGGCGGACGGGCCATCGCGAAGGCGGTCAGCCCGGCGTATCTGACCCGCAAGGGCGGCACCGAATACGAGTGAGCAAGCCTGTGCCGGGTCTTCGGGCCCGCGGGGCCTTCGGGGCACTACTCGGCGGCCGAGCGGCTCTGCGGCTCGGCCGCCGGGGCGGTGCGGTGCTCGACCATGAGCCGGGAGCCGGTCTGTCGTTCGCCGAAGGCGTCGTCCGGGTTGGACAGCACACAGGTGGCCAGGGACAGACAGCCGCAGCCGATGCAGTCGGTGAGGTGGTCGCGGAGCCGGTTGAGCTGCTTGATCCGTTCGTCGAGCTCGGAGCGCCAGGCCTCGGACAGATGCGCCCAGTCCTCGCGGGTGGGCGTGCGCTCCTCGGGCAGCTCGGCGAGCGCCTCACGGATCGTGGCGAGCGGGATGCCGACCCGCTGCGCGGCCCGGACGAAGGCGACGCGGCGCAAAGTGTCCCGGCTGTAGCGGCGCTGGTTGCCCGCGGTGCGGCGGCTGCTGATCAGCCCCTTGGACTCGTAGAAGTGCAGGGCCGAGACGGCGGCACCGCTACGGGCGGACAGCTGGCCGACGGTCAACTCGTGGATCTTCTCAGGAATCTGGGGCACCCCTCCGAGCCTACCCACCGTTCCTGATCAGTGAGTGGAGTGAGTCTTGAACCCATGCCTGCTCACTGCGGACATCCCGAACGGTGTTGGGTGTCCTGGTCGCCCGCGTACTCGCCGCGTCCGGCGGCACGGATCGTGTCCGTGGTCCGGGGATGCGGGGGCGGGGTTCCTCACGCCCAGGGGCACGCCGGTCGGCCTGGACGGTCCGATGCCCGTACACATCGCTCTGGTGTGCACGGGGCGGTGTCGTCCGTCGCCGGATCGGGTGTCCCTGGGCGCGTCGTCCGATCGCGATGCTCGCCGCATCGTGCCGGGTGGTCCTACGGGTGGGGCCGGTCATCGGTTTCTGCCAGTGCTGGGCGCCCCACTTGCTGGTGTAGGCCGGGTCCACGGCGATGATCGTGATACCTGTGGCGTCGGCCATGGAGGTCAGCCGGGCGCGTAGCCTGCCGGTCGGCATGCCGGAGATCAGCTGCCGGAACCGGCGCTTGTGCCCGTGCTTCTCTCTGGTCTTTTCGGCCTGGAAGTCGAGGTCTTCGACCGCGATGGCGTTGACGCCGCAGGTCTTGGCCCAGTTCAGCAGCCGTGTGAGGGCATGCCTTACCTGGGCGTCGCGGTGCGGGGCGCCTGCGGACAGGTCGTAGAAGAACCGGCGCGGCCGGCCGACCGGGTTGCCGTGCGTGTCCAGGCGCCATGCGGCGAGATGGTCGGCGTTGGTGTCCACGCCGATCACGCCATCGGCGAGGGCGGCTTCGAGCGGGACGGTCTGGGTGGGTGGGATCTGCCAGGCGGCGTCCACGTACCATCGCCCGCGTCCGGTGTCGTGGTGGATGCGGTAGGCCACGGCCCGGTTGGCTTCCACGCGGTCGGCCCACTCCTGCCCCCGGTGAGGGAAGCGTGCCTTCCCGGCAAGTACGTACCGGCCGTGCCTGGCGTTCGCCAGGTGGGCGAGCGGGGCCGGGAGCTTGATCGATATTTCGCCCTGGGGCGTGATGCGGATCGTCTCGTTGCCGAACCTTTTCCCCGACTCACCGTCCGCTTGGAGGAACCAGCGCCTCGCTTCCCACCGCTCGCGCCACCCGGTCTCGGTGAACTGCGTCTTGTCGAGGTGATGACGAGTGCCCAGCAGGCGTTTACCGCCACGCACGACGTGCACCCGGCCCGCTTCCCGGTCGGCCCGAACGTGCTCCAGCCGGTCCTCCAGCACATGCAGCCGTCGCGTCTTGTGAAACCGCTCGTGCGCGCAGCGGTAGCCGCCCGGAGCCCGCTTCGTTCCCTTCTGCCCGACCGGCAGCGACAGCCGGTGCCGGATCGTCGTGATACCCGCTTCGAGGGACTGCACGTGCGCGGCCTGGCCGCGCCGGGCGAGCGCCCACTGGTCATGCGTGGCCTTCGTGATCGACCCGGCCCACCTGGACGACGACTGGGCTGTCAGGTCCCGCTTACGGGCCGCCCATGACTCGATGGAGTGCTCCAGGCCATCGACACAACGCGCTTTGAGGTCCTTCGAGGCGAGCGAGCCCAGGTGCGCACCCACCACGCGCAGAACCTTCTCGTCTGCGGGCGTGAGGTCCTTCAGCCGGGCACGGATCGCGACACCGGACGGGCCGGGAGCGACGAACGGCGCGGCGATCAGGCGGAGGTCAGCCATGCTCGGCCGCTTCCAGTGCCCTGCGCGCCCGGTTCTTCGCCGACCCGCGCCCGTACACGCGGGCGCAGAACGAGGTCAGCACCTCCACCATGTCCCGCACCAGGTCGTCTTCGACCTCGCCGTCGTCCAGGACCAGCAAGCGACGGCCCGTCGCGGACAAGGCGGCCTCAACAAGCTCGACGTTCATCCGGCCGAGCCGGTCCTTGTGCTCCACCACCACACAGGTCACCTGCGGGTCGGCCAGCAGACGCCGGGCCTTGAACCGGCAGCCGTTCATCCCGGAAGCGATCTCCGCCTCAACACGAACGACTCGGTGACCGGCCTGCGCCGCCCACGCCGACAGCCGGGCGACCTGGCGTTCCAGATCGGTCTTCTGATCGTGCGAGGACACGCGGGCATATAGGCCCAGACCGCCGATGGCCTCGGGCGTGGTGTTCGCGTCGATGTTCACCAGGATCGTGCGTGGCCCGACCCGCTGAGCCGGAACCGGCAACGTCCCCTCACGGAACCAGCGATACGCGGTCTGCGGATGCACGCCCTGCGTCTTCGCCCACTCCGTCAGATTCACGCTCTGACAACGACACTCACTCACACATGGTTACGCTCAATTAATCGACCTTGCGGACCAGCAGCTGGAGACCCCGGGCGGTGCCGCCGTCCGTTGACAGGAGTCGCCCGCCCGACCATGCTAAGCAGTTGCTTAGGCATATGGGACAGGGTTGACGCGGATGCGGTGGCATCCGGGATGCGGGAGGCCGGGACATGGCAGAGCCGAGGATCTTCACGTCCGCCGAGGAGCTGAAGGCGGCGGTGGGCGAGCAGCTGGGGCACAGCGACTGGCTGGAGGTCGACCAGAAGCGGATCGATCTGTTCGCGGAGGCCACCGGCGACCACCAGTGGATCCACGTCGACCCGGAGAAGGCGGCCGCGGGACCCTTCGGCACGACCATCGCCCACGGCTATCTGACCCTGTCCCTGCTGCCGTTGCTCGTGCCGCAGGTGCTCAAGGTCGACCACGTGAAGATGGGCGTCAACTACGGCACCAACAAGGTGCGTTTCCCCGCGCCCGTCCCCGTGGGCTCACGGCTGCGGGCGACGGCGACCCTCCAGGACGTCACGGAGGTCGGTGGCGGTGTGCAGGTGACCGCCGCGGTGGTGGTGGAGCGCGAGGGCGGGGACAAGCCGGTGTGCGTGGCGGAGTCCGTGTCGCGCTACTACTTCTGAGTCGGTGATGTGGCGCGGCGGAGGTGAGAAGCCGCCGCGCCACGGGTACCGCTGTTCGCACCGGTCGGGCGTCGCCCGCCGGGGCGCACCGCCGTCACCGGGCTCAGGGAGCCACGGCGCGTCCGGTCTGGGGCGAGATCCGCCCGGCGCACAGGCCGCGGGCGGCCAGCGTCTGGGCGATGCGCGGGATCGCCGCACGCGTGTTCGCAGGCCCGTCGTGCATGAGGATGACCTGCCCGTTGGTGAGCCGGCCGACGGACTGCACGATCGCGTCCGCGCTGGCGTTGTTCCAGTCCTGCGAGTCGATGTTCCACAGGATCTCGGTCAGGCCCCGCCGGGCCGCGACGGACTTCACCGTCGCGTTGGTGTCCCCGTACGGCGGCCGGAACAACTGCGGAGTGCCGCCGCCCGCGTTCGCGACGGCCTGCTGGGTGCGGGCGAGCTCCGAGTCGATCTGCGCCGTGGAGAGCCGGGTCAGATACGGGTGCGTGTAGCTGTGGTTGGCCACCCACATTCCGGCGGACACCTGGGCGCGGACCTGGGCCGGGTTGGCCGCCGCGTTCTGGCCCGTGTTGAACATCGTGGCCCGCAGCCCGTTCTGGCGCAGCGCGTTGAGGAGGGTCGAGGTATTGCCGGTCGGGCCGTCGTCGAAGGTGAGTCCGACGTACCCGTTGCAGGCGGCTGCCCCGGCGGCCCCCGCCGGTGCGGCGGCGCCGGCGGTGAGGGCGCCCACGGCGGCCATCACGACGGCGGCCGGGAGCGCCACCAGGGAACGTAAGGACCGGGGTCGGGAGGGCCGGGCCGACGGACGCGCCGTCGACGGTGCGGGGAACGGAACGGTCATCGTCAACCGCCCACCGTGATGCTGGAGTTGCCGCTGCTCTGATAGCCCTCCGTCGCCATGATCATGTAGTAGCGGAAGTTGCCCAGGGGCATGCCGGCACGGCCCCAGGCGTCGAAGTGGTTGCCGGTGGTGATGCTGCCGCCGGTCCGCCTCTGCTGACGGACGCTCCAGTACTGATCGAAGGTGCGGTTGCCCTCGACGGACGGGGCGTTGTACCGCGTCGTCCGGTAGATGTCGTACGTGCCGCCGTCGCTGTTGACCGTGCCCCGGTAGGTTCCCGTGGGCCGGTAGGTGCCCCAGTTGTCGACGATGTAGTACTCGACGAGCGGGTTGGACGTCCAGCCGTAGAGACACAGGTACGCGTTGCCCGACGGGTTGAAGCTGCCCGAGTAGGTCACCGTCCTGCGGGAGCCGTTGCTCCAGCCCTTGCCGCAGACGAAGTTGCCGGTGTTGCGCCAGGAGGTCCGGTAGGCGCCCCCGTTGGCCAGCGTCATGGAGACGGAGCCCGGGGAGTCGGTCCAGAACGAGTAGTAGAAACCGCTGTTGGTACCGGTCTGGTTGCTGGTGACGACCGTGTCGGCGTGGGCGGTGCCGGGCAGTGCGAGCGTGGTCGCGGCGGCCAGCGCGGTGGCGCCGACGCCGCCGAGGAACAGCCTGCGGCTGGGGGTGCCGGGCACGGGTGCGGGTGCGTCGTTCATCTGGCGTGCTTCCTCCCTCTCGTGGGGCCCTGTCACGGGGGAGTGTTGAGCTGACCCTGTCAACTGTCAATGGTTTCGGCAATGATTCCGAAACATTCGCCCTGCGGAATTGACCAAAGAAGTGCCGTACTACCTGCTCAGAAGCGGTTGATACCACCCAGAAGAAATGCTTTCCTCAAGACCTCGAAATGCGAAGATCAAAAGTCCGACTCATACTCTTCGAATGTTTCGAAGATTGCGCCGAACCATGCCGTCGGTCATCCGGCCACGGTGGCGAGGACGTCGTCGCCCAGGCGCCGGACGACGTCCGTGGCGAGCCGGTGGCGTACGAGCTTGCCGTCGCGGGTGGAGCGCACCCGACCGGCGTCCCGCAGGGTGCGCAGGGCCCGCGAGACCTGGGGTTCGGTGGAGCCGAGCCGGGCGGCGAGCTCCGAGGTGGTGATGGGCTCGCCCAGCAGATGCCGGCACAGCTCCATCCGTGCGGGCGAGGTCAGTGCCATCAACCGGTCCCGCAGGTCCCGCAGGTCCCGCAGGCTCAGCTGGTCGGCGGGGGCGGTGCCCTGGGCCGGGTACTGGACCACCACGCACGACGCGTGTTCGTACCTTGACCGTCAGATGGGGCCACACCCGAGCAGAAGGAACAAGCACGACGGGGCCACCTTCACCTCGTCGATCTGCGGCTTGTCCAGCCGTACCCGCTCCCCCGGCCACACCCGGACGGCCGTCGGGAGCAACCGGGTGAGCAGGTCCGCGGGCGACCGGGTGGCCAGTCGGCGCCCCGTGACCCGGTCCCCACCATGGGGGGCCAGGTCACCTCGGGAGAGCCGGTGATGACCGGTGGGGCGTACGACCAGAACGCGCCGGACGCTCGGGCGTTCGGGGCGCGTGCGCCGTATCTGCCGCTGGACTCCCGCCCGGACGTGATCAGCCTCAGCACCCCGCCCCTGGAACGGGACGTGGTGCTGGCCGGCCCGGTGTGGGCGAGGCTCCACGTGTCCAGCACGGCCCCGGACACCGACTTCACCGTCAAGCTGATCGACGTCCACCCGCCGAACGCCGACTATCCGCACGGCTCCGCGATGAACCTCACCGACGGCATCGTCCGCTGCCGTTTCCGGCATTCCCCCGAGCGGCCGGAGCCGCTCGTTCCGGGTGAGGTCCACGAGGTCGAGGTGAGGGCCCCCGACACCGCCAACCGCTTCGCCGCCGGTCACCGCATCCGGCTGGACGGGGGAGCTGCCGGGCTCGTGACGTGAGGGGGCGTACCTACTTCGTGGCGCGCACCATGCGCAGGACGAGGTCGGCGTAGAGGGCGCCCACCTCGTCGGGGGTGCGCGGGCCGTTGACGTTGAACCAGCGGGCCACGTCGATGCACAGGGAGAGGACGGCCACCGTGGTGCCCTTGACGTCGGGCACGTCGAAGTCGCCGGCGGCGACGCCGTCCTGGATGATCCGGCGGACCTCGGCGTCGTTCTGGCGGCGCAGGGCGACGATCTCGGCGCGGGCGTCGGGGCCCAGCGCGTCGAGTTCGTACTGCACGACACGGGCGACGGTGTGCTGCCCGGCGTGCCAGCGGACGAAGGAGCGGACCGCCTCGGCGAGGCGGTCGGCCGGGGTGCCCTCGGAGTCGGCGGCGGTGCGCAGGACGTCGAGGGCCTTCTCGTGGCCGATGCGGCTGATCCGGTGGAGCAGCTCTTCCTTGGTCTTGTAGTGGATGTAGAGCGCGGCCGGGCTCATGCCGGCGCGGCCCGCGATGTCACGGGTGGTCGTGGCGTGGTAGCCGCGCTCGGCGAAGGCCTCCACGGCGGCCACCAGCAGCCGTCGGGCCGCGTCCGGGCTGACCTCGCCCCACGGCTGCGGCTCGCCGCCGGCCGTCTCCTCCGCCGTACTCATCGATCGTTCGCCCCTTCCCGTGGCTGGGCACCACCATACCGCCGAAGGTGAGCGAGCGCTTAGAGTGCCCGCTCAGCGGGGTGAGCGGGCGGGACGCGACCGTGCGGGGCGAGCAGCCGGGCGCCCGGCGCGCACGGCGGTGCGGGGCGTCAGAGCTTCTCGAAGGGGTCGTGCTCGGCGAGGAGCTTCTCCAGCCTGGCCTGGTCGACCCGGCTGACGATCTGCCCGGCCTCCTGCCGGTCGCGGATCACCTTGGACAGGGTGAACGCCGAGGTCACGAGGTACAGGACCGCGATGGCGAGGAAGGCGCGGACCCAGACGTCGGCGTCCAGGTTGTAGATGCCGACGCCGGTGGCCGCCATGGCGACGGCGAACGACGCGACGGCCTGCCCGTAGAAGGCGGCCGTGTTCTGCTGCTTGACCGGTGTCTCACTCATGGGGACCAGGGTCGACGGATGTGGGGCGCGCCACATCCGTCCGGATACTCAGTCCGGGACCGCACCCGGTACTCAGAACTCCCGCGGCCCGCGGCGCTCAGAACGCCGACACCCCGGTCAGCGCCCGCCCGATGAGGAGCTTCTGGATCTGGCTGGTGCCCTCGTACAGGGTCATCACGCGGGCGTCGCGCAGGAGTTTGCCGACCGGGTACTCGTCGATGTAGCCGTAGCCGCCGAAGACCTGGAGGGCGTTGTTCGCGGCGCGGACGGCGGCCTCGGAGGCGAACAGTTTGGCCTTGCTCGCCTCGGTGGCGAAGGGCAGGCCCCGGTCGACGAGGTCGGCGACGCGCCAGGTCAGCAGCCGGGCGGCGTCCACGTCGACCGCGATGTCGCTGAGGAGTTCCTGGACGAGCTGGTGGTGGGCGATCGGACTGCCGAACTGCTCGCGCTCGCCCGCGTACCGGACCGCCGCGTCCAGCGCGGCCTGGGCGATGCCGACGCAGCCCGCGGCGACCGACATCCGGCCCTTGGCGAGCGCCGACATGGCGACGGTGAAGCCCTTGCCCTCCGGGCCGAGCACCGCGGAGGCGGGGACGCGGACACCCTCCAGGACCAGTTCGGCGGTGGCCTGGCCGCGCAGGCCCAGCTTGCCGTGGACGGTGCGGCGGGCCAGGCCGGGGGTGTCGGTGGGGACGAGGAACGCGGTGACGCCCTTGTGGCCGGGAGCGTCGGTGGAGCGGGCGAAGAGAAGGACGACATCGGCCCAGGTGCCGTTGGTGATGAACATCTTGGTGCCGTCGAGGACGTAGTGGTCGCCGTCGCGGACCGCGCGGGTGGCGAGGTTGCCGGCGTCGGAGCCGGTGCCGGGCTCGGTGAGGCCGAAGCACCCGACGTACTCCCCCGCCGTCAGCCCCGGCAGCCAGCGCCTCTTCTGCTCCTCGCTCCCCCAGGTCGCGATCGTCTTGGCGACCAGGCCGAGGGAGACGGAGACGATGCCGCGCACGGAGGAGTCACCGCGGCCGAGTTCCTCGGTGACCAGGCAGTACGCGAGGTGGTCGCCGCCACAGCCGCCGTACTCCTCGTCGACGGTGAGCCCGAGGAAGCCGACGTCGCCGAGCTTCTTCACGATCGAACGGTCGACGCTCTCGGCGCGGTCCCAGTCCACGACGTGCGGGGCGATCTCGCGCTCCACGAAGTCCCGGGCGAGTCGGCGGACGGCGGTCTGCTCCTCGCTGAGCTCCAGGTTCACGGCGGCTCACCCCTCCTTTAATTATCACTGCTAGTTTAATGACGCACCCCTACTATGTGCGCCATGGCCCGACCGCGCAAGCCCCTGCTGAGCACCGACCGCATCGTGGAGACGGCACGGCACCTGGTCGACACGGAGGGGCTGGCGGCCCTGTCCACCCGGCGGCTCGCGGCCGAACTGGGGGTGAGCGGGCCGTCGCTCTACAACCACTTCCGCACCAAGGACCAGATCCTGGAGGCGGTCGCCGACTCGGTGAGCGCGCAGGTCGATCTGTCGATGTTCGAGGACGGGCGCGACTGGCGTACCGCGCTGCACGACTGGGCGCTCTCCTACCGCGGTGCGCTGCGCGACCATCCGAACATCGTGCCCGTCCTCGCGCGGGGACCCGGCCGACGGCCCGCCGGACTGCGGGTCGCCGACGCGGTCTTCGGCGCCATGGTCGACGCGGGGTGGCCCGCGGCGCAGGCCACGTCCATCGGGGCGCTGATGCGGTACTTCATCATGGGCTCCGCCCTCGGGTCGTTCGCCGGGGGTTTCGTGGACGACGAGAGCGCGTACGACCCCGCGGACTACCCGCATCTCGGTCAGGCCCATCTGCTGGCCGAACAGCAGGAGAAGGTGGACGAGCGAGCGTTCGAAGCGGGCCTCAACGCGCTGCTGGAGGGCCTCGCGGCACAGTACGAACGGGTGGTGCGGCAGGGATCCTAGAGCTGTCTCGTCGCACCGTCGACCGGCCCGGTGGAGGTTGGTTACTCTGCTTCGATGGCGAAGCAGACGGAGTCCCAGCTCGTGGTCGACCTGCGAGGACGGTCGATCGAGACGCTCGACGACTTCTGGGACGCCGTCGCCGAGCCCTGCGGATTGCCGGAGTGGTTCGGCCGGAACACGGATGCCTGGCGGGACACCATCCAGACGCGAGGCATCTCAGAGGTCGTCGACAGCCACGACGTCCTCGTCGTCCACGTGGACAAGAAGGGCATCTTCGCCGAGCGCAACCGTGAGGCACGGGCGCTGCGCGGCGCGTTCGCGGGACGGCAGTCGCGGCTCGTGGTGCACGAGCGGCCCTGATCACGCCGCGGTCCTTCCACCCCACCCGGGCGGCGGGCCCCGCCGAGTTCGGCGTCCGAAAACCGCGAGCCACCGTGCGGCGGCCCGCCTAGCCTCGGGGGCATGGCTGAGAACTCCCGGGTCCGTCCCGCCCGTCGTGCCGAGCTGCTCGCCGGTGGGGCCGCCCTCGTGACCGTCGTGCTGTGGGCGTCGGCCTTCGTGTCCATTCGCAGCGCCGGGCAGGCGTACTCGCCGGGGGCGCTGGCGCTCGGCCGGCTCGCGTCCGGGGCGGTGGCGCTCGGGCTGATCTGGGCGGTACGGCGGGAGGGCCGGCCGCCACGGGCCGCGTGGCGGGGGATCGCGGTGTCCGGGGCGCTCTGGTTCGGGTTCTACATGGTCGCCCTGAACTGGGGCGAGCAGCAGGTCGACGCGGGTACGGCCGCGCTGGTCGTCAACATCGGCCCCATCCTGATCGCCCTGCTCGGCGCCCGTCTGCTGGGCGATCCGATGCCGCCCCGCCTGCTCGCGGGCATGGCGGTGTCGTTCGCGGGCGCCGTCGCGGTGGGTCTGTCGATGTCCGGCGAGGGCGGTGCCTCGGTGCTGGGCGTCGTGCTGTGCGTGCTCGCGGCGGTGGCGTACGCGGGCGGCGTGGTCGCGCAGAAGCCCGCGCTGGGCTCGGCGAGCGCCCTCCAGGTGACCACCTTCGGCTGTCTCGTCGGCGCGGTGCTGTGCCTGCCGTTCGCCGGGCAGCTGGTGCGGGACGCGGCCGACGCGCCGCTCTCCGCGACCCTCAACATGGTCTACCTGGGCGTCTTCCCGACCGCGCTGGCGTTCACGACCTGGGCGTACGCCCTGGCCCGTACGACCGCGAGCCGGATGGGCGCCACCACGTACGCCGTGCCCGCGCTGGTCGTCCTCATGTCATGGCTGGCGCTCGACGAGGTGCCGGGGCCGCTCACCCTGGCCGGTGGCGCGCTGTGCCTGGCGGGTGTGGCCGTCTCACGGTCCCGGCCGCGGGCCGGAGCGGGGGCCCCGGGTGCCGCGGACGGCACGGCGGTGACCGGTGCGGACGAGGTCGCGGCGGTCGCGGTGGCCGTGGCTCCGGACACGGTTCCGGAGCCACGACCCGAGCGCGATCGGACCTCCTAGGCCGGGGCGGACGGGCCTGTGCGCCCACGGCCCGGCGTGGACGGGCCTGTGCGCCCACGGCCCGGCCGACGCGGCTAACCGACCTGTTCCGCCGGCTCCGACGCCTGGGGGGCCGGCTCGGTGCGCGCGCTCGCCCGGCGGGCGAGGACCCTGATCGACAGGAGCGCCACCACCGAGAGCGCGATGATGTACGCGGACACCGCCATCGACGTGCCGGTGGCCTCCAGCAGCAGCACCATCAGGAACGGCGCGAGGCCACCGCCGAGGACCGCCGCGATCTGGTAGCCGAGCGAGGCACCCGTGTACCGCATCTCGGGCGTGAACAGCTCGGCGAACAGGGCGGCCTGCGGCCCGTACATGATGCTGAGGAAGCAACTGGCGACGAAGGTGCCGACGGCCAGCCACACCAGGGAGCGGGTGTCGATGAGCAGGAACAGCGGCACGGCCCACAGGGCGATGCCGGCCGCACCGAACGCGTAGATCCGGATCCGGCCGACCCGGTCGGAGAGAGCCGCGGCGGCGGGGATCAGGACGAGCTGGGTGAGGCTGACGCAGAGCGAGACGGCGAGGACCGCGCCGCGCCTCATGTCGAGTTCGCGGGTGGTGTAGTCGAGGACGCCGGTGATGAGGATGTAGAACGTCGCGGTGTTCACGGCGAAGGAACCGCCGGCGAGGAAGACCGTGCCGAGGTGACCGCGGAGGATCGTCCTGAGCGGCGAGCTCTTCTCACCCTTCTCCTGCTCCGCCAGCTTCCGTTCCGCCGCCCGGAACTCTGGGGTCTCCTCCACATGGCGGTGGATGTACCAGGCGAGGACGAGGACGAACAGGCCCACCAGGAAGGGCACGCGCCAGCCCCAGGCGGTGAACGCCGCGTCGTCGGTGGTCGCGCCCACCACGAGGAACATCGTGTTGGCGCTCACCACGCCGATCGGCACGCCGAGCTGGACGAAGCTGCCGTACACCCCGCGCTTGCCCTCGGGGGCGTACTCGGTGGCGAGCAGCATCGCGCCGCCCCACTGGGCGCCGACGGCGACGCCCTGGGCGACCCGGAGGAGCACGAGCAGGACCGGAGCGGCGATCCCGATCGTGTCGTACGTGGGAAGGAGACCGATGCCGGTGGTGGCCAGGCCCATCAGGGTGAGGGCCAGGACCAGCATCGGCTTGCGGCCGCGCTTGTCACCGAGGTGACCGGCGACGATGCCGCCGAGGGGGCGGGCCAGGAAGCCGACGGCGAAGGTGGCGAACGCGGCGAGGACGCCCGCGGAGGAGCTGCCGGCGGGGAAGTACAGGTCGCCGAGGACGAGGGCCGCGGCTATGCCGAAGACGAAGTAGTCGTACCACTCGACCGCCGAGGCGAGGGCCGCGGCGGTGGCGACCTTGCGGCGGTGGCGGGGGTCGGGCTGCGGGGGACGGGGAGAAGGAGCGGTGTCCATGCGTGCACACTCCGATGGGTGCGGGGACGTTCCGGGGAACGTACTGACCGGACGGTATGTCGGTCAACGGTTGTGCACGGGTGGGTTCGGTTCTGGGGCGCCTCGTGGCTCGGGGGTGCGCGTGGTTGTCGGCGGGTACGGGTGCGTCGTGGTTGTCGCGCCCACGCGGCGGAGCCGCATATGTCACCGCCCCGCGCCCCTGACGGGGAACTGCGCGAACAACCCCCACGCACCCGCACGTACGACGTACGTCGGTCAGAACGTCACCACCGCCCGGCCCCCCTTGCCCGCGCGCATGTTGTCGAAGGCGACCGGGATGTCGTCCAACGAGATGCGGTCCGTGACCAGTGAGCCGAGGTCGAGGCGGCCGGCCCGCACGTGGTCGGCCAGGATGGGCAGGTCCCGCGCCGGGTCGGAGTTGCCGTACACGCAGCCGGACAGGGTGCGGCCCCAGTGGAAGATCTCCAGCGCGTTGAAGGTGACCTGCTGCTCCTTGCCGCCGATCCCCACGACCGTCGTGCGCCCGCCCCGCCGCGTGGACTCCCAGGCCGTACGGATTGTCACCGCCCTCCCCACGCACTCCACGGCGACATCGACCCCCTGCTTCCCGGTCAGCGCCCGGATCTCGCGGACGGTGTCCTCGGAGGCGACGACGAAGTCCGTGGCCCCGGCCGCTCGCGCCAGTTCCTCCTTCGCCGGGGAGACGTCCACCGCGACGATGCGCGAGGCGCCCGCGATCCGCGCCGCCTGGAGCGCCGCGAGGCCCACTCCGCCCGCGCCGAACACCGCGACGGTCTCGCCGTCCCGCACCCGCGCCGAGTGGTGCACCGCCCCGTACCCGGTCAGGACGGCACAGCCGAGGAGCGCCGCGTCGGTGAGCGGGATGCCGTCCGGGGCGGGGAGCACGCACCCAGCCGCCACCACCGTCTCCTGCGCGAACGCGGCCACGTTCAGGCCGGGGTGGAGGTCCGTGCCGTCGGAGGCGCGCCGGGCGTACACGTTGCCCACGCCGGCCAGCGCGTTCGCGCACAGCCACACCTCCCCGAGCGAGCAGGCGTGGCAACTCCCGCAAGACGGGGCCCAGTTGAGGACGACCCCGGCGCCGGGCGAGACATGGGTGACGCCCTCCCCCACGGCCAGTACCGTCCCCGCGCCCTCATGGCCCAGCACGGCGGGCACCGGCACCCGCATCGTCCCGTCGGACAGCGACAGGTCGGAGTGGCAGACCCCGGCGGCGGCGAGCCGCACCCGGACCTGGCCGGGCCCGGGCTCCGGCAGCTCGATCTCGGCGATCTCCAACGGCGCCCCGACAGCGGGCAGTACGGCGGCTCGAACGGTCATGACGGAACGACTCTCCTAGCAAGGCAACGGGCGACGGCAGCGACAACCGGCAGGCGCTGAGACTGGGACTAGAACTGGAGGGACTTGGTCTGGAGGTACTCGGCCAGGCCGTGGGCGCCCAGTTCACGTCCCACCCCCGACTGCTTGTAGCCACCGAAGGGCGCCCGCGGATTGAAGCGGCCGCCGTTGATGTCGACCTGGCCGGTGTCCATGCGGCGGGCGAAGGCCACCGCCTCGGCCTCGTCGGCCGCCCAGACGGCACCGGCGAGCCCGTACACCGTGCCGTTGGCGATGCGCAGGGCGTCCTCCTCGTCCTCGTAGCGGAGGACGGACAGCACGGGGCCGAAGATCTCCTCCTGGGCGACGGTCATCTCGGGGGTCACGTCGGCCAGGACGGTGGGCCTCACGAAGTAGCCCTGCTCGCGCGGGGATTCGGGGCCGCCGGCGGCCAGCCGGGCGCCCTCGGCGAGGCCCTTCTCGATGTATCCGCGCACCCGGTCCCGCTGCTTGGCGTTGACCAGCGGGCCGAGGCGGTCCCCGTACTTCGCGGCGGCGGCAGCGGCCAGCTCGACCGCCTCCTCGTACCGCGAGGCGTGCACCAGCATCCGGGTCCAGGCGCTGCAGGTCTGGCCCGAGTTGGACATGACGTTGGCGACGCCGACGTTGACCGCCTTGGCGAGGTCGGCGCTCGGGAGGATGACGTTGGCGGACTTGCCGCCGAGCTCCAGGGCCACCCGCTTGATCGCCGCACCCGCGGTCGCGCCGATGCCGCGGCCGACGGCCGTCGAGCCGGTGAAGGACACCATGTCGACGCCGTCGTGCGCGGCGAGGGCCTGCCCGGCGACCGCGCCGAGACCGGTGACCAGGTTGAACACCCCCGCGGGCACGCCTGCCTCGTGCACGGCCTCCGCGAACAGCTGGGCGACGAGCGGGGTGTCCTCGGCGGGCTTCAGGACGACCGTGCAGCCCGCCGCGAGCGCCGGGGCGACCTTGGCGACGATCTGGTGCAGCGGGTAGTTCCAGGGGGTGATCGCGCCGACGACGCCGATGGGCTCGTGGAACACGGTCGAGTTGCCGACCTTCTCCTCGAAGGCGTGCGTCGCGGCCAGTTCGGCGTACGAGCCCGCGACCGCGATCGGCAGGTCGGCGTGCACCTTCTGCGAGAACGGCAGCGGCGAGCCGAGCTCCGCCGTCACCGTCTCGGCGATCTCCTCCCGGCGCGCGGCGAGCGCGTCCCGCAGCGCGCCGATCACCGCGCCGCGCTCCGCGGGCGGCGTGGCGGCCCAGCCCGGCAGGGCCGCCCGTGCGGCGTGTACGGCGGCGTCGACGTCCTCGGCGGTGCCGGCGGGGACCCGGCCGATCACCTGCTCGTCGACCGGGTTCACCACCTCGATCGTGTCGGTGCCGGCGGCGGGCCGCCAGTCGCCGCCGATGTACATGCCGTCGTGTGCCTTCATCGTGGTGCCTTCCAGTGCGCCGCCGAGTGCTTCGCACCAAAAACTAGCTCTGATAGTTTTCCGGCACCAGAGCGGAGGGCTGTGACGACCGCCCCCCTCCGGAGGGGCTGCCTCAGAAGTCGACGCGTGTGCGGTCGTCCACCCTGGCCACCGCCTCCTGACCGAAGGCCTTCCGGTAGTCGACGCGGATCTCCTCGATCTTCCGGTCGCCGGCGGTGGCGGCCGACACCGGGTACAGCAGAGTCAGCTCGTACGACCGCTCCGTCTCGATGACGCCGTTCGCGTCGCGCCACTGGCCGCGCCCCTGCTGCACGGTGAGCCCGTCCGGGAAGCCGGGTGTGACCTCCTGGTCGACGAAGTCCATGAACTCCTCGTCGGTGACGGTCGGGCCACCGTCGGGCCGCTCCGTGCCGAAGAACAGCCGGGTCTCGATGTAGGGGGCCCCGCGCCCGGGCGCCACGACGGGACCGGAGGAGACGTCGTCGGCGAGGGTGGCGTACGCCGTCGGGGCCGCCGCGGCGAGCAGACAGGCGGCCCCGACGGCGTACGC